>NZ_JBEXGX010000007.1:0-303471 GCF_040607495.1 Streptomyces sp. NPDC005281 | reverse complement strand
CCGTCCACGTCGTCACGGTCGACGGTCAGGTCATCGGCGAAGTGCCGGTCGCCAGTGGCGTCGGGCACGTACTTCACAGTGACAACGATCCTCAAGCTCACGCCGGCTCTCCTACTGCATCGTCATTTCTGGGCTGCCTTCTTTCAGGCAGCATAGGCGCCTGAAGCGGCCGATCCCGGTCGGGGCGGCCCGCGCTCCGAACGAAATATTACTCACCAGTACACCCAGTCGACGCACACTGAGCAAGCGCTTTGGACTGTGACCTTCGCAACGCTGTGTAACCGGCGGGTAGAACCGGTGAGTAACGAGCCCGCTGCCCCCGGCCTGCGGATTCAGTCGCGCAGGCCGTTGAACCGGCCCTCGTGGTACAGGAGCGGGCCGCCCGCCCCCGAGTGATCGCCCAGCACGACCTCCGCCAGGATGATGCGGTGATCGCCCGCGGGTACGCGCGCCACGACACGGCACACCAGCCAGGCGAGGACGTCGTCGAGCACGGGAACCTCCTCGGGCCCCTTACGCCAACGGGTGGGCGCGCCGAACCGGTCGGCGCCGCTGCGGGCGAAGGTGGCGGCCAGCTCCTGCTGGTGTTCACCGAGCACATGGACGCCGACATGGCCGGCCTCGGATATCGCGGGCCAGCTGGAGCCGCCGGTGCCGATGCCGAACGAGACGACCGGGGGCTCGGCGGAGACCGAGGTGAGCGAGGTGGCGGTGAAACCGACGGGAGCGCGGGCACCCGGCGCGGTGATCACGGCCACACCGGCCGCGTGCCGCCGGAACACGGAACGCAGCAGCTCGGGTGAGGCGGGCCGTGGAGTACCGAGGCCGGATGTGGCCGTCATGGAGCTGTCCTTCTGCGTGAGCCGACGTGAGGTTCCGGCCCCGAGGGCGGAACCGGGAGCGGGAGACGGTCCTTGGCCGGTCAACAGCCCGGAGCGCGCGCACCCGCGGGGCGGGGCGGGTCCGTGTCGGCGAACTCGGGGAGAAGGCTGTGCGGTGACATACGGTCAGGCTGACGAGAGGCGGCGGGCGCAGTCAAGGGCGTACCGGCATGTGGGAGATGCCTTACCATGATCGCCTCGGCTCGGACCGCCTCTCAGACGGCCTCTCCGAGCGCCGCGATGACGTCCGCCTTGCGCGGCTGCCCGGTGGCCCGCCGCACGATCCGCCCGCCGGCGTCGAGCACGAGCACGGTGGGCGTCTTCAGGATGCCGAGCTCGCGTACGAGGTCGAGGTGGTCCTCCGCGTCGATCTCCACGTGCGACACCCCGGGGACGATGCCGGCCACCTCGCCCAGGACCCGCCGGGTCGCCCGGCAGGGGGCGCAGAAGGCGCTGGAGAACTGCACGAGCGTGGCCCGTTGCCCGAGGGCCTCCCCCAGTTCCGCCGCGCCGAGCCGCTTTCCGCCGTCGCGCCCGCTCACCCGCACCCTCCCGCTCCGCCGCCGGTGCAGCACTCCGTAGATACTCGCCGCCGCGAGCACGACCAGGCACACCACAAGTCCGTTCATCCCCTGCACAAGCATTCATGAGACCGCAAAGATTCCCGGGGCCGTCCGGCGCCCCGCGTGCGGAATGCTTGATTCATGGACATCGACACAAGAGGCCCGCGGTTCGGCGCGGCCGTGACCGCCGTCGTGCTGGCGGTCACGCTGATCACCGGGAGCGTCTGGCTGCTGGCGTGGCAGACACTGGCGTTCGCCCTGGGTACCGCGGGCGGCGTGACGCGCTCGCCGTACGGCCGGGTCTTCAGGAAGGCCGTACGGCCACGGCTCGGCCCGCCCACGGGGTTCGAGGCCCCGGAGCCCCCGCGGTTCGCGCAGGCGGTCGGGCTCGTCTTCGCGCTGGTGGGTCTGGCCGGCTGGACCGTGGGACCCCAGTGGCTGGGTACGGCGGCGACCGCGTGTGCGCTGGCGGCCGCGTTTCTCAATGCCGCGTTCGGGTACTGCCTCGGGTGTGAGATGTACCTGGTTGTGCGACGTGTGACGGTACGCGAAAAGTAAAGATGAGCTAAAACTCCAGGTGGATCAAGGGGACGACGTGACGAGGATCTCGCCGTTCCCCGGCACCAGGGCTGGCCACTCGTCCGTTCTTCGGGCACGATCTGCGCATTGCCGTAAACCTACGGCTGCGTAACTTTCCCGCCGGGGGAACCCTTCCCGGGCAGAGAGAAGGGTCCACCCCGTCCATGGCAGAGCTTGTCTACCGTCCCGTCGTCGGCCTCGCCCAAACGCTCTTCAAGGCGTGGGACCTCAAGATCGACTGCAAGGGATCGGAGAACATTCCGCGCTCGGGCGGCGCCGTGCTGGTCAGCAATCACATCAGCTACCTGGACTTCATCTTCGACGGCCTGGCCGCGCTGCCGCAGAAGCGCCTGGTGCGCTTCATGGCGAAGGAGTCGGTCTTCCGGCACAAGATCTCCGGTCCGCTGATGCGGGGCATGAAGCACATTCCGGTGGACCGCCAGCAGGGCGAGACGGCCTACCAGCACGCGCTGGAGTCGCTGCGTTCCGGTGAGATCATCGGCGTCTTCCCCGAGGCGACCATCTCGCAGTCCTTCACGCTGAAGAGCTTCAAGTCCGGTGCCGCGCGCATGGCCCAGGAGGCCGGCGTCCCGCTCATCCCCATGGCCCTGTGGGGCACGCAGCGGCTGTGGACCAAGGGCCACCCGCGCAACTTCAAGCGCAGCCACACCCCGATCACCATCCGGGTCGGCGAGCCGGTGGAGGCCCCGACGGACCAGTACGCGGGCGCCATCACCCGGCGGCTGCGCGAGCGGGTCCAGGAGCTGCTCGAATCGGCGCAGCGCGCCTATCCCGTACGCCCCAAGGGGGCGGACGACACCTGGTGGATGCCCGCCCACCTCGGCGGCACCGCCCCGACCCCCGAAGAGGTGCGCGCGGCCGAGGCCCGCTGACCCCTGCCGCTACCTGCCTCAGAGAGCGGCGGGGAGCGTCCGCAGCAGCGACTCCCGGCTCGGGGCGGCCTTCATGGCGCCGACGACGGCCGGGTGCGGTTCGGCGTACAGCCCGGGATGGTCCAGCTCGCCGCGGTCCGGGTCCGGCGTGAAGGCCAGCCGTTCACCGTCGAGGGAGAAGCGGGAGTCCACCCCGGGCTTGTTGCCCCGGGGGTCCTGCCGGTGCCAGGCGCCGTCCAGGCGTACGGCGACGAGACCGTGCAGCACCTCGAACTTCTGGTAGCAGAACGCGGTGGGGATGTCCTCGGCCCGCAGCAGCGCGGCCAGCGCGTGGGCCTTGGCGTGGCAGATGCCGGTGCGCTGCTCCAGTACGTCGGAAGCGCGCCAGGTGACCCGCGGATCACCGGAATCGACGGAGTGCGGGATCGTGTCCCGCACGAATTCGAACGCCGATCGCGCATAGGCATACGAGTCGACGGATCCCTCGGCGAGTCGTGCTGCCGTCTCGCGGACGAGCGGATGGTGATGGTCGACCACGTCGTCGGCGGCCAGATAGGCGGACAGGTCGCTGGTTTTCTGGAGCAGCTCCATGCCCGCAGAGCATAGGAATGCGGCCACCCGGAAGTCAATGACTTTCCAGACAGCCGCATATCCATGCATCAATGGCTACTGCTGGGCCATCTCTTCCTTGAGTGCGGCCACGAACCCGTCGACGTCGTCCTCGGTCGTGTCGAAGGCGCACATCCAGCGGACGTCGCCCGCGGCCTCGTCCCAGAAGTAGAAGCGGTAGCGCTTCTGGAGCCGCAGGGTGACGTCGTGCGGGAGCCGCGCGAAGACCGCGTTGGCCTGGACCGGGTGGAGGATCTCCACTCCGTGCACGGCGCGGACACCCTCGGCGAGGCGCTGGGCCATCTCGTTGGCGTGCCGGGCGTTGCGCAGCCACAGATCCTTGGCGAGCAGCGCCTCCAGCTGCACCGAGACGAACCGCATCTTGGAGGCCAGCTGCATCGACAGCTTGCGCAGATGCTTCATGTGGCTGACGGCGTCCTGGTTGAGGACGACGACGGCCTCGCCGAACAGCGCGCCGTTCTTCGTGCCGCCGAGCGACAGGATGTCGACGCCGACCGCGTTGGTGAACGTCCGCATCGGGACGTCCAGGGAGGCGGCCGCGTTGGATATCCGGGACCCGTCCAGGTGCACCTTCATGCCGTGCTCGTGGGCGTGGTCGCAGATCGCGCGGATCTCGCCGGGCGTGTAGAGCGTGCCCAGTTCGGTGCTCTGGGTGATCGAGACGACCTGCGGCATCGCCCGGTGCTCGTCGTCCCAGCCGTACGCCTGCCGGTCGATCAGTTCGGGCGTGAGCTTCCCGTCGGGCGTGGGCACCGTGAGCAGCTTGAGGCCGCCCATCCGCTCGGGGGCACCGCCCTCGTCGACGTTGATGTGCGCGCTCTCCGCGCAGATCACGGCGCCCCAGCGGTCGGTGACCGCCTGGAGGGCGACCACGTTCGCTCCGGTGCCGTTGAAGACCGGGAAGGCCTCCGCGCCGGCACCGAAGTGACTGCGGATGATCCCCTGGAGGTTGTCCGTGTAGTCGTCCTCGCCGTACGCGACCTGGTGCCCGCCGTTGGCCAGGGCCAGGGCGGCGAGCACCTCGGGGTGGGCCCCCGCGTAGTTGTCGCTGGCGAAGCCGCGGACGGCCGGGTCGTGATGACGCCGGGCGTCGGTCTTCGGAGGGTTCACGGCTTCTCGGTCAGCCACAGGCGCTTTCCGTTCACTTCGGCGGCGGGCTTGTCCCAGACGCCGACGATGGACTCGGCCAGTTCCGTGACGTCCGTGAAGCCCGCGAATTTCGCGTTCGGCCGCTCGGCGCGCATCGCGTCGTGCACCAACGCCTTCACGACCAGGATGGCAGCGGCGGAGGTCGCGCCGTCGGCGCCCTCGGCGATGCCGGCCTTGCGGAAGTAGTCCCCCATGGCCAGGGTCCAGGCCTCGGCGGCGGCCTTGGCCGCGGAGTAGGCGGCGTTGCCCGCGGTGGGGTTGCTCGCGCCCGCGGCGCTGATCAGGACGTACCGGCCGCGCTCGCTGGCCTGAAGCGCCTCGTGGAAGGCGAGCGTGGTGTGCTGCACCGTGCGGATCAGCAGCAGTTCGAGCAGGTCCCAGTCGTCGAGAACCGTCTTGGTGAAGGTCTCGCTGCCGCGCCAGCCGCCGACGAGGTGGACGAGGCCGTCCACATGGCCGAAGTCCTTCTGGATGCGCGCGGCCCAGTCGCGGGTGGACTGGAGGTCCAGCAGGTCGACGGTGTCGCCGACCACGGTGGCGCCGCCGTGCGCGTAGCGGGCCGCGTCCACGGCCTCCGCCAGGCGTTCCGCGTCGTTGTCCGCGCCGATCACGGTCGCGCCCGCCTCGGCGAGCCTGAGCAGCGCCGCCCGGCCGGCGGGTCCACCCGCGCCCGCCACCGCGATCACCGCACCGCTGAGAGCCCCGTTCCCCATGATCTTCTCCTCCTGAGCAATGTTCTCGCTGCCGCGGTCGGTCACGCGGCGACCCGCTCGGAGCCGGCCGCGGTGATGCCCTTGGTGGAGGCGATCACGTTCTTCAGCTTCTTGGAGAGCGCCTCATAGAACATGCTCAGGGGAAACTCGTCCGGAAGCACGTCGTCCACGAGCTTGCGGGGCGGCTGCGACAGGTCGAGCGCGTCCGGACCCTTGGCCCAGCGGGAGCCCGGGTGCGGGGCGAGGTAGGTGGAGACCAGCTCGTAGGCCTTGAACCAGTGGACGAGCTTGGGGCGGTCGATGCCGGCCCGGTACAGCTCCTCGATCTCGGCGCACAGCTGGTTGGTGACCTGCGGGGCACGCTGCCAGTCGATGTGCAGCTTGTTGTCGGTCCAGCGGACGACGTCGTGCTTGTGCAGGTAGGCGAAGAGGAGCTGGCCGCCGAGACCGTCGTAGTTGCGGACGCGGTCGCCGGAGAGCGGGAAGCGGAACATCCGGTCGAAGAGCACGGCGTACTGCACGTCGCGGCCGTGCGCGTTGCCCTCGGACTCCAGCTTCACGGCCTCCTTGAAGGCGGTGAGGTCGCAGCGCAGCTCTTCGAGGCCGTACATCCAGAACGGCTGGCGCTGCTTGATCATGAAGGGGTCGAACGGCAGGTCGCCGTGGCTGTGGGTGCGGTCGTGGACCATGTCCCAGAGCACGAAGGCCTTCTCGCAGCGCTCCTGGTCGTGGACCATGGCGGCGATGTCCTCGGGGAGTTCGAGGCCCAGGGTGTCCACGGCCGCGTCCGTGACGGCGCGGAAGCGGGCGGCCTCGCGGTCGCAGAAGATGCCGCCCCAGGAGAAGCGCTCGGGCGCCTCGCGCACGGCGATCGTCTCCGGGAAGAGCACGGCCGAGTTGGTGTCGTATCCCGCGGTGAAGTCCTCGAACGTGATGCCGCAGAACAGCGGGTTGTCGTAGCGGGTGCGCTCCAGCTCGGCCAGCCACTCGGGCCACACCATGCGCAGCACGACCGCTTCGAAGTTGCGGTCCAGGTTGCCGTTCTGGGTGTACATCGGGAAGACGACCAGGTGCTGGAGACGGTCCTCGCGGTTCGCGGCGGGCTGGAAGGCCAGCAGCGAGTCCAGGAAGTCGGGCACCTCGAAGCCGCCGTCTGCCCAGCGGCGCAGGTCCTTCACGAGCGCCTCGTGGTACGCGACGTCGTGGGGCACCAGCGGGGAGAGCTCGGTTATCGCCTCGGCCGCGCGACGCACGACCGCTTCGACGTCGGCGGCGGCCGGTGCACCGTCCGCCGCGAAGTCGATGGAGCCGTCCTTGGACTGCCACGGCCGGATCTCCTCCACGGCAGCCTTGAGGACGGGCCATGCCGGGTGATCCACCACCCTGCCCACGGGAGGAACCCGCTCCTCCGAACCCACCTGCACAAGAACTTCCGTCATGTCCCATCCTCCACAGGAAAACCTCGCGTATGGACACCGTATGTAAACGAGGTTCCTTTACGCAAGTGGGAACCCGGGAGATTATCCTGCGCACCCCCCACCTTCACCGCGCTTTTTCCTGTCTGACACCGTCCATGCGATGACATGCACCACAGCACCTTCCCTCGGCCCGGCGGTGTACGCGTGGCCCTCGTCACGCAGGAGGCCGGGGGCTCCACTCGGGTGCGCGCTCCCGTTGCCCGGCGCGGGACCGGCACGCACGCCGCGCCGTGTGAATCCGACACTCCCATTGCACGGCGTAGGAACGGGTACACAGCACAGCCAGGCCATTAGGCTGCGGCCTGGCGCGTGGCCGCCTCCCGGAACCACGCGCGAGCCGAGCCGCCGTCGACGGAAGCGAGTCGAATCTTGAACTTCCTCACCATCGGTCACCGCGGAGTGATGGGTGTCGAGCCCGAGAACACCCTTCGTTCCTTCATCGCCGCCCAGAACGCGGGCCTCGACCTCATCGAACTCGATCTGCATCTGAGCAAGGACGGCGCCCTCGTCGTCATGCACGACGCCGAAGTGGACCGTACGACCGACGGCACGGGGCCGATCGCCGACAAGACGCTCGCCGAGCTGCGCACGCTGGACGCGGGGCACGGCGAGCACGTCCCCGTGTTCGAAGAGGTCCTGGAGGCCGTCAGGACGCCGTTGCAGGCCGAGATCAAGGATGTCGCGGCGGCCAGGGCGCTGGCCGAGGTGATGCACCGCAAGGACCTGGTCGGGCGGGTCGAGGTGTCCTCGTTCCACGACGAGGCGATCGCCGAGATCGCGCGGCTGGTGCCGGGGGTCCGTACCGCGCTGATCGCCAGCCGCTACGACACCGACGTGGTGGACCGCGCCGTCGAGGCCGGCGCCACGACCGTGTGTCTCAACATCCGCAGGCTGAGCCTGGAGGTCGTGGAACAGGCCCGCAAGGCCGACCTGAAGATCATCGGCTGGGTGGTGAACACCCAGGACCAGCTCCGGCTGGTGCGCGCGCTGGAACTGGACGGCGCCACGACCGACTATCCCGAGATCAAGCGCACGGGCCGCTTCACGGCGTAGCCCACCGAGCGGGCCGCGGCACCCGCGGCGACACGCACGGGCCGCTCGGCGCGGACGCACCCGAGCGGCCCGGCGGGTCTCTCCCGCCGACGCCTAGACGAGCGGCTTGACCAGCAGCTCGAAGCGCAGGTCGTCGCGCTGCGGGATGCCGAAGCGCTCGTCGCCGTAAGGGAAGGGCGTCATCCGTCCCGTGCGGCCGTATCCGCGCCGCTCGTACCAGGCGATGAGGTCCTCGCGTACGGAGATCACCGTCATGTGCATCTCCGTGACGCCCCACACCTCGCGCACGGTCCGCTCCGCCTCGGCGATGATCACCTTGCCGAGCCCGCTGCCCTGGAGTGCGGGGCTGACCGCGAACATGCCGAAGTAGGCGTGGTCGCCGCGGTGCTCCAGCTGGCAGCAGGCGACGAGGACGCCGTCCCGTTCCACGGCCAGGAGCCGGCTGTCGGACGCCTCGACGACCGCGCGCACACCCTCGGGGTCGGTCCTGCGGCCTTGGAGGATGTCCGCCTCCGTGGTCCAGCCGACACGGCTGGACTCGCCTCGGTACGCCGACTCGATCAGCGCTACCAGGGCCTCCACATCGCTGTCGACGGCGTCGCGGAAGGTCAGTCCGGTGGCGGCGGCGGTTTCCATGGCAGCGGTTCTCCGATCAGTGGCGCGGCTGGGCACGCCCGAGCGTAACGCTCCCACTAGGCTCCGGGTGCATGGTGCATGTACTGAGCAGCCGGACCCTCCTGCGTCCGACCGACCCGGAGCGCTCGCGCGTCTTCTACGGTGAACAGCTCGGCCTGGCCGTCTACCGCGAGTTCGGTACGGGGCCCGAGCGCGGGACCGTGTACTTCCTCGGCGGCGGATTCCTGGAGGTCGCAGGTCGGTCCGTGATCCCGCCCTCCCCGGCGCTGAAACTGTGGCTCCAGGTCGCGGACATGACGGCGGCCCACGGGGAGCTGACGGCCGCCGGTGTCGAGGTGGTGCGCGGGCCGGTGCGGGAGCCGTGGGGACTGATCGAGATGTGGATCGCGGACCCGGACGGGACCGAGATCGTGATCGTCGAGATCCCGGCCGATCATCCGCTGCGCCACCGGCCCTGAGTGCCCCAGGCCGAACGAGCCCGCGGGTCATGGGACGGGTCAGGACCGGCGTGCGGAGCCGATGTCCGGATGGCCGGTGCCCCGCGGCAGGCTTAGCGTGCTGAGGGGGCTCGCTGCGGAAGGAACGTCATGAAGCTCGACAGGCCGGTGACCGGCGGACCCTGCTGGACGGAGCTCGGCACCGACGACCTGGAGGGCGCCAAGGGCTTCTACGCCGACCTGTTCGGCTGGCGCCCGGAGACCGACCCGCGTCAGGAGGCGGGCGGGTACACCGTCGCGCATCTGGGGGACGCGGCCGTCGCGGGGATCTCCCCGGTCTACCAGGAGTCGCAGCCCGTCGCCTGGAACGTGTCGTTCGCCGTCACCGACGCGGACGCGACCGCGGCGGCCGTGCAGGCCGCGGGCGGAACCCTCGTCCTCGCTCCGATGGAGGTGCTCGACGTGGGGCGCTTCGCGGTCGCCTTCGACCCTGGCGGTGCCGCGTTCCAGATGTGGCAGGCGCGGGCCTTCCCCGGAGCGGGACTGTTCAACGCGCCGGGCGCGCTCGGCTGGGTGGAACTCCTGACCAGGGCCCCGGACCGGGTGACCGAGTTCTACACGAGCGTGTTCGGCTGGACCGTGAAGCCCTCGGCGCACTACCCGCAGTGGGGCATCGACGGCGCCGACTTCGGCGGCATGGTCACGATGGACGAGAACTTCGCGCACGAGGTCCCCTCGCACTGGCTGCCCTATTTCGCCGTCGAGGACGTGGACGAAACGGCGAACGCGGTCCTCATGGCGGACGGCCACCTGCTGATGGAGCCCGTCTCGCAGCCCAACGGGCGGCGCCTGGCCGTCGCCCGGGACCGGCAGGGCGCGGCCTTCGGCATCTACGCGGAGGACGAGAAGGACTGATCCGCACCGGCCTCGGGTGCCCGCTCCGGCCCGCGTCAGCCGCGCGGCAGCCTCAGCCGGCCCTCCAGCTGGCCGAGCAACTCGCCCAGAAGTCCGGCAAGTTCACGCTGACGTTCGCGGTCGACGCCGGACAGGACCCCGGTCTCGTAGGCGAGTTGATCGGGGAGGACGGCGTCGACCAGGTCGCGTCCCGCGTCGGTCAGCCGGACGTGCGCGACTCGGCGGTCACGGGTGTCACCGCGCCGCTCGACCAGGCCGCGTTCGGTCAGCTGCTTGAGCCGCTTGGTGACGGCGGCGCCCGAGGAGAAGGTCTCGCGGGCGATCTCGCTCGGGGTCAGCTCGTGCCCGGTGCGGCGCAGCGTCCCGAGCACGTCGAACTCCGGGCGGGTGAGCCCGGCCCGGCGCAGCGGCGCGTCCTCGGCCTGCTGAAGGAGCGCGGCGCAGCGGTTGACCCGGCCGATGACCTCCATGGGCCCGGTGTCGAGATCGGGCCGCACGGTCTCCCACTGGCGTACGACGGCCGCCACGGTGTCGGCCACCACGGCGTCCCCGGGCGGGGTGCCGACGGACACCTCTCCGTCAGACGCGGCCTCGGCCGACACCCCTCCGACAGGCGCATTGCGGGCGGGGGCCCCTCCGGCAGGCGCGGCGTCGGTGGGCTGCCGTTCGGTGGGCGGTCGCTCGGGCGGGGTCGCCGGGTCCTGGGTCGGATCACCGTCCCGTCTCGGGTCGCCGTCCGCCGCTCTCCGCCCGTCCGCTGTCGTCATGCCTGTGCGCCCTCCCAGCAGTGCAGTCCCTGGCGTCGTACCGTCGCCGCGAGCGTACGGTGTCCCGCCTGCTCGGCCCGCATCACCCGCTCCTCCGGCAGGGCGCGCCGCCACCATTCGCCGGCCGCGGCGTCCGCGGCGGAGCGCAGGTGCACGACGGCGGCGGACAGACCGCGGCGGGCCGACTCCAGGTCGCCCGGCTCGGGCCGCTCCTCGGCGAGCAGTCCGGCGGCGCGCTCCTGGGCCCGCCCGACCGCGGAGAGCGCCTCCTCGATACGGTCACCGGCCCGCCGGTTGGTCACGGCGACGGCCGCGACGAAGCCGACCAGCGCTCCCACGAGGGTGTCCAGGACCCGGTCGGTCATCAGCTCTCCGGGCCGCTGCGCGTGCGCGAACTCGGTGATCAGCAGGGCCATGGGGGTCACGCAGACGCTGCCGAGCCAGTAGTTGCGGCCGATCAGCGCCTCGGCGCCGAAGTTCAGGGCGAGGCAGCACAGGACGAGGGCCGCCTGGCCGGCATGGGCGAGCGGGACGAGGACGGCGAAGGCGGCAACACCGAGGAGGTTCCCGGTCACCCGCTGGACACCGCGGCTCCAGGTCAGGGTGACGTTGGCCTGATAGAGGGAGGCGGCGGTGACGAGGGCCCAGTAGGGGCGGCCGACGCCGAGCGCGAGCGAGACGTATCCGGCGAAGGCGCAGCCGAGCGCGGTGCGCAGGGCGATGGGGGCGAGCGGGCCGAGGCGGGCGAGCAGGGGCGGTTCCCCGAAGGCGAGCGCGGCCTCGACGCCGAGGAGTTCGTCCGCTCCGTCCCCGAGGCCGTCGGGGTGCGGGACGGGTCCGGTGCCGGACAGTTCGCGGGCCCAGCCGCGCAGCCGCCCGGGGTCGGTCCCGGCGGGTGCGGCGAGCGCGACCTCGGCCCGTACGACGAGCCGTTCGAGAGCGCGCCGGGGGACGGAACGGGCTCCCGTGGACAGCAGCGACTGCCAGGCGGTGTGCACGGCGGCGGCCGCCGCGGCGCGGGCACGGGGGTCGTCAGGAGCGGCGACGGACATCGCGGCGGCGTTCAGCGCCTGTGCGGTGGCACGCCGCTCAGGACCGTGCGGACGTACGAGGCCGGGGGCCATGCCGACGATCCAGGCCCAGGCTCCGGCCGCCGCGCCCAGCGCCAGATGGCCCGGCACCTGACCGAGGCTCTGCGGCACGAACAGGGACGCCGAGGAGATGAAGGCGAGGACCACGTTGCCCGGCGGGCCGATGCGCGTCGCGTCGCACAGGGTCTTCTGGGCGGCGGCGAGCAGCGCGCCGACGGTGACCAGGACGACGGCGTTCGTGGTGAGCGAGGCGGTGACGAGTGCGACGCCGAGTCCGCCGAGCATCCCGGCCACCACCCAGGCGAGGGCCCGCGCCCGCGCGGCGTACGGACGGCTGTGGGCGTAGAGCGCGCAGAGCGACCCGGCCATGGTGTACATCGCCAGGTCCAGCCGGCCGAGCGCCAGCAGTGTCAGATTCGGCGGGGCG
This sequence comes from Streptomyces sp. NPDC005281, assembly GCF_040607495.1. Taxonomy (NCBI): domain Bacteria; kingdom Bacillati; phylum Actinomycetota; class Actinomycetes; order Kitasatosporales; family Streptomycetaceae; genus Streptomyces; species Streptomyces sp. NPDC005281. The sequence continues at coordinate 291,259 of NZ_JBEXGX010000007.1, read as the reverse complement.
ACCGCGACGACGACGCTCAGGGCGGGCTTGAACCAGATGTCGGAGGGCCTGCCGAGGCGCAGCACACCGGCCAGCGGAAGCCTGCGTACGGAGGAGGGGACGAGAGGGGGCGCACTGCTCATGGCAATAACCTTAGCAAGTGTTTTATCTGTAAATTAGTTTCCTCGCTGCGCTCCCACCTGCGGTGCACCCCCGCACGCTCCCCCGCGTACATCCCTGCGCTCGTATGCGCCCCGGCCGCCCGGGGCATGCCCTGACCGACTGTCCGATGTCCGGCACCTCTGCCAGGCACCCGTGCCGGGCACCACCCGCCGGGCATCGCGTGTCCGACATCGTCGAGCGGGGAGGTACGCGGTGCACGGACCGACTTCGCCCGGCTGGCTGCTCGTCGCGTTGTGCGCGGCGACCGGGGCCTACTGCCTGCTGCGGATGCGCAGCCCGGTCGAGGAACAACGGCTCACCGCGGGCGGGGAGGCGCTCATGGGGTTCGGCATGGCCGCGATGGCCGTACCGGCTGCCGTGGTGACCCCGCCGCGCTGGGCCTGGCTCGCGTGCACGGCCGTCTTCGGCGTGGCCGCGCTGCGCGCGCTCTGGACGGCCCGCGGCAGCCGGCACCATCTGCACCATCTGATGGGCACGGTCGCGATGGTCTACATGGCGGCGGCGATGACGGCCGCCCCGGCTCACCACGTCCACGGCGGCACCGGGGTCCCCGTCCTGACCGGGATGCTCCTGCTGTACTTCGCCGGCTACGTACTCCGCTCGGGCGCCCGTCTTCTCCCGCTGGCCGTCGCTCCGGGCCCGGCGACGCGCACCGTGGGCTGGGGCGACCGCCCCGAACTCTCCCAGGCCTGCCGCCTGTCGATGGGGATCGCGATGCTGGCGATGCTGGTCACGCTCTGACATCGTTCACGTCCCGGACTCCGAGGGTCACGGCCGCGCCCCGACGTCCGGTCACGCTCCGAAGTCGGCTGCTCCTGAAGGGAATCCGGGCGCGCCGCGAAACCGTGGCGTACGTCACTTGGGGTCGTTGGCCGTATCCAGCGGCGGGCCCCGCTCATAGGCTTCGGCCATGATGGTCCCCGCGGCACTGTTGCTGCTCGGCGCCCTTGCCTCCGTGGTCGCTCCGCGACTGCTCGCACGGGCTGACTGGCCGGACCGGGAACCCGTGGTCGCCCTGTGGGTGTGGCAATGCGTGGTGGCGGCCGTCCTGCTGTGCTGCGCGCTGTCGATGACACTGAGCGCGTCCGCCGCCTGGGTGGCCGTGCGCGGCCATGTCTTCGACGGCGCCCCGGCGTCGGTGGTCGACGCCTATGTGCCGAGTGCGGGCGGCTCCTGGGCCGCCGCCACGGCCGTGGTGCTCGCGTGCGGCGGCGCCTGGACCGCGGCGATGCTGGCACGCGAGATCGTCCGGGCACGGCTGCGCCGTCGGCAGAGCCGCTCCGAACTCCTCGTGCGCGCACCTCTGTTGCCCGGCGAGGAGCCCGGAGCCGACCGTCTCGTCGTTCTTGAGGGAGAGCGCCCTGACGCCTGGTGGCTGCCCGGCACCGCTCCCCAACTGGTCATCACCACGGCCGCGTTGAGCCGTCTCAAGGGGCGGCAGCTGGATGCCGTGCTCGCCCACGAACAGGGGCACGCGCGGGCGCGGCACGACTGGCTGCTGCACTGTTCGGCCGCGCTGGCCAACGGCTTTCCGCAGGTGCCCGTGTTCGCCGCGTTCCGCGACGAGATGCACCGGCTGGTCGAACTCGCCGCCGACGACGTGGCGTCGCGTCGCTTCGGCCGGCTCACGATCGCCCTCGCCCTGGTCGAACTCAACGAGGACCGCGGCGTGTTCGGACCCGGTCAGGCCCCGGGCGCCCATGTACCCCAGCGCGTGGACCGCCTCCTCAGCGCCCGGGACCGGCTCACCACGGGCCGTCGGCTGCAACTGACGGCGGCGGCGGCCCTGGTGCCGGTGGTTCCGGTCCTCGTGGCGTTCGTACCGGGGTTGCGCGCGCTGGGTTAGCCCAGGCGACGCCGGGACGCGGCCCGTTCACGCGCGGGGGGATTCTCCTGAGGCTTCACCGGACGGGGGCGCCTTGACCGGCACCCGCCCCGCCGCGAAAGATCTCTCGCATGACCTTCAAAGGTGTGCTCTTCGACTTCTCCGGGACCCTCTTCCGCGTCGAGGACACGGAGTCATGGCTGCGTGCGGTGCTCGCGGAGACCGGAAACCCGCTCCCGGAGACGGAGTTGGCCGAGAAGGCGCGGGCTCTGGACGCGGTGGGCGCGCTCGCGGGCGGCGCCCGGCCCGTGCGGCCGGTGCCGGATCACCTGCTGGCCGTCTGGGAGGCCCGCGACCACAGTGCCGAGCAGCACAGGGCGGCGTTCACCGGTGTCTCCCGGCAGGTGTCGCTGCCCGATCCCGGTCTGCACGACGCGCTCTACGACCGCCATATGCGGCCCGCCGCCTGGACGCCCTATCCCGATGCCGCCGAGGTGCTCGGCGCGCTGCGTGAACGGGGTCTCGCCGTCGGGGTGGTCAGCAACATCGGCTGGGACCTGCGGCCCGTCTTCCGCGAACACGGACTCGACCAGTACGTCGGAACGTACGTCCTGTCGTACGAGCACGGCGTCCAGAAACCGGATCCTCGGCTCTTCGCGACCGCCTGCGCCGGACTCGGCGTCGCCCCGCGGGACACCCTGATGGTCGGCGACGACCGGAGGGCCGACGGGGGCGCGGCGGCCCTGGGCTGCGCGGTCCATTTCGTCGACCATCTGCCGGCGGCGGACCGCCCGGACGGACTGCGGCCGGTGCTCGATCTCGTGGACATGGACTGACGCACCCGGAAGCGGCCGTTCACCCCTCCGGGATCACTCGCTGAACGGAGTCTCGGTACAGACTCGACGCGGATGGGGTGATTTCCGGCCACTGGCGAGACCCTCTTGGTCAAGTTTTGGCCAACAAAAGTCAAACGCCTCGCAATTCGGGATCCATGGCTACGTTGGCGCCCCCGTCACACACCCCCGAGGTCCGCCATGAAGACAGCGCTCTGGATCCTCCTCGCCGGCCTGCTCTCGTACGTCACCGCCGCCGCCCTCCACAACACGGTTCACAGCGACGACAGGGAAACCCTCGTCGGCAACGTGCTGCTGAGCCTGTCGGTCGGCTGGTACATGGTGACCAACTGGAGACGCGCCTACCTCGCCGCGCAGCGGCGCCTGCGGCAGGACGGGACGCGCGAGACGTAGGAGCCGCGGAACGACGGTCCCCGAGAGCCGAGGGCGGCCGCCGCGCGGACGGCACCCCCAGGCGCCCGCTGCCGCGCGTCCGACCTGAGGCGATCCCCCGCGTCGCCCCAGGTCGGCGGCAGCCCGGAACCGACCCGTGAAAGGCCCGGATCCGGACGCGTTGAGTATAGTTGGCTGGCAGCCAGTCAACGCAGGAGTTACAGCATGTCCCCGAGAAGCGCCTCGGTCAATGAAGAGTTGCGGCGGCGTTCCCGGGAACGTTTGCTGCAAGCCGCGGTCGAGCTGGTCAGCGAGCGCGGTTACGACGCCACGACGCTCGGGGACATCGCGGATCGCGCGGGATCGGCGCGCGGGCTCGTCTCGTACTACTTCCCCGGCAAGCGCCAGCTCCTCCAGTCCGCGGTGCACCGGCTGATGCACCGGAGCCTGGAGGAAGCCCTCGACCGCGAACCGCGCAGCGAGGACGGCCGGGAACGCATGGCGCGGGCCATCGACGCGATCCTGGGCCTCACCCAGGATCAGCCGGTGCTGATGCGGCAGCACATGGCCGGGCTGCTCCAGGCCGAGGGGTTCGTCCAGTGTCCCGAACAGGTGCGGCTCTCCGAACTGCTCGGGGACACCGTCGCACGGTACGGGTCGCAGCAGGTCTCGGCCGACTATCCGATGCTGCGCGCACTGCTCATGGGCGCGGTCTACTCGGCACTGGTGCCGGGCGTGCCGATGAAGGTCCCGGTCCTGCGGGCCGAACTCTTCAAGCGCTACCGGCTGGACTGGGAGATGGGGGTGCCGCCGGACGCCGAGGCACCGGCCGGCCCCCGCGCGACGGATCTGTCCCGCTTCTTCGCCACCGACCCGGAACCCGAGGCCGGCAAGTCCAAGTAGCCCGCCGCGCGGGGACGTTGAGCGGAGTGATCCCAGGGCCGTTCGCCGTGCTCGCGCACGGGGACCCGTACGCGTCCACGCGCTCGGCTTCGGTCAGCGGCGGGCGTGACGAGGTGTCAGAAAGCCCGCGTCGCGCGCCCCGGCGATCAGCCTCAGGGACTTGCGGCGACTGTGGCCGGTGGCGTCCATGACGGCGAGCACCGGATCCACGCCCTCGTTCTGCGCCGCCCGGTACTCCTCCGCGACCAGCAGACGGCCCTCGGCACCGCGCGGCCAGACGGGGCGGGCGCGCCGCGCCCCGCTCTCCCGGTCCTGGTCACGGCTGGCACCGAGGCGGCTCCCGCACACCTCGGACAGCGGCTCCTCGATCCACTCGGCGACCACCGCGAGGTCGTCCAGCGAGAGGGGCGGCTCGGCCCGTACGTCCTCGATCGACAGGGCCGTCTCCGACAGCACGGCGAGCAGGTCGACCCGGGCACCGTCCGCGAAGGCCAGCCGGACGTCGAACCAGGCCGTGACACCCGAACCGGACTCCCGCACTTCCCAGGCGGGGCGTACGGACACCTCGCCGTCCATGCGGCAGCGGTCGGACAGATTGAGAGACGATGCGTCCGGCACATACGGAACGTAACCGCATCATCACATTCCATACGAACGGACACGCGCACGGCCGGCACGCACCGCACCCTGTCAGCGGAGCACCGGTGGTGCGATCCTGGAGCACAGCGATGTCCTGTCAGCGATCTTCCTGATCCCTCGGGTGAGGAGTTCCGCGGTGCTGCGTGTCGCCGTCGTCGGTTCGGGCCCCAGCGGGGTCTACAGCGCACAGGGTCTTGTCCAGCGGAGCGGGCCTCCCGATGTCCGCGTCGATGTCCTGGACAGGTTGCCCTGCCCGTACGGCCTGGTGCGCTACGGCGTGGCACCCGACCACGAGAAGATCAAGTCGCTCCAGAACAATCTGCGGACCGTCCTGGAGGACGAGCGCGTGCGCTTCCTCGGCGGTGTGGAGGTGGGACCGGGCGGAGTGCCCGTGACACGGCTGCGGGAGCTGTACCACGCGGTCGTGTACTGCGTCGGCGCCGCCACCGACCGGCATCTCGGTGTGCCGGGTGAGGATCTGCCCGGCAGCTGGTCGGCGACCGACTTCGTGTCCTGGTACAGCGCGCACCCCGACTCCGCGGCCGAGGGATTCCTGGCCGGCGCGCGTTCGGCCGTCGTCATCGGCGTCGGGAACGTCGCCGTCGACGTCACCCGGATCCTGGCCCGCACCGCGCCCGAGCTGAGCCCCACCGACATCCCGCAGGCGGCGCTCGGCGCGCTGGCCGCGAGCGAGGTCACCGAGATCAGCATGGTCGGGCGGCGCGGACCGTCCCAGGCCCGCTTCACCACGAAGGAGCTGCGCGAGCTGGGCGGCCTGCCGGAGGCCGACGTCAGCGTGGACGAGGCCGAGTTGGCGCTCGATCCGGCCTACCTCGATCCGTCGGGGCTGCCCGCCGCGCAGCGCCGCAACGTGGAGGTCCTCCGTGGCTGGGCGTCGGCCGCGCCGCTGGGCCGCCCGCGGCTCATCCGCCCGCGCTTCTTCCTGCGGCCCGTCGAACTCCTCGCCGACGGCGGCCGGGTGGGCGCGGTGCGTTTCGAGCGGACGGTCCCGGACGGAGCGGGCGGGGTGACGGGCACCGGCCGATTCGAGGAGATCGAGGCTCAGTTGGTGCTGCGCTCGGTGGGCTATCGCGGAGTGCCGCTGGACGGGATGCCGTTCGACCCCGAGCGTGGCACGGTGCCGCAGCGGGCGGGACGCGTCCTGCGCGACGGTGTGGTCTCGCCGGGCGAGTATGTGGCGGGCTGGATCAAGCGGGGCCCGACCGGGGTCATCGGGACCAATCGCCCGTGCGCCAAGGAGACGGTGGGCTCTCTGCTGGAGGACGCCCCCGCGCTCGTACGGCGAGAGGCCGCCGATGATCCGCTCGCCGCGCTGCGGGCCCTCGGGATACGGCCCGTCGAATGGGCCGGATGGCAGGCGATCGAACGGGCCGAGGCGGAACTGGGAGCCACGCTGGGCCGCGAGGTGGTCAAGCTGCCCGACTGGGACGCACTCCGGGCAGCGGCGCGGACGGCAGGTTCCTGACGACGGCGCCGCCGGCCGAGTACCGCGTCCCCACCGAGCCCGCCGGTCCACGGCCCGACAGCACCGTGGACCCGACGACGCCGTGACCCGACAGCTTTGCGGCCCAATGGCTCGGTGACCCGACAGCCCGTGGCCCGAGGGCTCCGTGGCCCGACGACTCGTGACCAGACGAACCGTGACCAGACGGCTCCGTGTCGTCGGCCTCAGGGGCTTGTGAGGATGACGAGTTGCTGGGTCGCCCTGGTCATCGCGACATAGCGGTCGACGGCGCCCTCCACTCCCTCCCCGAACTTCTCCGGGTCGACGAGGACGACCAGGTCGAACTCGAGCCCCTTCGCCAACTCCGGTGTCAGCGAACGGATCCGTGGCGTCGCCCGGAACGTGGGGTCGCCGATGACGCAGGCGATGCCCTCGGCGTGTTCGAGAAGCCAGGTGTCGAGGACCGACTCCAGATCGGCGACGGAACCGTGGACCACGGGGACACCCGAACTACGCACGGAAGTAGGCACGTTGGCGTCCGGGAGCGCGGCCCGGACGACGGACTCGGCCTCCGCCATGACCTCCGCGGGCGTCCGGTAGTTGATGGTCAGCGAGGCGACGTCGACCCGGTCGAGCCCGATCCGCCCGAGCCGTTCCCGCCAGGACTCGGCGAAACCGTGTCGGGCCTGGGCCCGGTCCCCGACGACGGTGAAACTCCGGGACGGGCAGCGCGACAGCAGCATCTGCCATTCCGCGTCGGTCAGCTCCTGGGCCTCGTCGACGACGATGTGCGCGAACGGCCCGGCGAGCAGGTCCATTTCGGCGGTGGGCAGTCCGCTCTCGTCGATCAGGCTGTCCTGAAGGTCTCGTCCGCGCAGCATCGTCACCGCGCCCTCGCCGTCGTCGTCGGCCGCGAGCACGTTGTCGATGACACCGGCCATGCGCTCACGTTCGGCGGCGACGGACGCCTCGTGGCGGCGCTTGCGCAGGGACGTCTCCGGGTCGCCGAGCCGCTGACGTGCCGCGTCCAGGACGGGCAGGTCGGACACCGTCCACGCCCGGGCGTCCGCGCGCCGGAGCCTGCGGACGTCGTCGGGGCCGAGCCAGGGGGCGCACAACCGCAGGTAGGCGGGTACGGACCACAGGTCTCCGACGACGTCGGCCGCGTCGAGCAGCGGCCACGCGCGGTCGAGGGTCCCGACGAGCTCCCGGTCGTGCAGCAGCGACCTCCGCAGCGGTTCGGACGGGACGTCGCCGTCGTGCTTGTCCGCCAGGATCTCGAGCAGTGCCTCCCGGATCAGGTCCCGCGCCTCGTTGTGCGGGATGCCCGGTTCCGCCGCCTCGAACGCCTCGGCCCAGTCGTCGGCGGTCAGCCGGACCTCGGCCCACGGGGTCGTGACCGTCATCCCCCGGGCGGGCGGCTCCTCGTAGAACCTGACGGCCGTCTCGATCGCCTTCACCATGTCGGCGGACGACTTCAGACGGGCCACGTCCGGGTCGGGCTCGACGGCCGCTCCGGGTCCCTCGGGGACGAGGTCGCGCAGGGTGCAGGTCCGTACGCCCTCTTCACCGAGGCTGGGCAGGACGTCGGCGACGTAGGCCAGATAGGGCTGGTGCGGGCCGACGAAGAGCACGCCGCCGTGCCGGTGTCCGAGCCGGGGGTCGGCGTAGAGGAGGTAGGCGGACCGGTGCAGGGCGACGACCGTCTTTCCCGTGCCCGGACCCCCGTCGACGACGAGCGCGCCCCGGGATCCGGCCCGGATGACGGCGTCCTGGTCGGCCTGGACGGTGGCGAGCACGTCCCGCATCCGGGCCGACCGACTGCCGCCCAGGCTCGCGATGAAGGCGGACTGGTCGTCGAGCGCGGCGTGCCCCTCCAGCCCGTCGGCGGTGAACACCTCGTCCCAGTAGTCGCTGATCCGGCCGTCGGTCCAGCGATACCTGCGGCGGCTCACCAGGCCCATCGGATGGGCGTGGGTCGCGGCGAAGAAGGGCTCGGCGACGGGAGAGCGCCAGTCGGTCAGCAGGCGGCGGCCCTCGCTGTCGGTGAGGCCGAGGCGTCCGATGTACACGGGTCCTGAGCCGTCCGCGGCGACGATGTGACCGAGACACAGGTCGAGTCCGAATCGGCGCAGCGTACGGAGCCGGCCGGTCAGCCGGTGGATCTCCAGGTCCCGTTCCATCGCCTCGCGGCCGATGCCGCCGGGCGCCCTGCGCTCGGCGTCGAGACGCTCGGTCAGTTCACCGATCGCGTGGTCCAGGCTCTCCGCCACGGCCGCGAAGTGCCGCTCGTCGCCGTCGATCAGGGCCGGGTCGGCCTTGGAGGAAAGCCGGTCCGGAAGGTGGAACGCACTGGTGGTCAAGGGGTTCATGTCACCGGCTCCGATCCGGGGACAAAAGCACACGCACGTCTCGACTCTCCGATTTCCGCAGGTTCTGGCATCGGCCAGTGATTCTGCGGCACGACCGGGGCCTTGCGGCAAGCCCCCCGGTGCGCTATAAGTTGAGAGTGGCAAGGGACGGCTTTCCCCTTGCCTTTTCTTTTTGCCCGGATTCGGCCCACGTCCGTACGCGCCCGACGGCGGGCCTCATCGAGGCGTCACCGGCGGCTGTCGCGCCTCGTCACGGCGCCAGGCGTCCGGCCTGACGGGCGGCCATCGTCGAGGCGACCGCCGTCTCCCCCGAGGGCCGGATCTCCCCGTACGACCTGGGCATCTGGAACGACACCCAGGTCGAGGCGTTCCGCCGCATCACGCGCTTCCTCTCCGCACAGGGCACGGTGCCGGCAGTACAACTCGGCCACGGCGGACGCAAGTCCTCGACCGACCGTCCCTGGAAGGGCGGCGCCCCCGTCGGACCGGACGCTCACGGCTGGCGGGCGCTCGCCCCGAGCGCGCTCGCGTTCGACGAGAGTCACCCGGTTCCCGACGAGCTGACGGTCGCCGGGATCCAGGAGATCGTGGGCCGATTCGCGGACGCGGCTCGCCGAGCCCTGGCCGCCGGCTTCGAGATCGTCGAGATCCACGGCGCCCACGGCTATCTCATCAACGAGTTCCTCTCCCCCACTCCAACCACCGCACCGACGCGTACGGCGGCTCGTACGAGAACCGCACCCGCTTCGCCCTCGAAGTCGTCGACGCCGTACGGGAGATCTGGCCGCAGGACAAGCCGCTCTTCTTCCGCGTCTCCGCCACCGACTGGCTGGAGGACGCGGGCTGGAGCGCCGACGACACGGTCCGCTTCGCCGGGGAGCTGCACGAGCACGGTGTGGACCTGCTCGACGTCTCCACGGGCGGGAACGCCCCCGGTGTCCGCATTCCCGTCGGCCCCGGCTATCAAGTCTCCTTCGCCGCACGGGTGAAGAAGGAGACCCCGATGGCCGTCGCCGCCGTCGGACTCATCACCGGGGCGGAGCAGGCCGAGAAGATCGTCGCCAACGGCGAGGCCGACGCGGTGCTGCTGGGAAGGGAGTTGCTGCGCAACACGTCCTTCGCCCGGCTCGCGGCACGTGAACTCGGGGCCCAGGTCCACGTTCCCGAGCAGTACCACCGGTCGGTGTAGGCGCCGGACCCCCCGAAGGCGGCTAATAGGGCCAGGCGGCCGACCGCGAAGACGGCGAACCGGGGCCCGACGCAGGGTGGTTGACCGCATCTCCGCCACCCGCACCTCGGCGGAGCCCCGTCCCGTACGATCAGGCGGCGCCCGGCGCGAGACGCTTGACCGTCACCTCGGCGGCCGGCGGCTCGGCGGCTGTCACCTCAGCGACGGGCAGCTCAGCGACCGTCACCTCAGCGGCCTTCACCTCGGCCGCAACCCCGGCCGTCACCTTGGTCGTCGGCTCGGCCCCCGCTTCGCCCCCCTCGGCCTCCGCCTCGGCGAGCAGTGCGAGCAGGGTCGTACGGGCGCGCGCCACGCGGGAGCGGACGGTTCCGACCGGGCAGCCGCTGACGAGGGCGGCCTCCGCGTAAGGCAGGCCCATCAGCTGGGTGAGGACGAACGCCTCACGCCGTTCGCACGGGAGCACGTCCAGCAGCTCGCGCAGGGCGACACCGTCGTCGAAGCCGGGCAGACCGAGCGGCTGCGCCCGTTCCACCGCGGACTGCCAGTCCACGGCACCGGCCGAACGCGGCCGGGCGGCGGCGTACCGCAGGCTGTCGATCACCGCTCGGCGGGCGATGGACAGCAGCCAGGTGCGCGCCGAGGAGCGTCCCTCGAACCGGTGCAGACCGCCGAGCGCCCGCAGGAACGTGTCCTGGGCGAGGTCCTCGGCGGCCTGCGGATCGGCGGACAGGTGGGCGACGAAGCGCACGACGTCGCGGTGCAGCGCGCGGACGAAGCGGTCGACGGCGGCCGGGTCACCGGCGCGGGCGGCCAGCGCCCAGGCGGTCGCCGACTCGTCGGCAGACACCGCTCGGCCGTCCTCGTTCCGCCTCTCGGGTCCATGACGGGGAACGGGCCCGGCATGCGAGACAGGCCGGACAGGCGCGGCCGGCCAGGCAGCCGATGCAGGCCGGGCAGACAGGGCAGGAGTGATCACCAGGTGTCCTTCTCGGGTCATCCGTGATCCGGACCGGCGCGAGGCCATGAGTCCGGTGAGAGGGTGCGGCCGTACACGAGGTACGGCCGATGCCCGAAGCGCTCAGGGCGCGCCCCGGGGAGCCGGCTGTCTCAGGCGACAGCGGTCCCCACGGGCGGACCCCGGGAAGTGATCGCGTGAACGAGAAGCAGAAGGCGCGGGGCCCGGTCCGAGGAACGTCGGCACACCCGGGGCCGCGGCCGGTACGGCGGCACCGGAAGGGCGAGGAGGAGCCGCAGGGGCGCGACCAGTCGGGCGGCCAGCGCCCGCAGCACGCGGAACGCGGCGCGCTCGCCGTACGCGAGCCACAGGCCGCACAGCAGTGCCGCGAGCAGATGGGCGGCGAGCATGCCGAACGATGAGGGCGAACCCGCCTCGCCTCCCCCGGGGAACAGATGTGCCATGCCCCCGGACCCCATGGACGTCATCCCCATGGACCCGGAACCCGTGGATCCCCCACCGATGGCCGTCACGTCCATGGATCCGACGCCCATAGATCCGAGACCCATGGATCCCGTACCCATGGCATCCACGGAACCCATGTTCGTCGACCCCATGGCACCCATCACCATGCCGTCCATGGCATCCCCGCTCGGGCGAATCGGGCCGGCACCGGCCTCCGCCGCCAGAGCCAGGGACCGTGCGGCCGAGAACGCGGCGTGGAGCACGCCCTGGGCGAGCACCACGACGGACACGACGAGCGGAAGCCCGCGCTCGCGGCCGGCCAGGCACCAGCCCGCTCCGGCCGTGCCCGCTCCGGCGCCGGCCAGCGCCCACCAGGCCACCGGAGAGCCGGACATCATCACGTGACCGAGGGCGGCGAGCACCACACAGACGGCCGCGAACATCACGGCCCGCAGCATGCGCGTGCACCACCCGGCAGTCATGACGGCCCTCATCCTCGCATCCGGGGTCCGGATGTCATGGACGGGTACGGAGACGGGCGGGCGCCGGACGGGTGGCGCAGCCGTGATCCGGATCACGGAGCCTGGCGCCCGGGCCCGGCATGGCGGCCGTCGCCCGGGGTAGGCGGCGGGACACGGTAGGAGCACGGCCAGGACAGGGCGACCCTACGTAATGTAGGGTCCCGGCGGTGAGCGTCGTACATCAGGGGGATCCCGTGAAGGAAGGTGCCGCCGGGAGCGCGGCGCGCGGACCGGCGTCCGTGCTGGCACTGCTCGTGCCCAGTCTCGGGATCGCCGCTCTGGGCGTCTACCACCTCTGCGGGTTCGACCTGCACGCCCTGCACGGACGCCCGCACCTGGACGACGGACTGACCATGGCCGGGGTGATCACGGCCCTGGTCTTCGCGGGCGCGGCACTCGGCGACCTCCTGTGGTGGGCGACCACGCGCGACCGCCGGCTGGGCGACGGCGGAAACCCGCGCCCCGGCGGACATTTCGGGAACCCGGGGCACGACCGGGGGACTTCGGCGCGCCGCTGAGCGATCCGGGACCGGAACCGCCCCCGTCGGAGGGGTGTGCCACGGGCCTGTGGTCCGTATTCTCAACACCTCCTTACCTCTTCACGCCGCCCCTGTCTGGCCATAACTCCACTCTTCCCCACAAGATGTAGTGTTCCGGCCTCTGTCCCCACCGGTTCTCCCGGCCTCTCCCCAAGGTGATGCTCCACGGTGTCCGTACAACAGTCAGCGCTCATCCCGGAACAGCGGAACGGGAACTCGCGCCGCGGGGCCCGGTCCGGACGAGCGGGCGACGGAATCCGGCCACGGGCCGCCGCGTTCACGGTCTGGTACCTGCGACTGCTCGCCCTCCTCAACATCGTCGCCGTGATCTCGCTGCCGTTCCGCGAAGAGGTGCACGAGCACAACGGAGGCGAGTTCTTCACCCCCTATCTGGCCACCGCCGGGCTCATCTCGGCGGCGCTGGCCCTGTTCCTCGCTCTCGTGATGCGGCGCCGCAAACGAGCCGCCTGGATCTTCAACCTGCTGCTCGCCGGGCCGCTCCTCACGCTCTACGTGGTGGCGCTGACCCAGGACCGCTACCAACGGCACGTCTTCAACTGGATCTCGGCCCTGCTCACCGCTCTCTTCGTCGTCGCCCTCCTGCTGGGCCGCAAGGAGTTCCACGCCGTCGGGGACCGCTCGAATCCCCGGCTCGCGCTGGCTGTCGGAGCGGGCGGACTGCTGGTCAGCGCCACCCTGGGCACCCTGCTCGTCAGCGCCACCAACCGCGTGTCGGGAACACCGCTGAGCGACCGGATCGCGTACACCCTGCTGCGCGGAATCAGTGTCGGCCCGCTCGCCGACCGGTTCGACACCGTCGTCGCACCCCGCTGGGTCGACATCCTGGTCAACGTCCTGACGGCCGTCACCTTCCTGCTGGTGCTCTACGCCTGCTTCCGCTCGCCGCGCGGTCTCGAACTGCTCGGCGAGGAGGACGAGACCCGGCTGCGAGCCCTGCTGGCACGGCACGGGGAACGCGACTCGCTCGGCTACTTCGCCCTGCGCCGCGACAAGGCGGTCATCTGGTCCCCGAGCGGCAAGGCGGCGATCGCGTACGGCGTCGGCGGCGGCGTGACCCTCGCCTCCGGCGACCCGATCGGTGACCCGGAGGCCTGGCCCGGCGCGATCGAGGCGTGGCTGAAGGAGGCACGGCGCCACGCGTGGACGCCCGCGGTGATGGGCGCCAGCGAGGAGGCCGGGACCGTCTACGCCCGGCACGGCCTGGACGCCCTGGAGCTCGGCGACGAAGCCATAGTGGACCGGTCCGACTTCACCCTGGAGGGACGCGCCATGCGGGGCGTCCGGCAGGCGCACAAACGCGTGCGGCGCGCCGGTTACACGGTCCGCGTACGACGGCACGAGGACATCCCCGAGGCCGAGATGGCCGCGCTGACCGACAAGGCGGACCAGTGGCGCGACGGTGAGACCGAACGCGGCTTCTCGATGGCGCTCGGCCGGCTGGGAGACCCCGCCGACGGACGCTGCGTGATGCTGGAGTGCCGTGACGGAGAAGGGGAACCCCGGGCCGTCCTGAGCTTCGTGCCGTGGGGCGAGCGGGGGCTCTCGCTGGACCTGATGCGCCGCGACCGGAACTCCGACAACGGGCTCATGGAGTTCATGGTGATCGAGCTGCTGCTGCACGCCGAGGAGTTCGGCGTCGAGCGGGTCTCCCTGAACTTCGCGATGTTCCGGTCCGTCTTCGAGCGCGGCACCCGGCTGGGCGCGGGACCCGTGCTGCGGCTGTGGTGTTCGGTGCTGACGTTCCTCTCGCGCTGGTGGCAGCTCGAATCGCTCTACCGGGCCAACGCCAAGTACCGTCCGGTCTGGGAGCCTCGCTATCTCCTCTTCGAGAAGAGCGCCGACCTTCCCCGTATCGGCATCGCCGCGGCCCGCGCGGAGGGGTTCCTCGCCCCGCCGACCCTGCCCCGGTTCGCCTCCCGGCGCCCGGCGCACCCGGACCGGCGTCCCCCGGTGACGCCCGCGGCGGCACCACCGACCGGCTCCGACATGCCCACGTCGTCGGCGTCGCGCGACTAGTCGGCGACAACGGGCGGCCGTCGCGGCCCCATCACCACACGGCCGGGCACCCAGCGGGGTGCCCGGCCGCGCTGTCTCACAGCTCCCCGCTCCCCCGCCGGGCCGTCCCGCCGGTGGCTCCGCCCCGGCCGACCGTCGGAAAACGGCCGTTCATTTCATAGTTGGCCGGACCTACGCCATCGACGTGACGGTTCGCGGGCGTCACTGTCAGTGCCGTGGTGCACACTCACGATCAATGGCCGACGCATGGGGAGGACACCGTGTTCAGGGGGATCGACGACGTCGACTGGGCCTCGATGGAGCATGCCTACGGAAGCGCCGCGGACGTGCCGGAGCTCCTGCGCGGGCTCGCCTCGTCACTCCCCCAGGAGCGGGAGACCGCGCTCGACGGGATGTACGGAGCCGTGCACCACCAAGGCGACGTGTACGACTCGACGCTCGCGTCCATCCCCTTCCTCTTCAGGCTCGCCGGGCACGCCGGACTCCCCGACCGGGGCGGAATCGTCGAACTGCTCGCCAGCATCGGGGGATCGGACGACGCGGACGACCTCGAGAACGGCGCGGGCGGCGCCGGGGTCGGCGAGGGCACGGAGGACCCCGGGGACGACAAACACGCGATGGCGCGCGCGGCCGTCCGGGCGGGTGGCGCGCTCTTCCTCGACCTGGTCAGGGACGGGGATCCGGAGGTGCGCCGCGCCGCGCCGTCGGCACTCGTCCGCTTCCACGGCGAACCACCGCTCGTCCTGGCCCTGTTGAGCGAGCGGCTGCGGGACGAGCCGGAGGACGGCGTCCGGCTCGCACTGGTCGAGGGACTCGGACTCCTCGTCCGGCTCCACGGCGGTTCCGCGGCCCTCGCGGTGGACTGTCTGGTGTCACTGTGCGGCCCGCCGCACGACCCGGGACTGCGGCTCGCGGCGATCGGGCAGCTCGCCTCGTGCGCCACCGACCGGCTGCCCGCCGACCTCGTGTCCACGGTCGTCACCCTGCTCCACACCAGGTCGCAGCGGATCCGGCCGTCCAGTGAGCCCGTCCGGACGTCCTCGGACACCCTGATCGGCAGCCTGCGCCGCATGCGGGCCGCGGACGAGGAGGGCGCGCGGCTGCTGCGGACGCTCCACCAGGCACTGGGCGCCCGGACCGCGGACCGGATCGCCCTGCTCAAGGGCCAGTTGAGCAGCCAGAACACGGCCGACCGGTGCAACGCCGTGTGGATGGCGGCCGGGCTGTTCCGTGAATGGCGGACCGCGAACGAGGAGCCGGTCGCGCTGATCGGCGAGCAACTGGGTTCGGACGAGGAGCGGTTGCGCTGCGCCGCGGTGTCCGTGCTGGAGTTCCTGTTCACCCTGGCGGCTCCGGCCGCCGACCGGCTCGCCGCCCTCGTGGAGTCGGGCCCGGAATTCCGGGAGCGCGGTACCGCAACGCTGGACCGCCCGTTGAAGGCCCTGGCCAGGTGCGGGGACGCGCGGGCGGTACCGGCCCTCGCCGAGGTGCTGCGCCGTCCGGCCGTGCCGAACGAGACCGGGTACACGATCGGGCATCTGGGCCCGGCCGCGGCACCCCTGGCTCCGCTGCTGCGGCAACGGCTGGCCGAGGTCCCGCTCGGCTCCCCGGACACCTACGACCGTGCCGTCCCGCTGCTGTTCGGCCTCGGCGCGCTGCGGTACGCCGAGGCCGTACCGGAAGTGCTGCGGCTGCTGCACGGCACGCCGCCCGAACTGCGGCTCCGGGACGCTCTGGTGAATGCGCTGGCCAGGACGCTCGGCGCGTTCGGGCCGGGGGCGCGTGAGGCCGTGCCGACGTTGCGGAACCTGCTGACGGACCGGAACGCCGTGGCGGCGGCCGACGCGCTGAGGTCCGTGGAGGGAGACACCGAGGCGGTCCTTCCGGTGCTGCTCGGGGCGCTGGCTCCGGAATGGGACGCCAGCAGTCGACGGACGGCGGCCGACGCCCTCGGCCGTATGGGCGCGGCTGCCACGCCAGCGCTCCCCGGGCTGCGTCGCCTGGCGGAGTCCGCCGAAGTCTGGGAGCGGACGGCCGCCGCGTGCGCCCTGTGGGATGTCGGCGGAGATCCGGAACCCGTCCTGCCGGTGTTCCGTGACGCCTGGCGGCTGAACCCGTACACCCGGGGCATGATCACCGCCTGTCTCGTCCGGATGGGCGGCGCGGGCGTGCCCTTCCACGACCTGGTCCGTACGGAACTGGACTCGCCCAGGCGCCACCGGGCCCGCTCCGGCGGCCACGGCAGCCACGACGTGCTCGACGACGAACTGCTGCTGCGGGACTGCCGGGCGATTCTGGAGGCCACATGACGAGGCCGAAGCACGGAGGGGGCCGGCGGGTGTGGCCGGCACAGAAGCGCCGGGTGCGTCGACGCGGCCGCGGCTGAGTGACTTGCGGCGTGACGACGGCTCACCGGGGGGCGGGGTTGGCAGGGCGACGGCTCACCGGGGTGGCAGGGCGACGACTGCCCCGGGAGCGGAGGTGGCGGGGCCACGGCTCCCACGGGGGAGTGCGGGTTGGTGTGGGCGACGGCTCACCGGAGAGTGGGGGTGGTATCGGCAACGACTCCCCCGGAGAGCGGGGTGGTGTCTGCGGCGCTGTAAGGCGTTGTGCGCTCAGCTCGTCATCCGGCCCCACAGCGGTCCGATCCGCTCCCACTCCTCGTCCCATCGGTCCACGCGTCGCCGCTCCAGACGGCCGCGCAGAGAACGGCCGGCGGCGAAGGGGACCGCCGCCAGGCCGCCGCCCACGAAAACGCCGATCAGACAGGCACGCAGCCGCGCCACGGCGACGGTGGGGGGCCGGGTGGCGAGGCGCCCGTCCGGGTCGGTCCACACCAGGACCGGCGTGTCCGCCGAGGTGCCCGCCGAGACCCGTACCTGCCCGGACCGAGAGGTGCCGTCCGGAGCCGTCCAGTGCACCCGCGTCCACACGACGCGCCCGGCGGGCTCACCGGCTCCCGCGTTCGGCGCGTCCTCGATCAGCCGGGCGGGGACGGTGTGCGACTCCGCGCGCTCGCGGGCGAGAGCGTCCTCCACGGCGCGGACGGTGACCAGGCCCGTCGCCGCGCCGCCCAGCAGTGTGAACCCCCAGGCCGCGAGAATGATCCAGGCCTCCAGGACATCGCTCCGTCGTCGCAGCGGGTTGCGGCGCCACCGCCACAGCCAGACCTTCGGACCACGGAACGCCGCCATCAAGGGCATCCTCCTCACGACCGCACGGACACGCCACGTCCCCCTCCCTTACGCGCGCGCTCCGCGCGATGCTCACGCCCCGTGCCCGCCGGCTCGGCCGACGCGGGGATCCGAGGGCGCCCGACCCTTCCCCGGAGCGGCCCCGCTACCGGCACCGCGAGCCCTCGTCGGAAGGCGACACGACCCGTCCGACCTGCACGGACGTCAGGCCGGAAGGTGACTGTCGGTGCCGGGGTGCAGACTGGCCCGTAGCGCAGACAACGACGTCGCGGAGGTGGCCTGTCATGGCCGACGTACTGCTCACGGTAGGCACCCGCAAGGGTCTCTTCATCGGGCGACGGCGCGGCGGCGCCTGGGAGTTCGACGAGAGTCCGTACTTCAACGCGCAGGCCCTGTACTCGGTCGCGATCGACACCCGGGGCGAGCGGCCGCGCCTGCTGGCCGGCGGGGACAGCGCGCACTGGGGCCCGTCCGTGTTCCACTCCGACGACCTGGGCCGTACGTGGACCGAACCCGCGCAGCCCGCGGTCAAGTTCCCCAAGGAGACGGGCGCCTCGCTGGAGCGGGTGTGGCAGTTGCACCCGGCGGCCGCCGAACCGGACGTGGTGTACGCCGGGACGGAGCCGGCCGCGCTGTACCGCTCGGAGGACCGGGGCGAGTCCTTCGATCTCGTGCGCCCCCTTTGGGAACACCCCACTCGCTCCCGATGGGTCCCCGGAGGAGGCGGCGAGGGACTGCACACCATCCTCACCGACGAACGCGACCCGCGGGCCGTGACGGTCGCCGTGTCCACGGCCGGGGTCTTCCGCACCGCCGACGGCGGCGCGAGCTGGGAGCCCGCCAACTCCGGTGTCTCCGCGGTGTTCCTGCCGGATCCGAACCCGGAGTTCGGACAGTGCGTGCACAAGGTCGCGCGCGACGCGGCGAACCCGGACCGGCTCTATCTCCAGAACCACTGGGGGGTGTACCGCAGTGACGACGGGGCCGGGCAGTGGACCGACATCGGCGCGGATCTCCCGTCCACGTTCGGATTCGCGGTGGCGGCGCATCCGCACCGCGGCGACACGGCCTACGTCTTCCCGATCAACGCCGACGCGGACCGGGTCCCGGCCGACCGCCGCTGCCGGGTCTTCCGTACGGAGGACGCAGGCCGGACCTGGGAACCGCTGACGGCGGGACTGCCCTCCGAGGACCACTACGGCACGGTGCTGCGCGACGCGCTGTGCACGGACGGCGCGGACCCGGCGGGTGTGTACTTCGGCAATCGCAACGGCGAGGTGTACGCGTCCGCGGACGACGGGGACAGCTGGCGGCAGCTCGCCTCGCATCTGCCGGACGTCCTGTGCGTCCGCGCGGAGGTGGTGGCCTGAACACGGCCGGGGTCCGGACACGGCACCGGGTGCGGGAACGGTCGCCGGCCTGAACGGGGCGGCGGCCCGAGCGCGGCCGTCATCGCCGTCATCGCCGTCGTCAGGACGTGGACGCGCTCAGGACGCGGATGCGCTCAGGGCGTGGACGCGGCGCTGGACGTGGTCGCCGCGCTGGATCGCGGGGTCTCCAACAGCCCACGACGGCGGGCGTATTGTGCGCGGACACGTCCGATTCGGCAACGAATCGGTCATCCCCGGTCGTACGACGGCCACCAGTTTGATCTCGGCCATGTGTACGGCAGTAGGGTGACGCCCGTGGCACCACGACCGTTGCATGAGATCGTCGAACCGGGCTGGGCGAAAGCCCTCGAACCCGTGGCCGGACGGATCGCCGAGATGGGCGACTTCCTGCGCGCGGAGATCGCCGCGGGACGCACCTACCTACCGTCCGGGGCGAATGTCCTGCGGGCCTTCCAGCAGCCCTTCGACGAGGTACGCGTCCTCATCGTCGGGCAGGACCCCTACCCGACCCCGGGACACGCGGTGGGCCTGTCGTTCTCGGTGGCCCCGGAGGTACGTCCGCTGCCGCCCAGCCTGATCAACATCTTCCGCGAACTGAACACCGACCTCGGCGCGCCCCAGCCGTCCACCGGTGACCTCACCCCCTGGACGAAGCAGGGCGTGCTGTTGCTCAACAGGGCGCTGACGACGTCACCCCGCAGCCCCGCGGCACACCGCGGCAAGGGCTGGGAGGAGGTCACGGAACAGGCGATACGGGCACTGGCAGCGCGCGGCCGTCCGCTGGTGTCCGTCCTGTGGGGCCGGGACGCGCGCAATCTGCGCCCCCTGCTCGGCAGTCTTCCCTCCGTCGAATCCGCCCATCCCTCGCCCATGTCGGCCGACCGCGGCTTCTTCGGCTCACGCCCCTTCAGCCGCGCCAACGACCTGTTGGCCGGGCAGGGAGCCGAGCCGGTGGACTGGCGCCTGCCGTGACGCCCGACGGGGTGCACGGCGGGCAGCGCGGCGGGCGGAGCCCTGCCGCGGTGCTGGCCGTGGACTCCGGAGGCTCGGGACTGCGTGTGGCCCTCGCCGCGCACGCGGTGGCGGGGACCGCCGGCTCTCCCGTACACCGGGGGGCCGCGCAGCCCGTCCCGCTCGGCGCCCCGCTGACCTCGGAGGAGCCGGTCCGTACCGGCCCGCGCGGGATCTCGGCCCGGCATCTGCTGGATCAACTGCTGCCGATGGCACGCCGGTTGATGACCGAGGCCGGCACCGAACGACTCGAAGCCGTCGCCGTCGGCGCGGCCGGCCTCGCCACCCTCGGCGACGAACTGCGGGACGAGCTGCCGGCCGCGCTGGAGCGTGAACTGGGAGTGCGGCGGCTCGCCCTGGCGGCCGACGCGGTGACGGCGTACTCGGGCGCCCTGGGCCCCCGGCCGGGTGCGGTGATCGCGGCGGGCACCGGCATGATCGCGATCGGCACCGACCTCACGTCGTGGCGCAGGGCCGACGGATGGGGCCATCTCCTCGGCGACTGCGGCGGCGGAGCCTGGATCGGCCGCGCGGGTCTGGAGGCGGCCCTGCGCGCGTTCGACGGCCGACCGAGCGGCTCGGCCGCGCTGCTGGCCCGTGCGGAGGAGATGTTCGGGCCGGTGCCGGGACTGCCCGGCCTGCTGTATCCGCGCACCGACCGGGCCGCCGTACTCGCCTCGTTCGCCCCGGAGGTGGCTTCCCTCGCCGGAGGCGATCCCGTGGCCGCGGACATCCTGCGGGCCGCCGCACGGCACATGGCCGAGTCTGCCGCGGCGGTCTGCCCGGCCGACGGCGAGCCCCATCTCGCGCTCACCGGTGGCCTGTTCAAGATGGGCGCCCCGCTCCTCGTACCCCTGGACGAGGAGTTGGCCGGGCGGCTGCCGCACGCCCGGCGGGTGCCGGCCGCGGGCGACCCGCTCGACGGCGCGCTGCGGATCGCGGCCGACCTGGCGGACGGCCGGCTCGCACTGCCCCCGGACGAGCGGATGTTGTACGTGGTGACCGAAAAGGCCGTACCGGGCGGCGTATGACCCGAATCCACCGCAGGACCGGCAAGTCGGCGATTACCGATCACTTCTGATCTGTACGTAACTCATCAGACAAAAGCGGACGGATACCGCTCACCTGCACCCTCCCCGAACAGGGGAACCCTGGAAACCAGTAACATGCGGCGCCATGAGCTCCCCCACTGGGCCCGCGTCCGGCCTGCCAGTACGAATGCCGCGACCCCGCCAAGCCGGGCGGCACCGCCGTCCGGAACCCCTGGCGGCTCCCGAGGGCGCGCCCGCGCTCGTCCTCGCGGTTCCGGGCACCCCCAGCGCGGCCACGCGCAGCCTCGCCGAAGAGGTCGTGAGCATCGCCCGCTCCGAGCTCCCCGGCCTCGATGCCCGCATCGGTTACCTGGACGGGGACGACGAGTTCCCCACGCTGCAGTCCGTGCTGGCCCACGCCGCCGAGGAGCGCACCGCGCGCTTCGAGCAGGCCCGCGCCGCAGGTTCCGACGTCTCCGAGCCCGACGGCCCCGTCGGCATCGTTGTCCCGCTGCTCGCCGGTCCGGACAACGCCCTGCTGCGCCGGATCCGCCAGGCGGTCATGGAGAGCCGTGTCGCGGCCGAACTGACGGACGTCCTCGGTCCGCACCCGCTGCTCGCCGAGGCGCTCCACGTGCGCCTCTCCGAGGCCGGTCTGGCCCGCGCCGACCGCGCCCGGCTGTTCACCGTGGCGACCGCCGCGGACGGCATCGTGCTGGCCACCGTCGGTGGCGAGGACGCCGTGCAGGCGGCCGGTATCACCGGCATGCTGCTGGCCGCGCGGCTCGCTGTGCCGGTCATGGCGGCGGCCCTCGACGAGGAGGGTTCCATCGCGGCCATCGCCGAGCAGCTGCGCGGCTCCGGTTCGCAGCAGCTCGCGCTCGCCCCGTACCTGATCGGTCCGGAGCTCGACGCGGATCTGCTCGACGCGGCCGCCAAGGAGGCCGGGTGCGGCGCCGCCGAGGCCCTCGGCCCGTACCCGGCGATCGGCAAGCTCGCGCTCTCCCAGTACACGTCGGCGCTGGGCATCGCGCCGCCGCAGAACCAGGGAGCGCCGGCCTTCTAGCCGGCCGCCACACCCGCACCACCTGCACGCCGAAAGGGCCCGCTCCTGAACCAGGAGGGGCCCTTTCCCATGGACGCGGGGTCTGCCCGGCGCGACCCCCAGGGGGCACACAGGGCAGACCGTGTCAGCCGAGGACCACGCAGGAGGCGGCGGGCGCCGCGACCGAGCCGGCGCGGCGCGGAACGCCGGTGTCCGGATCGACGTCGAACCAGGTCACGTCGCCGGAGCGCTCGTTGGCCACGTACAGGAAGCGCCCCGATGGGTCGAGGGCCAGCGCACGGGGCCAGACGCCGCCGCAGGGCACCTCGGCGACGAGGGTGAGTCCCTCACCCCGCTCGTCGGCGCCGAGCACGGAGACGGTGTCCCGGCCCCGGGTGGCGGTCCATACGAAGCGGCCGTCGGGCGAGACCACGATGCCCGAGGGGTACGCGTCGCCGTCCGGGACGCCGGACAGGACCCGCGTCTCGTTGACGGGCCGCAGCGAGCCCTCCACGGCGTCCCAGCGACAGACGGTGACGGTCGGAGCGAGTTCGTTGAGGACGTAGGCATGGCCGCCTCGTGGATGAAAGGCGAGATGGCGAGGCCCGGAGCCGGGACGCAGGGCGATCTCGCGGTGCAGGGTGAGCGTTCCGCCGTCAAGGGCGCAGACCCGGACGGAGTCCGTGCCGAGGTCGACGCTGACGGCCCAGCGGCCGGTGGGGTCGGGCTGCACCTGGTGGGCGTGCGGGCCCTGCTGCCGCTGCGCGTGGGGACCCGAACCCGTGTGCCGGAACACGCTGGAGGCGGTGGGCGCCAGCGCGCCGCCGGGGCGGACGGGCACCACGCTGACGCTGCCCGAGCCATAGTCCGCGGTCAGGACGTGTCCGTCGAAGACGCCGAGGTGGGTGGGGCCGCTGCCACCGGTCCGGGTCGGCGGACCGGCCGGTTCCGGCTTGTCGCCGTCCACGCGGTAGGCGGCCACCGCGCCCTCGGCGGTCTCGCTGACCGCGTACAGGACGTCGTGCTCGGGCGAGAGGGCCAGATACGAGGGGTCGGGCACGTCGTCGACCGCGCTCAGTACGGTCAGGGCGCCGCTGCCCGGATCCACGGCCGCCGTGAGGACACCGAGGCCCCCCGCCGCCGTGAACGAGCCGATGAACGCCCGCTGTCGCCGCCCGCCGCCGTACGCCACTTCTGTCCCCTCTCGATCACGCTCCGTCGGGGCGACGGTAGCAGTCACGACGCTGCGGTCTAGACCAAAGCGGGACAGTCGGCCACGGCCCGAAACGGCGGCGGGATCGGGGGCAGGACCGGCATCCGTTCCCTCATTCCGGACCCCGGGGGGCAGGGGCAGGCCCGGCATCCGTTCCCTCACTCCAGCATCCGTTCCGTCACTCCGGACCCCGGGGGGCAGGGGCAGGACCGGCATCCGTTCCCTCACTCCGGACCCGGGGGGAAGGACAGGCCCGGCGTCCGCGCTCTTGCCTCTGGGCGGTCGAGAGCGCCGGGTCTCCGGCGGACGAGGACACGCCGTGGACCCACTGGCCTTTCCCCGGTCACGTACCCCCGCGGTCCGCATTCCGGCGCAGGGCGCCCGGGAATCGGGCCTGTAGTCCGGAACAGAGGGAGTGCCCCGGATACGCGCAGCTCACGGGGCCTCCGGAGTGCGTACGACGGCCGCCACGGGCTTTCCGGACGCACGCCGGGGGGATTGTCGGCCGAGACCGCTCCGAGGCCGCCCAGCGGGCACCCACGCCCTCGTTGTGGATCTTCCGGACGGGTCCCCTCCACGGAACGAGAACGGCCCCCAGGAGCGCGGGACGGCGCTTCAGGGGGCCGGGGGCCGGGATGTCAGGGGCCAGGGGTCAGCCCGTCGGCGTCAGACACCGACGAGTCGCGAGCCGCGTGCCGGTCCGCGCAGCGGTGCCGCCATTTCGACGAGTGCCCGCTCCAGGCCGTGGAGATGCGCGAGCGCCTGCTCGGCGCCTGGGTGGTGGCCGGGAACGCCGTGGTGGGCCGCCGGGGCACCCCCCGGCACGGCGCCGACCAGGGACTCCATCGCCGACTCGACCCGGCCGCAGGCCGCCGTGAGACGGGCGTCGTGCGAGGCGTCCGGGTCCGCGGCGACGGCGGCGAGACCCCGTACCTCGCGGGCGCAGTCGTCCAGCAGGGCCAGGATCGCGCGGGCGCGCTCCTGGCGCCGCCGCATCGGGTTGAGCGGATGCACCAGGGGTGCGAGAGCCATCCGTACGCGCCCCAGAAGTGCTTCGAGCTCTCCCGCGAGGGGAGCGGGGTCGGCCTGGGAGTCGCCCGCGAGTCGCCGGGCCGCAGCCGAGGTGCAGCCGTGCACGGCGTGCAGGGCGCGCTCGATCCAGCGGTCGGTGACCGTGTGCGTGGTGATCGGCAGGACGAGCGCGACCGCGAGCGCGGCGCCGAGCGCGCCGACACCCGTCTCGGCCAGCCGGAGGCCCAGCAGCCCCGGGTGCAGGACGCCCAGCAGCCCGTAGAGCAGGCCCGCCATGACGGTGACGAAGAACATCATCCAGCTGTACGAGGGCGCGGCCGTGTAGAAGATCCCGAAGACGCTCACCGCGACGAGGACGGCGGTGGGCGCCGGTGCGCCGTGCAGCGGTACGGCGATCAGGAGCCCGGCCACGATCCCGGTGAGCGTGCCGACCACGCGCCGGAAGCCGCGGACCAGCGCCTCGCCGCGCGAGGCCGTGTTGACGAAGATCCACCACGCGGTGCCGACGGCCCAGTACCAGCGGTCGTGCGAGAGCAACTGGCCCGCGGTGAGCGCGAAGGCGCAGGCCGCGGTCGCCTGGAAGGCCTGGCGGGTGGCGGGGCGCGCCAGTCCGCGTCCTTCGAGGGGCAGCGGCGCGGCGGGCAGGGGGCTGTGCCGCTCGATGCACCAGGCGCCGAACCGTACGGCCGAGGACGCCGCCAGCGACAGGGCGACGGCGGTGTACAGCTGCGGGAGCTGACCGGGCACGGCGTGCAGGAACTGGGCCGTGAAGAACATCATGAACGCGAAGATGCCGAGCGCGTGCCCGCGCGGGCCGAACCGGCGGGCGTACACCCCGGCGAAGATCACGGCGAGCCAGGTCGCGTCCCGCAGGACCGGCGCCCCGTGCAGGGAGGTGGCCGCCGCGAGGACCGGGAATCCGGCCGGCGGCAGCAGCGCGGTGGTGACGGCCTGGCCGCGCACGGTCGGGTCGCCGACCGTGAACAGCGCGAGGAGCGCCGCGAGCCCGCCGGCGATCGAGGCGGGGAGCGAGAGTCCGGCCGATTGGCACAGGGCGACCGCGAGGCCGATGCCGAGAACCGCTCTGAGCGACACCCGCAGCCGGAACAGTCCCGGATCCGGCGCCATGAACATCTTCTTCACCGTCGGCAGCCCGCCCCCACTTCGCACGTCAACACTGATCCGGCATGCGCAGCGCACATGCGAAAGGCGCCGCGGGTCCGGTACGGCGTCCTTGCCGTCCGGCGCTGCGCAGCGCCATCGATACGGACAAGGTACGTGACAGCCTCGAACTGGCTCAACCGACCCGATTTCGACTGAGCCATTGGTACAGTCGAAAGGGATCGCTGTCAGCCACAAGGAGACCAACGGACCATGCCCGTGGACGAGCTCGACACCCGCATCCTGCGGCTGCTTCTGGAGCAGCCACGCACCAGCGTCCGCGAATACGCCCGTGTCCTCGGTGTCGCCCGCGGCACGCTCCAGGCCCGCCTCGACCGGCTGGAGCGGGACGGGGTGATCACCGGTACCGGCCCGTCGCTGTCCCCTGCCGCCCTCGGCCATCCCGTGCTCGCGTTCGTGCACATCGAGGTCACCCAGGGCCATCTGGACGATGTGGGCGACGCACTGGCCGCCGTACCGGAGATCATCGAGGCCTTCTCGATCACCGGCGGCGGCGATCTGATCACCCGGGTCGCGGCGCGCGACAACGCCCACCTGGAGGATGTGATCCAGGCCCTGATCAGCCTGCCGGGCGTGGTCCGCACCCGGACCGAGGTGGCGCTGCGCGAACGCGTCCCGTACCGCCTGCTGCCACTGGTGGAGTCGATCGGGCGGGCGGCGCAGGGCTGAACGCGCGCGCGGTGGATCACTTCACATGGCCGCGCGTGGATCACTCCCGGGCACCCTTGACCGTATGAGCACCCTCGACGGCACTTCGGTCATCTTCGATCTTGATGGAACGCTCGTGGACAGCGAACCGAACTACTTAGAAGCCGGGCGCCGGACACTCGCCGTGCACGGCGTCAACGACTTCACCTGGGCCGACCATGAGAGATACGTCGGCATCAGCACCCAGGAGACGCTCGCGCTCTGGAAGGAGCGGTACGGGCTGACGGCCCCGCTCGAAGCCCTGC
Organism: Streptomyces sp. NPDC005281; assembly: GCF_040607495.1. NCBI lineage: Bacteria > Bacillati > Actinomycetota > Actinomycetes > Kitasatosporales > Streptomycetaceae > Streptomyces > Streptomyces sp. NPDC005281. The sequence goes on along the minus strand of NZ_JBEXGX010000007.1, from coordinate 264,909 downwards.
TCGCCGAGACGAACCGCCGCTACCTGGAACTGGCCCGTGCCTCGACCCAGGTGTACCCGGAGATGCGGGTGTTCGTGGACCTGCTGGCCACGGCCGGAGTTCCGATGGCGGTGGCCTCCGGCTCCTCGCGCGAGGCCATCGCCGCGATCCTGACCGGCACCGGACTGTCCTCCCGGCTCACGACCGTCGTGTCGGCCGACGAGGTGGCGCACGGCAAGCCCGCACCGGACGTGTTCCTCGAAGCGGCGCGCAGGCTCGGTGCCGCCCCGGCGGACTGCGTGGTCCTGGAGGACGCCGCGCCGGGCGCCGTCGCCGCGCACGCGGCCGGCATGCGCTGCATCGCCGTCCCCTATCTCGCCGCGCAGGCCGACACTCCCGCCTTCGCACAGGCCGATCTGCTCGTACGCGGCGGCCAGGCCGAGTTCACGGCGCGGGCGGCGTACGACTAGCTGGCGAGCGGCACCCGTTCCTGAGCCGCCCGCGTCCGCCGGGCTCCCGCGCCGGCCCGCGTCCGCCGGGTTCCGACCCCGGCCCGCATCCGCCGGGCTCCTGAACCCGCCCCCCTCCGCCGGATCGCCGAACCGGCACCATCCGTCCGCTTCCTGAACCGACACCGTCCGCAGGCTTCCTGAACCGGCTCCGCCCCTAGGCCATTTCGGAAGACCCCGGCCGGAATTCCGCCGGGTACGCCAGAATGCCGGTCGGTGAGAGGTTCCGGGCACCGCGCGGAGCGGGTCGGCAACCGCGGTCGGCCATCGCGGATCGGGTCGGCCGCTTCTGCGGGCCCTGCGCGGACCGTTGTCCGCGATCACCCGGCCCGGAGACAGCCGCCCGTCACCGAGGGCGGTCCGGCCGTGCCACCGGGAGGAATCCGGCCGCAGTTCCGGAAGGAGTACGCGTGCACCCCGACAAGGACGCACCCGCGCACCCTGGGGAACCGGCCCGTGCGGACGGGCCGGTGCGCTCCGACGCGCGACGCAATCGCGAGCGCATCCTGGCCGTGGCCCTGGCGGAGCTGACCCGCTCAGCCGGCACACCGCTGAGCGCGATAGCGAGGAAGGCGGGGGTGGGCCAGGGGACCTTCTACCGCAACTTCCCCCATCGCGAGGCCCTCATCCTGGAGATACACCGCCACGAGGTCCGGCAGGTGACTGACGCCGCGGCGCACCTGCTCGCCACCCGCCCGCCGGACCGGGCACTGCGGGAGTGGACGGACCGTCTCGCCCGGTTCGCGCTGGCCGAGGCGGGTCTGGCCGAAGCTCTGCGGACGACCACCGCCACACCCCGGGACGTCCTCACGAGGCTCGACCACCGCCCCTTGCACCCGGCCGTCGCAGTGCTACTGAGGACCAACGAGGAGGCGGGCACCATCCGGCCGGGGGTGACCACCGACGACTTCCTGCTCGCCGTCGCCGGGCTCTGGCATCTCGACCGTCACGGGGACTGGCCCGCGCACGCCCGCCGCCTGCTGGACCTGGTGACGGACGGCCTGCGCGTGGGCGCGCCCCGACCGGCCACACCCGCGCGGGAGGACTGAGCCCGCCGCTCCCCCGCTGAGCCGGCCGCTCCCCCGCCGGGCCGGCCGCGGCGCCCACCGCGAACGGCCGGCCCGCAGGGCGGTCGGTTCATCGGCGGACCAGCCGGACATGCGTCACCGCCGGCGATCCGGCCTGCTCGGCGACCCGGTAGCCGTCGATCGCGTCCCCGAGGTTGTCGAGCAGACGCTCGCCGCGGCCCAGGAGTCGAGGAGCGACGGCCAGGTGCAGTTCGTCGACGAGTCCCGCGCGCAGATACTGCTGGACCGTGGACGGTCCCCCGCCGATCCGGACGTCCTTGCCCGCCGCCGCCTCGAAGGCTCGGGCGAGGACCGTCTCGACGGGTTCGTCGGTGAAGTGGAAGGTCGTTCCGCCCTCCATCCGGACGGAGGGCCGGTGGTGGTGCGTGAGCACGAACACGTCGTTGTGGTACGGAGGGTTGGGGCCCCACCAGCCCGTCCACGACTCGTCCTCCCACGGCCCGCGCCGAGGCCCGAACATGTTGCGGCCCATGATGGTGGCGCCGATGTTCTCCTCGCTCCGCCTCACGTACTCGACGTCGATTCCCTCCTTGCCGTCGGCCAGGTCGCGCATCGCGGCGAACATCCACTCGTGCATGCCCTCGAAGCCCTCGCCGAGCGGATACTCGAGGCGCTGGCCGGGACCGGCGGCGTAGCCGTCCACCGAAACAGTGATGTTGTGTACGCGCAGCTTGGGCATGGCCGTGCTCCTTGGGCCCGTGGTTTCCCGCTCTCACCCGTACGTCGAACGGGACGCGCCCGGATCGACAGCTTCCCCCTGAATTTCCCCGACCGTGCGGGACGACGCGGCCCGGCCGACAGCGGGAAGGCGCCACGGGGACGCCATCACCTGACCCTCGTGACGCGGACGCCATCACCGTGCCGTCGCGACGCGGACTCCGTCACCGGGCCGCCGAAGGAGGCGGCAGGCGCAGTCCGGCGAGGTCCGGGGGCACAGGGGTGTCGGGGCGGAAGAACGGAGCGGCTTCGGCGTCGGCCGCCGTCGCCGGTGCGTCGCTGAGGCGGAAGCGGTCGCGCAGCCGGCCGTAGAAGTCGGTGGGGTGCAGGCGGATGAGACGCATCCGTCGCGGAGCCCGGAAGACACCGATCCAGTCGCCGGGGCCGAGGACCCCTCGCAGCTGACCGTCGATGCTGACGGCGGCCTGGCCCGAGTGCGGCAGCACCCGCAGGGCGACGGGCTCGTCGGGCGCGGCGACGACGCTGCGGTTGAAGGTCATGTGCGGAGCGATCGGGGTGAAGACGACGGCGTCCATGTGCGGTGAGAGCACCGGCCCGCCGGCGGCGAAGCTGTAGGCGGTCGACCCGGTCGGCGTGGCGACCGCGAAGGCGTCCGCCGAGTAGGAGGCCAGCCGCCGGCCGGCGAAGTAGACGCCGACGCTGACCTGGTGGTCCCGGGCCAGCTTCTCCAGCACGACGTCGTTCAGGGCCGTGACGTCCAGCGCCACCCCCCAGCCGTCGCCCTCCGTCGCCTCGGCCCTGACCTGCGGCGGAGGCAGGGCGGGCCCCTTCCCGTAGCAGAAAACCTCCTCCATTCCCCCGGGGACCTCGAGGGCCCGGGAGGCACGCATGGTCAGTGTCATCCGTTCCTCGACGACGGCCCTGCCCTCGTGGACCTCCTGAAGCGCCCGGGTCACGTCGGCGGCCGGCACCTCGGTGAGGAACCCGACCTTGCCGAGGTCGACGCCCAGCACGCTCGCACCGCTCTTGACGGCGATCCGGGCGCCGCGCAGGAAGGTGCCGTCCCCGCCGAGCGTGACGACGAGGTCCGGGTTGCCGGCCGCTTCCGCTTCCGCGCGTCCGCCACGACGCCGCTGGTCCTTGGCCCAGACGTCGATCTCGGTGCACCGGATGCCCCGCTCGTCGCACCAGCCGTGCACGGCGCGGGCGACATCGTGGGCCGCCGTCCTCCCCTGGTGGACGACCAGGCCGACGCGGTGCACGGACACAGCAACCTCCACCCACGCGGGGCACGGACACGGACCGCGGGCCCGGAGCGTGGGGCGCAGGGACCGTGGCGAGCCTGTTCCGGGCCGGGGCCCGGGGCACGCCCCGATCCTTCCATGAATACGACATTTCGGTACGAGGCCGACGAGCCGCCGCGCCGCGAGGCTCCCCAGGAGTCGTCGGCCCGGGAGGCTCACCCGCGCGGGCGCCGCTCGGGGATTCCGGCGCCGCGGCGCGGGGATGCCGGTCACGTCGGCGCCTCAACTACCCGTACAGAAAGCCGACTTCACCATCTCCAGCACCAGGGACCAGAGTTACCGCCGCGCACCGCTCCGCCCACCCGATTCCGGCGGACGGATTCCGGCCGTGTCGGCACCAGAGGGGCGCGGCAACCAGCTTCCGTTCAGGCCGAGTTCGAGCGTCGTCAGCAGCGGGGCGGTCCGGACGGAAGTCGTTCCGCCGGCCGAACAATTTCGGACACTTAGGCATCCCGCCGAACACTGAACGACTATCGTCTCGAATTGACGTCTCCTGAGCGACCGAGAAGGCTCGGAGATCCCGTCACGCCCGCTTTCATCCGCATTGCGGACAGGTTCGACCACCCCACCGAAAGGCTCCTTTCGTGATCAACAGCAATCACGGGACTGATTACGAGAGCATCCTGCTCGACCGCACCGGTCAGGCCGAAGCCTTCGACGCCATAGGCGACCGTTACGACGAAGCCTTTCCGCACAAGGAAGGCCAGGTCACCGCGGGCGAGTGGCTGATCGGATCGCTGAGCGAGGGGGCGCGGGTCCTCGATCTCGGCTGCGGTACGGGTGTGCCGACGGCGCGCGGGCTGGCGGACGCCGGGTTCGAGGTCGTGGGGGTCGACCTCTCCGCCCGCATGGTGAAGCTCGCGAGCGCCCACGTCCCCGACGCGACGTTCCATCAGCTGGACCTCGCCGACCTGCGCCCGGGCGGTCCGCGCGACCTCGGCCGCTTCGACGCCGTCGCCGCCTTCTTCTCGCTTCTGATGCTGCCGCGTGCCGAGATCCCCATGGCGCTGCGGACCGTCCGTCATCTGCTGGTGCCCGGAGGCCTGTTCGTCCTGTCGATGGTCGAGGCCGATGTGGACGACTTCTCGATCCCGTTCCTCGGGAACACGATCAGGGTCTCCGGCTATCTGCGCGAGGACCTGCACAAGGTCGTCGAGGAGGCGGGCTTCGAGATCGTGAGGGAGACCTCGTACACCTACGCCCCTTCGGTGACCGATGTCCCGCCCGAGGAGCAGGTGTTCCTGTGCTGCCGGCGGTGTGACTGAGGAGGCGGAGTCCGAGCAGCGGACCGCGCCACCCACCGGACGGGACAGAAGCGTGACCGAGCACCACACCCTCCACGAGGGCAGCGCACCGCCACAGGGCGTCCTCCCGCCTGCCGCCTTACCGGAGGGCCGTGTGCCGCAGACCGACCGCCTCCGGTATCTCGATGTGGCGACGCGGCGGATCGCGCGCGGGATGGATCTGGACGGGACACTCCGGGAGCTGCGCCACGCGGCCGTACCGGCGTTCGCGGACGCGGTCTTCATCCACCTCGACGATCCGCTGCCGGTGGGCACGGAGCGGTCGACGGCACCCGTAGTACTTCGGCTGCACAGCTCCGAAAGGGCGTTGCCGGCACCGCCGGAGGCCGACGGTGCCCCGACATCGCCGACGCTCCCCGAAGTCGCCGAGCGCGTGGAACCGGCCGGAGGCGGCCGGCTCGCGGAGCTGCTGCGCGACGGGCGTCCCGCGTTCGGCGACGCGCCGGGCAACGCGCCCGCCGTCGCCGAACTGCTCGCGGCGGGGAGCGACCCACCGGGCGCACTGCCGCCGGGCCACCGACTGATCATCGCCCCGCTGCACGGCAGCCATCACGTCATGGGCGCGGTCGTCCTGCTCCGGGGTGCGGACCGCCCCGTCTTCACCGGCGACGATCTGCTCGTCGCCTCACAACTCGCCACGCACACCGCGCTCGGGGTCCAGAAGGCGGTGATGTACGGCCACGAGGCCGCCGTGGCGGACACCCTCCAGCACACCATGCTCCCGTCGTCCCTGCCCGAAACCACCGGCATCCGGCTGGCCAGCCGCTATCTGCCCGCCTCGAAGACCGCCCAGGTCGGCGGCGACTGGTACGACGCGATCCCGCTTCCCGGCAACCGCGTCGCACTGATCGTCGGCGATGTCATGGGCCACTCGATGACCTCCGCCGCGATCATGGGGCAGTTGCGCACCATCGTGCAGACCCTCGCCGGTCTCGATCTGCCGCCCGACGAGGTGCTGCACCATCTCGACGAGCAGGCCCAGCGGCTGGGCAACGACCACATCGCGACCTGCCTCTACGCGATCTACGACCCGATCTCGCACCGCCTGCTGATGGCGAACGCCGGCCACCCGCCCGCGGTACTCCTCTACGAGGACGGCCGGGCCGAGGTGCTGACGGTCCCGCCCGGCGCCCCGATCGGCGTCGGCGGTGTCGTCTTCGAGTCGGTGGAGATGGCCGCGCCCACCGGGGCGACCCTGGTGCTGTACACCGACGGACTCGTCGAGTCGCGCGCCACGGACATCGGCAGCGGTGTCGAGGCGCTGCGGGCCCGCCTCCAGGGCACCGCCCGGGGACTCGCCTCGCTGGAATCGCTCTGCGACCACGTACTGGGCACCCTGGGACCGGGGACCCGGGACGACGACATCGCCCTGCTCACCGCCCGGTTCGAGGGCTTCCCGCCGGACAGCGTCGGCTACTGGTTCCTGGCCCCGCACCCGATGACCGCGGGACAGGCGCGCCGGCTGACCCGCAGGGCCCTGCGCCGCTGGGGTCTCGACTCCCTGATCGACCCGACGGAGCTCATGGTCAGCGAGATCGTGACGAACGCCGTGCGGTTCGCCTCACGGCCCCTGTCGCTGCGGCTGCTGCGCACCGACGTGCTCCGCTGCGAGGTGACGGACGACTCGCCCCAGGTCCCCAGGATGCGCCAGGCCGGCCTCGGGGACGAGAGCGGTCGTGGCCTCTGTCTGGTCAATCAACTGGCCCTGCGCTGGGGCGCGACACGCGTGAGCAGCGGGAAGGTCGTCTGGTTCGAGCAGAAGATCCCGCCCAAGTAGCCGCCGCCCGGTCCGCATTCGGCGGATTCCTGATCGACGCCTCCGGGGCTCGCATACCCGTGAAGGGTATGGTGGCGTTCCTAGCTCGCAGGAAGTGCGGACGCCCCTGATGACGGTACGAGAGTTGCCCTGGGCCCGGTTCGACGGCGCCGCCCGCCTGGTTCGCGGTCCGCTCGTCACGCCGTGCCCCATGGCCGCCGTACCGCTCCGTCACGAGATCCCGGGCTCGACCGCCGTACCGCTCCCTCACGAGATCCCGGGCTCGACCGCCGAAACGGTGCCGTCGGGTCCGCCACACACCGGGCCGGGGCCTCTCGCCCGACCCGCCGTTCCTCTCTTCGCCGCGCACATAGGCCACGTCCCCACGGCCTTCCGCGTCCGCTGACGCCGTCCAGCCGTGTGTGGACCGTCCCGAAACGCCTGTCGCGCATCGAGAAGAGGACCCTTCGTGAACAGCATCAACCGTCGCACCGTCCTCGCCGGACTGGGAGCGGCAGGTACCGGCCTGCTCGCCGCCTGCGGCAAGGACGTCCCCGACACTCCCTCGCTCCTCAGCCCCAACGGATCCCAGGTCGCCCGCGTGGACAGGAAGCGCGGCGCCACGGGCAGGGTCCGGAGCCTCAACGTGACCGCCGCGGCCACCACCCTCGACCTGGGCGGCGGCGTCCGGGTCAAGTCCTGGGCCTTCAGCGGCCAGGTTCCCGGCAAGGAGCTCCGTGTCTCCGCCGGCGACACGATCGCCGCCGAGCTGTCCAACCAGTTGCCCGGCTCCACCACGACATCCATCCACTGGCACGGCATCTCGCTGCGCGGCGACATGGACGGCGTCCCGCCGGTCACGCAGACCCCGGTGCGGCCCGGTTCCAGCTTCCCGTACCGCTTCGTCGCCGACAAACCCGGCACGTACTTCTTCCACCCGCACGTGGGCATCCAGGTCGACCGCGCCATGTACGCGCCGCTGATCGTCGAGGACCCCAAGGAGCCGCTGTCGTACGACGACGAGTGGGTCGTGGTCCTCGACGACTGGCTCGACGGCGTGACCGGCACGCCCGACGACGTCTTCGCGGAGCTCAGCCACCGCATGTCCGGCATGGGCATGAAGGGCGGCGGGCCGAGGCGGCCGGCGTCCTCGCGGCACCCGTCGGTGCCGGCGTCCCAGTCCGCGTCCGCGTCCTCCGGTGACGGGGCGTCGCCGCGGTTCCGGCTCAGCGGCGCGGCCAGCCCGCTGCTCGGCCGGGACGCAGGGGACGTGAACTATCCGTACCACCTGATCAACGGGCGGGTGTCGACCGATCCGGACGGCTACACGGGCAAGCCCGGCAGTCGTGTGCGCCTGAGGATCATCAACGCCGGTGCCGACACCGCGTACCGGGTGGCGCTCGGCGGCCACAAACTGACCATCACGCACACCGACGGTTTCCCCGTCGAGCACGAGGAGGTCGACGCCCTGCTGGTCGCCATGGGCGAGCGGTACGACGTACTGGTGACCCTCGACGACGGCGTCTTCCCCCTCGTGGCGCTGGCGGAGGGCAAGGACGTCTCCGGCATGGCCCTCGTACGGACCGGGTCGGGGGGCCTGCCGGACCCGGCCGTGCGCCCGGGCGAGCTCGACGGGCGGATCGTGACCGCCGGACAGCTGCGCGCGAGCGACGACGTACGGCTGGAGGCGAAGGATCCCGACCTGGTTCTCCGCATCAAGCTGACCGGCAGCATGGGCGCGTACGACTGGGCCATCAACGGCAGGCGGTTCGACATGGCCGACCCGACCTCGAACCCGCTGCTCGTCCAGGAGGGCCAGCGGGTCAAGCTCGAGTTCGTCAACGCCACGAACATGTGGCACCCGATGCACCTGCACGGACACACCTACCAGCTCGGCGACACCGGCCCGCGCAAGGACACGACCATCGTGCTGCCCCGCTCGAAGGTGTCCGTCGTCTTCGACGCGGACAACCCCGGTCAGTGGATGCTGCACTGCCACAACGCCTATCACAGCGAGGCCGGGATGATGGCGCTCATGGCTTACGGGGCCTGAGCCTTCGGAGTCGGAGTCTTCGCAGCCTGAGCCTTAAGGTGCCGGATTCGCGCGAGTCGGCTTCTTGCGAGCCGGAGCGTCCGGTTCCCGGACCGGGGCGGGGCGGACGGCGCTCGCACTCCGGTCGTACGGGCCACCCGAGGCCCCCGCGCTGCCCCGGGTGGCCCGTGCGGCAGCCGGAGCCATGCCGCTCCCGTGCTGCCGCCCGCCCTACCTCCCGCTCTTCCTGGGACGCCAGGTCGCCCTCTCGAAGTCACGCGGCCGATCAGACCCACGCCACGCCGGGTCCGCAGCCTTGCCTCGGCACGGGGCCAGGTTCCGCTCGATCCCGGCGGTGGCCGCTCAGAGATCCGCAGCGGCCTCCAGGACCGCCGAGGAGAGAGCGACCACGATCGCCACCGGATCCGCGCGGTTCTCCAGTACCGCGAGCCGCGGCAGCATGTTGAGCAGAGCGAGTGCCGCGTGGACGACGACGCGCGCCTCGTTCTGGCCGAGTGCGGGGTGGCAGGTCGTCAGGAGCGCCACCCACTCGGCGACGTAGTCGACCTGGGACCGGTGCAGCGCCTCCCGCTCGGCCTCGGCGAGGTGGGCCACTTCACCCACCCGCAACAGCTCCGCGACACCCTTGCCGCGCACGGTCGACTCGGCATAGGTGTGCAGCACCTTGCGCAGGCCGTCGTCAGCGGTGGCGCTCAGGCCGAGGTCCCTTGTCAGCGCGCCCCACCGCATCTCCGACTCGCGATGGAGCGCGGCGGCGAGCAGCTCACCCTTTCCGACGAAGTAGTGGTAGACCGAGAGCCGGGAGACACCGGCGGCCGCACCGATCTCCTCCATGCTCACCGCCTGGTAGCCGCGCTCGGCGAACAACGGGATCGCCGCCACGAGCAGCGCCTCCCGGCGGGACGAAGGAGTGAGCCCGGACCCGGCCTCCGTCTGCGGCACTTCGGCGCAGACCGCCGGGCCCGGCTCCGCCTGGCAGAGCGCCGACGCCAGCCTCCGGAGCAGTTCGTCGAACTGCGGCCGGGGCAGCTCCGTGCCATGGAACGACGAGCTGGCGGCGAGGGCCAGCACGGCCCAGGAGATCAAGTCCGCGGCAGCCGGGTCGACTCCGGGACGCGAGGCACGCAGCGCCGCGGCGATGTCGGAGGCGAGCTTGGCGTGGCGGCCCCGGACCTCGGTCTGCTGCTCAGGCGTGAGGTGGCGCGTCTCCTTCCACCAGACCGCGGCGTACGACCGGTGGTCGAGTGTGAAGGTGAAGACGGCGCGCACCAGGGAGTCCAGGTCGGCCGGCTGTTGCACCGCTTCCATGAGCCGCTCGGAACTGCTCAGCAGGGCCTGTCCGAGGAGTTCCCGCTTGCTTCGGAAGTGCCGGTACAGCGCACCGGCCGTGATGCCCACGGCCGCGGCGATGTCCTCCATACCGGTGGCCTGGTATCCCGACCGATGGAAGCACTCCACCGCGGCGACCAGGATCTGGGCCTTGCGGTCGCGTGGACGGCGGGGCGGTCTGCCGGTCGTGGTGGTCACCCCGCACATCCTATAGACGGTCTGCGGGCGCGACGTGAAACCGTGTCTGAGGTGAACGATCCATTTACTTGTGTGCCTGATCATCCCCCAGTCACTGGTATTCCCATTGTCGCAACGGTGAACGTATGGTTCGCACAGGTGACGCCGCGGAGGACGGCGACCCACCCCGAACCGAGGAGCGGGAACCGACCTGGCCAAACGGACGACCGTGCGTGGCACGGATGTTGCCGCGGATCGCCGAGACCGCGCTGATCGCGTCCGCCCCTCTTGACGAGGAGGCCGCCGACGTGGCCCTGCTCCCCCGATGCCACGCAGACGAACTGCGGGGTTCGCCCGGGCACGGGTCGCCCCCGACCTGTACCCCGCGGGATCTCGCTCGTCGGCGCCGGGCCTGCGGACACCACCGGAGAGATCCTCGGCCGCGAGATCGCCGTCCCGCACCCCTGACCACCGATTCACCGCCCTTCCATGCCGGTTCACCGCCTCGGCAGGCCTGCATGGCGGCCCTCGAAAGGAGGCGCGTTGCTGGGCACACTCGGAATACCGCCGGAGCATGAGCGGCTCTACGTCCTGCTGGTCGCCCACCCGGGCAGCACCCTGGCCGAGCTCGCCGACTCCCTGAACACCGCCCCGGCCGACGCTGCGGCGCAGCTCGGCGAACTGGCGGCGCGCGGTCTGGTGGTGGCCGAGGAGGAGTGCCGCCCGGCCGCGGGCCGCGGGTTGACGGAGCCTGCCGCGACGTTCCGTGCGGCTTCGCCCTCCGTGGCGCTCACGCCGATGCTGGTGCGCCAGCGCGCCGTGCTCGACCAGGCCGAGGCCGCCGTCGCCGCCCTCGCCGACCAGTACCGCACCGTCTCCTCGTCGGCGGCGGGAGGCGTCGTCGAGGTGGTCCACGGCGCGGCCGCGACCCGGCGTCGCTTCGCCCAACTGCTCGGCGGAGCACGGCGGGAAGCCCTGGTGATTCCGACCGAGGTGGCGGTGGCCGTGAACCAGGAAGCCGCCGATCCGATGGTGCACGAGCTACTGCGGCGAGGCGTCGGCCTCCGCACCGTGATCTCCCGTCACCACCTACAGAGTGCCGGGACGATGGAGGCCGCGCGGGAGTCCTTGCTCGCGGGCGTGCAACTGCGTGTGGCCGAGGACGTTCCCATGCGCATGCTCGTATGCGACCGGGCCAACGCCCTGTTGTCGCTGGAGCACGGCAGCGACGAGGCGGATTCGCTGGTCATCAACGGCACCGCGGTCGTACGGGCGTTGGCCCTGCTGTTCGAGCAGTACTGGAAGCAGGCCCGGCCGTTGCTGCCCGACGCCGGGACCCGTGCCGTCGGCGAGTCGGATCCGCCCGGTCCGACCGCCCAGGACCGGGTCATCCTCTCGCTGCTGGCGCTGGGTCTCGCGGACCGCACGATCGCGGCCCAACTCGACGTCTCCTTGCGGACGGTGGAGCGTCGCCTGCGCGCTCTCACGGACTTGGCCGGCGCCCGCTCCAGGTTCCAACTGGGCCGGCACGCGGAGCGGCACGGCTGGCTCCCCGCGGACGACGGCATGTCCGCGAGTTGATCGCCCTGGCGGCCTTCCGTCAGGACGGAAGACCGCCAGGTGCAAACCGCCGAATCGCCGAACCGGTGTCCAACAATGTCGCCACACCCCCTTCCACTCCGAATCCGGAGGGCACTCTTGCCATCTTCATCCTCACAAAGGCGCGGGTTGATAGCCCTCGGCACGGCCTTGGTGGTCATGACGGCGACCCCGTCGAGCGCCTATGCCGGCAGACAGACGGCCGCCCCCAAGTCCACCGCCAACCGGCCGTCCACCGCCGGGGAAACCCACACCGTCACCCTGATCACCGGCGACAAGGTCACCGTAAAGACCCTTGCCGACGGCCACAGCGTCGCCTCGGTCGAACGGCCCGGGAACCTCACCGGCGGCGTGCAGACCGAGACGATCGGCAAGGACCTGTTCGTCTACCCGGCCGAGGCACTGCCCTACGTCGCGGCCGGCGTACTGGACCAGCGACTCTTCGACGTCACCCGGCTGATCGCCGACGGCTACGACGACAAGCACGGCTCCGGACTGCCGCTGATCGTCCAGTACGACGGCGCCGCCCCCTCGGCCAGGTCCGCCGACCGCCCGACCGCGCTGACCGCCGAGCGCGGACTCACGGCGATCCACGGCGAGGCCGCCGTCGCCGACCGGTCCAAGACCGCCCGGATGTGGCAGGACCTCACTCCGGCCGGCGCGCTGGCCCGCGCCAAGGCCCGCTCCGCGACCCTGAACTCCGAGAAGCCGCAGAGCCACAGCCGGGCAATGTCCGCCCCCGCGGTCTTCGGCAAGGACATCAGCCACATCTGGCTGGACGGCAAGGTCAAGGCGACCCTGGCCGACAGCACCGCCCAGATCGGCGCGCCGGACCTGTGGAACACCGGTACGGACGGCAAGGGTGTGAACGTCGCCATCCTGGACACCGGCGTCGACGCGGACCACCCCGACTTCGCCGGGCAGATCGCCGACTCGAAGAGCTTCGTGCCCGACCAGGACGTGACCGACCGCAACTCACACGGCACCCACACGGCCTCCACCATCGCGGGTACCGGCGCCGCCTCCGACGGCAAGGAGAAGGGCGTGGCCCCCGGCGCGCACCTGCTGGTCGGCAAGGTCCTCAGCGACCAGGGCTCCGGCGACGAGTCCTGGATCATCGCGGGAATGCAGTGGGCCGCGGAGACCGAGCACGCCAAGGTCATCAGCATGAGCCTGGGGTCGTCGGCTCCCAGCGACGGCACCGACCCGATGTCGCAGGCCGTCAACGACCTGAGCGCGTCCACGGGCTCGCTGTTCGTCATCGCCGCCGGCAACTCCGGCTCGGGCGGCATCGGTTCGCCCGGCGCCGCGACCTCCGCGCTCACCGTGGGCGCGGTGGACTCGGCTGACAAGCTGGCGTACTTCTCCAGCTGGGGCCCCCGTAACATCGACGGCGGGCTCAAGCCGGAGATCACCGCACCCGGTGTCAACATCCTGGCCGCCCGCTCCCAGTACGCGGCGGGCTCCGGCTCGTACATGACCATGAGTGGCACGTCGATGGCGACTCCCCATGTCGCCGGCGCCGCCGCGCTCGTCGCCCAGCAGCACCCCGACTGGACCGGCAGGCAGATCAAGGACGCGCTGGTCAGCAGCTCCAAGGCGACCCCGGACATTCCGCTGTCCCGCGGCGGCAGCGGCCGCGTCGACGCCAAGGCCGCCGTCCTCGGCACCGTCCACGCCTCGGCCACCGCCTGGTCCGGTTTCTACGCCTGGCCGCACACCGCGGACCAGCCGTCGCCGAAGACCATCACCTACACCAACACCGGCGACGCCGACCTCACGCTGAACCTGGCCGCCAAGGCCACAGCTGCCGACGGCACCCCCGTCACCGCGGACATCTTCAGCCTCTCCGCATCCACCGTCACCGTCCCGGCCCACGGCACCGCCTCGGTGACCGTCAGCGGCGATCCGAACGCCGCCCCGTACGGAGTCACCGACGGCCTGGTCGAGGCGACCGACGCCGACGGCAAGACGGTGGCACACACCCTGGTCGGCATCAGCCGCGAGGCCGAACGCTACAACCTCACACTCAACGCCACCGACCGCACCGGCGCACCGATCGGGGGCCGGGTGGCGATCTACCGAACCGGCGACCAGTGGCCTTCGCCGGTGGAGATCCCGGACAGCGGCCGGCTCACGCTGCGCCTGCCCAAGGGCGAGTACTCGGTGGTCATGTTCGCGGACCTGCCCGGCGCGGCCGGGCCGGACGACCTCGGTATCGGCCTGCTGTCCGTCCCGCAGATCAACCTGGACAGTGACCGCGAGGCGAATCTCGACGCACGCAAGGCACACCGCGTCGCCTCGGTGGCACCGCAGCGCACCGAGGACGTGACGACCAGGGTCGAGTGGAACCGGGTCACGGACGGCTACAGCCGCAACGAGAGCTACATGCTTCCGATCTCCTACACCAGCATCTGGGCACAGAGCACGGCGAAGGTGACCACCGGCAGCTTCAACTTCGTCACCCGCTGGCGCAAGGCCAAGCCGCAGCTCACGCTCAAGGCCACGAAGCGGCTGTCGGCCGGTCGGAGCCTGGTCGTCCCCACGCTCCAGGGCGGTTCGGCGAAGCTCCCCGCGGGTACCGACCGACTCGGCGTCGTCTACGCCGGCAAGGGCACGCAGGCCGACTACGCCGGACTGGACGTCAAGGGCAAGGCCGTGGTGGTGGCGTACGACCGCAAGGCCTCGTTCACGGACCAGCTCAACACCAACGTGGCCCAGGCAGCAGCGGCGGCCGCGGCCGGCGCCAAGCTGGTACTGGTCGTCAACGACCGTGTCGGCCGGCTGAGCAGCTGGTACGGCTCCGCCAACTACCCGGCTCCCGGCCCGATCGCGGTCGCGAGCCTCCGGGCCGACGAGGGCGCCGCACTGATCCAGGCGGCCAAGCGCACCGGCTTCGAGCTGGACGCCACCTCCGCCCCCACCTCGCCGTACGTCTACGACCTCGTCGACCGCCACGACGGGGCCGTCCCGGCGGCCGACATGATCTACCGTCCCGAGCGGAGCGGGCTGGCCCGTTTCGACTCCCGGTACGCCGGCAAGTCCGACACGACCGGCTACAACGGCCGGTACGACCTTCAGGACTTCGACTGGTACGCCATAGGGTTCGACACCTACCAGCAGCTCGGCACCACCCGCACCGACTGGGTCACCTCGGGCAGGAAGAAGTTCACCTGGTACGAGCAGTCCGGCATGATCAGGGTGGTCGAGGAGCGGGCGGATCTCGTCGACCCGAAGCCGGGCTCCCGGACCGCCGACCAGTGGTTCTCGCCGGTGATCCACCCGCGGCTCGGCGACAGCATCCTGCCGCGCCGGCAGGGCGACTACTTCTCCCTCAACATCCCGGCCTGGGGCGACGGAGGCCCCCGTCACACGGGCTACGACTACGGCGACTGGCAGCCGACCCCGGACCAGTTGCACGAGACGGTGACGCTGTACCAGGGCGACACCATGGTCAAGTCCACCAACCACCAGCAGCTGAACATCAACATCCCGGTCAGTCCGGACCCGCTGCCGTACCGTCTGGTCGCGGAGACCAGCCAGAGCGCGGTCTTCCCCACCTCGTCGGCCACCCGCACCGAGTGGGGTTTCACCTCCGGCAACGGCTGGGTGGATCTGCCCCTGATCCAGCTGGACTACGGCGTGGACACCGACATCGACGGTGACGCGGCACGCCGCACCACGCTCACCCTGACCGCCTCGCACATGCAGGGGGTCACCGGAGCCGGAAAGGTCAACGGGGCCACCCTTCAGGTCTCCTACGACAACGGCGACCACTGGACGTCGACCGCCTTGCACCGCACGGGCGACGGCAGGTGGACCGTGGGCCTGGACGCGCCCAGGGCCGCCCAGTACGTCTCGCTCCGCGCCACGTCGAAGGACGACGCGGGCAACACGGTCAGTCAGACCGTGATGCGCGCGTACGGCATCAAGTAACACAGACACACATGGGAGCCGCGGCCGTGACGGTCGCGGCTCCCTTCCGTCTGCGGCTACGACGTCTGTCCGCTGTCCGCGCGAGATCGAAGAGGTCGCTCAGATCCGCGCGGAGAGCGGACACGTCACCCCAGGAAGCTCAACCGCACTTCGCGGTTGGGGTTGTCCCGGTTGGTGTCCACGAGGCACACCGACTGCCAGGTCCCCAGCTCCAGGCTCCCGTCCACCACCGGCAGGGTCGCGTGCGGCGGGACGATGGCGGGGAGGACGTGGTCGCGGCCGTGCCCGGGGCTGCCGTGACGGTGCTGCCAGCGGTCGTCCGCCGGGAGCAGCGAGTGCAGCGTGGTCAGCAGGTCGTCGTCACTGCCGGCGCCCGTCTCGATGATGGCGATCCCGGCGGTGGCGTGGGGCACGAAGACGTTCAGGAGGCCGTCGCGGCCCGGCGCGACCTCGCGGAGGAAGGCCTCGCAGTCGCGGGTGAGGTCGACGACGCTCTCCGACGAACCGGAGGAGATGTTCAGGACCTGCGTGGTGAAGGCATCGGACATGCCTCAATCCTCTCGCATACGCCGGTCCCCGGCCCGTGGCGACGGCACCCGGCCGCCGCTCGTCCACGGGCCTGCGGCACACGGCGGCCGGTCGTCCACGATCTGCGGCAACCCGCGGCCGGTCGCGGGCGACCGGCCGCCGGCGGCTCGCGGCACGGATTCGTCGGGTTGCTCACAGTGAGGTGCCCGACGGGAAGATCCCGGAACCCGGTCCGGTTCGTAGAAGTGTGAACAACACCGGGGCAGTTGCGCGCGAGGTCGATGTGGTCGTCGTCGGGGCCGGTCAGGCCGGTCTGGCGGCCGCCTACCACCTGCGACGCACGGGCTTCGAGCCCGAGCGGGACTTCGTCGTGCTCGACCACGCGCCGCACCCGGGCGGAGCCTGGCAGTTCCGCTGGCCGTCACTGACGTACGGCAAGGTCCACGGAATGCACTCGCTGCCCGGCATGGACCTCACGGACGCCGACCCGGACCGCCCCTCCTCCGAGGTCGTCCCGGAGTACTTCGAGAGCTACGAGCGCACCTTCGACCTGCGGGTACGCAGGCCGGTCGACGTCCGGGCGGTCCGGGAGGGGACGGGCAGGCGGCTGCTCGTGGAGACCGACTCCGGCACCTGGTCGACCCGGGCGCTGATCAACGCGACGGGCACCTGGGACCGTCCGTTCTGGCCCCGCTACCCGGGCCAGGAGACCTTCCGCGGGCGGCAGTTGCACACGGCGCAGTACCCGGGCCCCGAATGGTTCGCCGGGCGGCGCGTGATCGTCGTGGGCGGCGGCGCCTCCGGCACCCAGCATCTGATGGAGATCGCCGACCGCGCGGCCGCGACCACCTGGGTCACCCGCCGTCCCCCGGTCTTCCGCGAGGGGCCCTTCACCGAGGACATCGGGCGGGCCGCCGTCGCTCTCGTCGAGGAGCGGGTCAGGCAGGGGCTGCCGCCCCGGAGCGTGGTCTCGGTCACCGGGCTGCCGCTGAACGACGCGATACGCGAGGCGCTGGCCGACGGCGTGCTGGACCGGCGGCCGATGTTCGACCGCATCACCCCGGACGGTGCGGAGTGGGAGGACGGGACGCGCGTGGACGCCGACGTCATCCTCTGGGCGACCGGTTTCCGGGCCGCCATCGACCATCTGGCGCCGCTGCGGCTGCGCGAGCGCGGCGGCGGCATCCGTGTCGAGGGGACGCACGTCGTCGCCGACCCGCGAGTCCACCTGGTCGGCTACGGGCCCTCCGCGAGCACCATCGGTGCCAACCGGGCCGGCCGGGCAGCCGTACGGGACATCAGGCAGTTGCCGGCGCTCCGTCCGGTCGCCGTGTGATGCCCCGCGCGCCCGTCAGTTCGTGGGAATGACCGTGGGAGTCTCCGAGGGGTCGACCACGGATGTGTCCGCTGATGTGTCTGCGGACGTGCCCGCTGACGTGTCTGCCGTTGTGACCGCGGTCGAAGCTACGGGCGGGGCCGTGGGCGAGGCAACGGGAGCGACCGTGGGGGAAGCCGCGGGCGTGATCGCCGGAGAGGCGGCCCGAGGCGCCGCGGGAGACGCCACCCGAGAAACCGTGGACGAGGCCGCGGGGGACGCCTTCTTGTGGTGGAGCCGGTTGAACTCGGCCACGTTGCGCTGGTGTTCCGCGTAACCGGCCGTGAAGCGCGTGTCGCCCGGCTTGACCGTGACGAAGTACAGCCAGTCGCCCGCGGGCGGGTTGACCGCGACGCGCATCGCCTCCTCTCCGGGATTGGCGATCGGGGTGGGCGGCAGACCCATGCGCCGGTACGAGTTGTAGGGGCTGTTGAGCCTCGTGTCCGCCTCGCTGGTGCTGAGGGTGGAGCGGTTCAGGGCGTAGTTGATGGTGGAGTCCATCTGGAGCGGCATGCCTCGCTCCAGGCGGTTGTAGATGACCCGGGCCACCTTGCCCATGTCCGCCTCGGTCGCCGCCTCCGCCTGCACGATGCTCGCGACGGTGACCGCCTGATAGACGTTCATCGCGTTGCGCTGCGCGCCCGCGGCGACCGGCGCCCCGTTGAACTTCTTGTTGGCGGTGTCGACCATGAACGTCAGCAGGGACTCAGGAGTCGCCTTCTCGCCGATCGGATACGTCGCCGGGAAGAGATAGCCCTCAGGATTTCCCCGGGCGTCGTTCGGAAGCTTGAGACGGGCTTTCGCCAGGGACTTCCTGGTGGTGCCCGAGGGGACCCGGAGGGCCTTGTCGACGGCCGCGTAGACCTGTCCGGAGCGCCAGCCCTCCGGGACGAGGAGTGACGTCGGGCGTGCGTCGTCTCCCATGCTCAGCAGCGGCACCGCCACGGCGGTGGCCGCCACGACGGCGCCGGTCGCGATGAGGGCGACTCGGCCCCGGCGCGTCAGTCGGATCGTGCTCCGTGGCGGAGTGTTCGTCTGCATAACGGGCACGGTAACGCGCTATTGCCCGCAAACCCGGCATATCTTCATCTTGTCGGCTCCAGTTGAGCGTCCCGGTGGACAAGAGCGGCGTAGCGCCCCTCCCCCGCGAGCAGCTCCTCGTGCGTGCCCCGCTCGGCCGCGCGGCCCGAGTCGAGGACGACGATCTGGTCGGCGCTCCGGATCGTGGACAGCCGGTGGGCGATGGTGAGTGTGGTGCGGTTGGCCGACAGGGCGTCGATGGCCTCCTGGACGGCGTACTCCGTACGGGTGTCCAGGGCGCTGGTCGCCTCGTCGAGGATGAGCACGGGCGGGTCGCGCAGGATCGTGCGCGCGATGGCGAGGCGCTGCTTCTCGCCGCCGGAGAACCGGTGGCCGCGTTCGCCGACGACCGTGTCGTACCCGTCGGGCAGCGACGCTATGTGGTCGTGGATCTGGGCCGCTCGCGCCGCCGCGTGCAGTTCCGCGTCGGTGGCGTCCGGCTTGGCGAAACGCAGGTTCTCGGCGACCGAGGCGTGGAACAGGTACGTCTCCTGGGAGACGACACCGATCGCGCGCGCGAGGGTGTCGAAGTCGAGGTCCCGGACGTCGACCCCGTCGAGGGTCACCCGTCCGCCCGTGACGTCGTACAGCCGGGGCACCAGATAGCTCAGCGTCGACTTGCCGGAGCCGGTGGGACCGACGACGGCGAGGCTGCCGCCGGCCGGGACGGTGATGTCGATGCCTTCGAGGATCGGGGCACCCTTGTCGTCGTAGCGGAACTCGACGTCCTCGAAACGGATCTCGCCCTTCACCTGGTCGAGGTGGACGGGGCTCTCGGGCTCGGTGATGTCGATGGGCAGGTCGAGGTACTCGAAGATGCGCTGGAACAGCGCGAGCGAGGTCTGGATCTGCACGCCGGTGGACAGCAGGCTGACCGTCGGCCGGAACAGGCCCTGCTGGAGCGAGACGAAGGCGACGAGCGTGCCGATCGATATGGAGGGGCCGCCGAGTTGGAGGGCCACACCCGCGGCCCAGTAGATGACGGCGGGCATGCCGGCCATGACGATGCCGATGACGGACATGCGCCAGCGTCCCGCCATGTTCGACCTCACCTCGAGGTCGACGAGGCCCTCGGACTCCTCCGCGAAGGACTTGGTCAGCGAATCGGCCCGGCCCATGGTGCGCCCGAGCAGGATGCCGCTGACGGAGAGCGATTCGGTGACGGTGGCGGCCATCGTCGCCATCTGCTTCTGGCGCTGGGTGGTGATCTTCTTGCGTTCGTTGCCGACCCGGCGGCTGATCCACACGAAGACCGGCAGCAGGAGCAGGGAGACGACGGTCAGGCGCCAGTCGAGGGCCACCATCGCGACGATCGTGGCGATCACGCTCGTGAGGTTGGAGACCAGCGAGGTGGCGGTGGACGTGACGGTCGCCTGCATGCCGCCGATGTCGTTGGCGATGCGGGACTGGACCTCGCCCGTGCGCGTCCTGGTGAAGAACGCGAGCGACATGCGCTGGAGACGGCCGTAGACCGCGGTTCGCAGATCATGCATCACCCGCTGGCCGACGGTCGTGGAGATCAGCGTCTGGAGGACGCCGAAAACCCCGCTCAGGACGGCGCTCGCGATCATGCCGAGAGCGAGCAGGGTCAGCAGACCCGTACGCCCTTCGGGGATCGCGGTGTCGAGGATCGCCTTCAGCAGGAAGGGGGTGGCGACGCCCACGAGGGACGCGGCGCCCACCAGCACGCCGACGATCGCGAGGCGGCCGCGGTAGGGCCGGAAGAGCCTGAGGATGCGGCGCACCTGCCGTGGTTGTTCCTTGTCGGCAGGTGGCGGGCTCCAGGTGGACTGTTCGGGACGCAATGGACTCCTAGGAAACTGGGACGACCGAGACATCGACGAGGATCCGACGACTCACGGATCCCCGCTCATTGTTACCTATACTCACAATGAACGGCATCCTGATATTGTTCCCGCATGACCACCCCCGATGCCGACGGCCTGCTCGCCGAGCAGCTGCTGCGTCTGACGCGCCGCGTGCACCGCATCCAGAAGCGCCATCTGGAGCAGCGCGAGCTGGGCATCACCCCCGCCCAGTCACGGCTGTTGCGCACCCTCGCGCACTACGCCTCACCGCCCCGTATGGCCGATCTCGCCGAGCGCCTCGAAGTGGTGCCGCGCGCCGTGACCACACTGGTCGACGGCCTGGAGGCGAGCGGCAAGGTGCGCCGGGCACCCGATCCCACCAACCGCCGTGTGATCCGTATCGAGGTCACGGACGAGGGGCGCAAGGCGCTACGGGAGCTGCGCGCCGCGCGCCGAAGCGCCGCGGAGGAGATCCTGGCTCCATTGACGGACGAGCAGCGCGAGGTGCTCGGCGGACTGCTGGACACCTTGGTCGACGGCATGCCGAGGGCTGAGCACCGTTGCTGAGCGGCCTCGGGGCGGTACGCCGCCCCTGAAGCGGCTCGAGGACGGCGTCGAGGGCGTCCTCGGCACCGCTCAGGGCGGAATCGACGGCGCCGTCGGTCCGGTCGGTCATGTTGGTCCGGTCGGTATCGGCGGTCCGGTCGGTCTTGGCGGTGCCGGCGGTCCGGTCGGTCTGGTCGGTCCTGGCGGGCTCGGCGGTCCGGTCCGTAGGTCCTGGCCGTCCGGTCGGTCCTGGCGGTCGTGGCCGTCATGGCGGCGCTGCTCGGCGAGCACGTGAGGAGTGGTCCGATGCCTCTGCTGGAGCCCGACCCCGACAAGCTGCGCCCCGGTGCGCGCCCCGAGTTCCCGGCGGCCGACAGGGTCCCCGAGGACCGGGCCGGGGGCACTCCCGAGCCGCTGCGGGGTGACCTGATCACCCTGCTCGGCGGCGACAGGGTGCTGACCGGGATCTCCGACCTCGTGCGCTACGCCTCCGACGCCAGCCCGTACCGCTTCGTGCCGCGGGTCGTCGTGGTCCCCGAGGACATCGACGACGTCTCGGCAGTGCTCTCCTACGCCCACGGCAGGGGCCGCGAGGTGGTGTTCCGGGCTGCCGGGACCTCGCTCAACGGCCAGGCGCAGGGCGAGGACATCCTCGTCGACGTCCGCAGGCACTGGACGGGGGTCGAGGTGCTCGACGGCGGAGCGCGGGTCCGGATCGCTCCGGGCACGACCGTCGCCCGCGTCAACGCCGCGCTCGCCCGCCACGGACGCGTGCTCGGCCCCGATCCGGCCAGCGCGGTCGCCTGCACGGTGGGCGGCGTGGTCGCGAACAACGCCTCCGGCATGACGGCCGGCACCACCCGCAACTCGTACGTCACCCTCGCCTCACTCACGTTCGTGCTGCCGTCCGGCACGGTCGTGGACACGGCCGAACCGGACGCCGACGAACGGCTGGCGCGAGCGGAACCCGCCCTGTGCGCCGGACTCATGGAGCTCAAGGCGGAGATCGAGGCGGACGCCGGGCTGGTGGACCGCATCCGCGCCAAGTACGCGATCAAGAACACCAACGGCTACCGCCTGGACGCCTTCCTCGACGGCTCGACGCCCGTCGGGATCCTGCGCGGTCTGATGATCGGCTCGCAAGGCACCTTCGGCTTCATCTCCGAGGTCGTGTTCGACACGCTGCCGCTGGACCGCCGGGTCTCCGCCGCGCTGCTCTTCTTCGGCTCGCTGCCGGCCGCGGCCGCCGCAGTGCCACTGTTCACCGCCGCGGGCGCCTCGGCAGTCGAGCTGATGGACGGCAACACCCTGCGTGCCTCGGTGGCCGTCGAGGGCGTGCCCGCGGACTGGGCCGATCTACCGGGTCCGACGACCGCGCTCCTCGTCGAGTTCCGCGCCTCGGACGAGGCCGCGCAGGAGGCGTACGAGGAGAGTGCCCGCTCGGTGCTGGAGGGGCTCTCGCCGGTGTCGCCCGTGCCCTCGGTGACGAACGCCCTCACCCGCGACCGGCGGACCGTCGCCGGCTACTGGAAGGCCCGGAAGGCGTTCGTCACGGCGGTCGGCGGCGCGCGCCCGTCCGGCACGACGCTGATCACGGAGGACTTCGCGGTACCGCCCGGGCGCCTCGCCGAGGCCTGCGAGGCGCTGCTGGAACTCCAGACCAGGCATGGCTTCGACGCCGCCGTCGCGGGCCACGCCGCCCACGGCAATCTGCACTTCCTGCTGGCCTTCGACGCGTCCAGGCCGGCCGACGTGGAGCGGTACGCCGCCTTCATGGACGCGTTCTGCCGGCTCACGGTGGAACGCTTCGACGGCTCACTCAAGGCCGAGCACGCCACGGGGCGCAACATCGCGCCCTTCCTGGAGCTCGAATGGGGGCCCCGGGCGACGGAGTTGATGTGGCGCACGAAACAGCTGATCGACCCGGACGGCGTGCTCGCCCCGCGCGTCGTGCTCGACCGTGATCCACGGGCGCATGTGCGGGGCCTGAAGACGATCCCGCGAATCGAGGCGATCGCCGACCCCTGCATCGAGTGCGGCTTCTGCGAACCGACCTGCCCCAGCAAGGACGTGACCACCACACCACGCCAACGGATCGTGCTGCGCCGCGAGATGATGCGCCAGCCCGACGGCTCCCCGATCGAGAACGGGCTCCTGGAGGCGTACGGATACGACGCCGTGGACACCTGCGCGGGCGACTCGACCTGCCGGCTCGCCTGCCCGGTCGGCATCGACACAGGCGCCCTGATGAAGGCGTTCCGGCACACCCGGCACTCGCCGCGCGAGGAGAGGGCGGCCGCGCTCGCGGCGCGGCACTTCCGCGTGCTCGAGGTCTCCGCACGGCTGGCCGTCGCCGCCGTGGACCGGATCGGCGACCGGCGGGTGAACGCGGTGACGCGGGCGGTCCGCAAGGTCGTACGCCCCGACCTCGTACCCGAGTGGCTGCCTCGGATGCCGGGCGCCGCCGACTCCGCGATGCCCGGCACCGCACGCGTTGGAGCCGTCGCCGTCTACTACCCGGCCTGCGTCAACCGCATCTTCGGCGGTCCGGGAGACATGTCGCTCGCGCGGGCCGTCGTCGCCGTCTCCGCACGAGCGGGAAAGCCGGTGTGGATTCCGGAGGACGTGCGGGGAACGTGCTGCGCGACGATCTGGCACTCCAAGGGGTACGACACGGGCAACGCCGTGATGGCCAACCGCGTCGTCGAGGCGGCCTGGGGCTGGACCGCGGGCGGCAGACTGCCGCTCGTCGTGGACGCCTCGTCGTGCACGCTCGGCCTGGCGCGCGAGGTCGTACCGTATCTGACCGCCGACAACCGGGAGTTGCACGCCGAATTGCGGGTCGTCGACTCGGTGGTGTGGGCCGCGGAGGAACTCCTCCCCCACCTCACCGTGCACCGCACCCTCGGCTCCGCGGTGCTCCACCCGACCTGCTCCATGCGGCACTTGGGCGACGAGGCACAGCTGCGCGCGGTGGCCGAGGCGTGTGCGGACGAGGTGGTGGTGCCCGACGACGCCGGGTGCTGCGCCTTCGCGGGCGACCGCGGCCTGCTCCACCGCGAACTCACCGAATCGGCCACCCGCGAGGAGGCGGCGTTCGTCATCTCCCGCGACTTCGACGCGCATCTGTCGGCCAACCGCATGTGCGAGGTGGGCATGGATCACGCGACGGGCCGCGACTACTTCTCCGCCCTCCTGGCACTGGAGCACGCGACTCGGCCCGGAGCGCCGGCCCGCCAGGACAGGTCCTAGACCTTCAGGTCCTCCTTGTCCCCCATCACCACCACCGGGTGCTGTTCCGGGTCGAGGGCGCGCAGCAGGTACTCCATGGCCGACTTCGACATGCTCACGCACGCGGACGTGCCGCTGCCGTGGTCCAAGTGCAGCCAGATGCCGCCGCCCTTCTCGTCGCCCAAGGGGCGGGTGGGATCGTCCGGCGGGTTGCCCTTGAGGCGGTTGTAGTCGATGGCGATGACGTAGTCGAAGTCGTGCCAGTGAGACTTCGCCCATTCGTGCGGGGCCTGGAACGTCTCCGACTGCGTGTACGGCAGCCGGGCGCCGGGGTCGTCGAGCACACCACCGGCGTCGCTGAGCGTGAACACACCGACGGGGCTGCGCTTGTCACCCTCGTGATGGTCGGCGGTCCAGCCCTTCTTCCCGTTGTGCGCGGTCCAGCTGCGCGTCTTCTCCCACGTCGCACCGGACTTCGTGTACAGCACGGCCGTGGAGTCCGCGGAGTCCTTGCCCTCGCCGTACACGGCCAGGACCTGACGGGAGGTGGAGGGGATCCGCCGCTGGAGCCGGTCGCCCACGTCGGGAATGCGGGTCAGGTCCACCGTGGGCGCACTCGTACGAGCGACTCCGCCTCGGGCCCCCGCACGGCCCTTCGCCCCGCTGCCGCTTCCGCCCTCCGGGCCACCGCAGGCCGAGAGGGTGACCGCGACGGCCCCGCAGACCATGGCCGCGAGCCCCGTACGCACCGCACCGTTCGTTCGCATGCCGCCCATCCTCGCATCAGTACACCTGGCGAACCGCTCTCCCCGCCCGTCCCGGCAGGTCGGGGTCGCGGCCGCTCCGGGCCGGTTCCTTGCGCCTGGGCGGAAAACCGTTTGCTTTCGACCACGCTCCGACGCGAACCTTTCACGGTTTGCTGCCGGCCCCCGGCCGCACGGCTCCCGGAAATCCGGAGCATTCGCCATCGCCTGACACGAGCCACTGGGACGTCATGCAGATCCAAGACCTTCCGTATCCCGATCCGGGCGTGCCCGACGCACGCTCAGGTCCCCGATTCCTGTGGTGGCTCGGGCGGAATCAGCTCGGCGGACAGTTCAAGGCCCTGTCCTGGGGTCTGCTGCACTTCCTGGCCGTGTCCGCGCTGCCGTTCTGCGTCGGCCTCGCCGTCCAGTCCGTCGTCGACCGCTCCGGCACCAGGCTCGCTCTGACGGGCGCGCTGATGGCGGGGTGCGGGGCGTGCATCGCCCTGGGCGAGCTCATGCTGCACCGCACCGCGGTCACCAACTGGATCACCGCGGCCGCGCGCGTCCAGCAACTGCTGGCCCGCAGAACCGCGCTGCTGGGCTCGGCGCTGACCCGACGTGTCGCGGCGGGCGAGGTGGTCGCGGTCTCCACCGGCGACGTCGAGAAGATCGGCTGGTTCGTGGAGGCCGTGTCCCGCTTCACGGCAGCCGCGGTGACGGTCGTGGTGGTCTGCGTGGCCCTGACCGTCTATCAGCCGGCCCTGGGGGTGATCGTCGCCGTGGGCGTTCCGGTGCTCGCGGTGGCCGTACTGCCGCTGCTGCCCCGCGCCACCCGGCGCGCCGACTTCCAGCGGGAGAAGGCGGGCCGTGCCACCGAGCTGGCGTCCGACACCGTGGCGGGCCTGCGGGTCCTGCGCGGGATCGGCGGCGAGGAGCTCTTCCTCGACCGCTACCGCCGCGCCTCCCAGGAGGTCCGCCGGGCCGCCGTCCGCAGCGCGCGCATGTGGTCGCTGATCTCGGCGATCCAGGTTCTTCTGCCCGGTCTGCTGATGATCGCCGTCGTCTGGCGCGGTGTGCAGCTCGCCCGGGACGGCCGGATCGAGGTCGGTGAACTCGTCACCGTGTACAGCGCCGTCATGCTGCTCACCTATCCATTGCGTCATTTCGAAGAGATCGCCATGGCCTATTCCTTCTCGCGCCCGTCGGCCAGACGAGCGGCCCGGGTGCTGTCCCTGGAACGGGCCATGGACAGCGGCGGTTCCCTCGCCGCGCAGCTGCCGAGCGGTGATCTGTACGACCCGGTGACCAAACTGCTCGCTCCCGCGGGCCGGTTCACCGCCGTGGTGTGCGGGGACCCGGACGCGGCGGGACTGCTGGCCGAGCGGCTCGGCGGCCACGCCTCCGAGCGGGGCGACGAGGATCTCGGCCACGCCTCCGAACGAGGTGACAAGGGTCTCGCCCCCTCCGAGCAGGGCGACGAGGGTCCAGCCCATGCATCCGAGCGGGGTGACGAGGGTCCGGCCCAGGGCGGCCCGAGGAGCACCTCCGTGGTCCTCGGGGGCGTGCCGCTGGACGAGCTGCCCCTGGAGTGCGCCCGCACCGCCGTCCTCGTCCAGGACAAGGACCCGGTGCTGCTGTCCGGCGCTCTGCGCGACCTGCTCGACGTGCCCGCGTCGGGTCTAGTGAGCGCCGAGGCAGCCCTGTCCGCCGCACAGTGCGGCGACGTGCTTGAGGCGCTCACCCAGGGTTCGCTCGACACAGCGGATCCGATGGACGCGCACATCACCGAACGCGGGCGCTCCCTGTCCGGCGGCCAGCGCCAGCGGCTGGCGCTGGCCCGGTCCCTGATCACGGACCCGGAGGTACTCGTCCTGGACGAACCGACGTCCGCCGTCGACTCGCACACCGAGGCCCGGATCGCCGATGGAGTGCGCTCCCTGCGCGCCGGGCGCACGACCGTGGTCTTCACCTCGTCACCCCTGCTCCTGGACCACGCGGACCGGGTCGTCCTGGTCCACGAGGGCGAGGTCGTCGCGGTCGGCGCACACCGCGAACTGATGCACGGCGAACCGCGGTACCGGGCCGTGGTGACCCGGGCGACCGAGGAAGAGGCCGCCGGAGAAGCCGCTGACCGAGCCGCTCTCGGCGAGGTGACCGCGGACGACGAGGCCGTCCTCGACGGCGTACTGGAAGAGATCGAGGAGACCGCATGATCGGCGTGGCGCCACCGGCGTACGACCCGGCCGCCCCCACGACGGCGCACACGTTGCCCGTCGGCGCGCCCGCGACCGTACGCACCTACGTGACCGAGCTGTTCCGACGGCACCGCAGAGCCTTCCTGCTCCTGGTCGCCGTCAACACCGTGGCCGTCGTGGCCTCGATGGCCGGGCCCTATCTGCTGGGCTCGGTCGTCGAACGCGTCACGGACCACGCACGCGACCTCCATCTGGGAGCCACCGCCGCCCTCTTCGTCGTCGCGCTCCTCGTCCAGGCCGTGTTCGTCCGGCAGGTGCGGCTGCGCGGTGCGATGCTCGGCGAGCGGATGCTGGCAGACCTGCGCGAGGACTTCCTCGTACGGTCGGTCGGTCTGCCGCCCGGTGTCCTGGAACGGGCCGGGACGGGTGACCTGCTGTCCCGCATCACCACCGACATCGACCGGCTCGCCAACGCGATGCGCGAGGCCGTCCCGCAGCTGGCCATCGGCGTGGTGTGGGCGGCACTGCTGCTCGGTGGTCTCGCCCTGACCGCCCCCGTGCTCGCTCCCGCCGTCCTGGTCGCCGTCCCGGTGCTGGTGATGGGCTGCCGCTGGTACTTCAAGCGGGCGCCGGCCGCCTACCGCTCGGAGGCGGCCGGTTACGCCGCGGTGGCCGCCGTCCTCGCCGAGACGGTCGACGCCGGGCGCACGGTCGAGGCGCACCGTATGGGCGGGAGCCGCATCGAGCTGTCGGACCGCAGGGTCAGGGAGTGGACGGCGTGGGAGCGCTACACCCTCTGGCTGCGGTCGGTGCTCTTCCCGGTCGTCAACATCACGCATGTGACGGTGCTCTGCTCGGTGCTGATGATCGGCGGCTGGCTCGCCCTCCAGGGCTGGATCGGGGTGGGCCAGCTGACGACGGGTGCGCTGATCGCCCAGATGCTCGTCGACCCGGTCGGACTGATCCTGCGCTGGTACGACGAATTGCAGGTGGCCCAGGTCTCGCTGGCGCGGCTGGTCGGCGTCCGTGACATCGAGCCGGACGCGGGTGACCCCGCCGTGGTCCCGGAGGGGCGCGACGTCCACGCCGACCGGGTGCACTTCGGCTACCGCGAGGGGGTGGACGTGCTGCGGGAGGTCTCCCTGGCGGTTGCGCCCGGCACCCGGCTCGCCCTGGTCGGCCCCTCCGGCGCGGGCAAGTCCACCCTGGGCAGGCTGCTCGCCGGAATCTACGCGCCCCGGGACGGCCGGATCACTCTCGGCGGCGCCGAGCTGTCCCGGATGCCCGCGGAGGAGGTCCGGGCGCACGTTGCCCTGGTCAACCAGGAGCACCACGTGTTCGTGGGCTCCCTTCGCGACAACCTGCTGCTCGCCGTTCCCCGCTCCCGGCAGCCCCGGGACGAGGGACGAGAGCAGGAGCGGGAGCAGAAACAGCTGCGGGAACGGAAGCAGGAGCAGCTGCGAGAACGGGAGCAGGCACCGGCGCCAGCTACAGCACCGGCTACGGCTACGGCTACGGCTACGAAGCAGACTCCCGGTCCGGCGCAGAGTCCGGGCGAAGACGCCGCCTCCGTCGACGCCGCGCTGTGGGCGGCTCTCGGCGCGGTCGACGCGGCCGGCTGGGCCCGGGCGCTGGACGACGGTCTGGACACCGAGGTCGGCTCGGGCGGGTTCGCGCTCACTCCGGCCCAGGCCCAGCAGATCGCGCTGGCCCGGCTGGTCCTGGCCGACCCGCACACGCTGGTCCTGGACGAGGCGACCTCGCTCCTGGATCCACGGGCGGCCCGGCATCTGGAACGCTCGCTGGCCCGCGTTCTGGACGGCCGCACCGTCGTCGCCATCGCCCACCGCCTCCACACGGCCCATGACGCGGACGTCATCGCCGTCGTCGAGAACGGCCGTATCAGCGAACTCGGCAGCCACGATCAACTGGTCGCGGCGGACGGGGCGTACGCGGCGCTGTGGAGGTCCTGGCACGGGTGACCCGGGGCCACCGCTCTCCGCGCGCGTACCGGGTGCCGAGCGGGACCACCTGCCTGTCACATGTCCTCCGGCCCGCCCCGCCGGGGGCCGGGCGGGCCGGAGATCGACCCTTGCGGCGCTGCTGGTCGGCCCCTGTGGCGTTGCGCGGTGGCGAAGGGGGGTGGAAGGCTGGTTGTGGGCACCCGCTCGGGGGACTCCCGGGAACCAACCGGTTCGCGGGGAGCGACACCTGTGTCCTCGGGCCCGCGCGCCCGCCGCCGAACACGGCGGCTGCGGTCCCGTCCGCACCCCCTGGAGGTACCCGTGGACAGCGCCGACGGATGGGGAGACGACGTCTACCAGCCCGACGGATCCGAGGTACAGGACGACGCGGGGCTGCTCGATGCCGAGGACACCCTGGTCACGGACGGCGTCAGTGACCCCCTCGACCGCGGCTGGTCCCCGCCGGAGCGGCCGTGGGCGGTGGAACACCAAGGGGTGACCGCCTCGGAACGCCGGGCCGGCGAGACCCTGGAGCAGCGCCTCGCCGACGAACTGCCCGACGTCGCCGGATCCGACGGAGACGGCATCGGCGACTGCGAGGGCACCGACGGAGAGCCCCTCGACAACGAGGTGGGCGCCCTTCGCTCCGGCCGTCTGGTGGCCCCGGACGAAGGCGCGCACGAGGACGAGGAGAGCGGGCTCATCGCCACGGACATCGGCATCGACGGCGCCGCCGCCTCGGCGGAGGAAGCCGCGATGCACATCGTCGACGAGGACGCGGTGTCCGGCTGACCGGCACCCGTCCCCCGCCTCTCCAGAGGAGTTGCCATGCAGCAGGACAAGCAGCCCGACTACCGCCCGGTGGTGTTCCGCGACCGCTCCGCCGGCTACGCCTTCCTCACGCGCTCCACCGCGACGAGCGACCGGACCATCGACTGGGACGACGGCGAGACCTACCCGGTCGTGGACGTCGAGATCTCCTCGGAGAGCCACCCCTTCTACACGGGCAAGGCCCGCACAGTGGACTCGGAGGGCCGCATCGCCCAGTTCGAGCGACGATTCGGCGGCGGGGAGCAGGGGGCCGGCACAGGGGAGAACGGCTGAACGCGACGGGCGCCCCGCACTGAGCGAAGAGCGCCCCGCCGCCCGGGCCCGGCCCCTGGGAGCCGCCCGCCTCAGATGAAGTTCAGCGCGGCCGCACAGCCCACGGCGCCCAGCAGCATGAACACCGGCGTCAACACCTTGAGCTCGACCCAGCTGCCCGCGCGAAAGCGCATCACCTTGGGCGGGCCTATCGGGTACCAGCGCCTGCGGCCGAGCGGGATGGGCCACAGGATCGGGCAGCCGGACACCGTCAGCGCGTCCCCGATGTCGTGCACCAGGGCGCCGAGGATGATCGGCAGCCCGAGCCAGAGATACTCCTGGCCCGGCGCGCTGAACAGCCAGTCCGAGCCGTTGCCCGGCTTGTCCAGGGTCTGCGCGAGGATCCACGAGCTCGTCCCGGCGAGCAGCCAGACCAGGACGTCGCTGCTGGAACCGCGCGCGGCCCGCCACAGCAGGCCCTCGATGGCGAGCACCATGTGCACGAAGAGGATGGCCAGAACCGCCCAGCGACCGCAGGTGATCGCAAGCACCGCCGTACCCGATCCGATCATCACCGCCCACAGCCAGGTGTGGGTCAGCGTGCGGTGGCCGCCGTTGCGCCGGGGGTCGCCCGGCTTCCTGGTGCTCTTGTAGGCGGCGTAGGAAAGCTTGTCGACGATCTCGCACAGCCTTCGTGACACCGGTCCGAAGGCGTTCGAGATGGTGGCCGCCTTGTGGTCCAGGTCCGGGGCGAGAGCGGCGCCGGCGCAGATCAGGGCACCGACGAGCAGGACCGGCCAGGGCATGGCATGGCCGGCGGCGGCAGCCGCCGCTCCGACGCCCAGCCAGGCCGCGGCCCCCGACAGTGAGTGTGCTGGTCCCATCATGGCCGTTCCCCGCCCCATTCCTCTTGTAACGCTGTCCAGTTGCCCGTGCACGCTGACGCGTCACCGGCGCCACAGCGTAGCGGTCGTGATCTTTCCTCGAACATCCGATTCCCCCATCACGTGTATCGACAGGCAAGATGGGGGCGTGACCCTCATCGATCAGCTGCCGCAGACGACAGACCCCGACGCCCTCTACGAAGCCTTCGAGTCGTGGGCCGGGGAGCGCGGCATCACGCTCTACCCCCATCAGGAGGAGGCGCTGATCGAGGTGGTCTCGGGGGCGAACGTGATCGTCTCGACCCCCACCGGCTCGGGCAAGAGCATGATCGCGGCGGCCGCGCACTTCGCCGCGCTCGCCCGGGACGAGGTCACCTTCTACACGGCACCGATCA
This sequence comes from Streptomyces sp. NPDC005281, assembly GCF_040607495.1. Classification (NCBI taxonomy): domain Bacteria; kingdom Bacillati; phylum Actinomycetota; class Actinomycetes; order Kitasatosporales; family Streptomycetaceae; genus Streptomyces; species Streptomyces sp. NPDC005281. The sequence goes on along the minus strand of NZ_JBEXGX010000007.1, from coordinate 233,362 downwards.
AGGCGCTCGTCTCGGAGAAGTTCTTCGAGCTGTGCAAGATGTTCGGCACCGAGAACGTCGGCATGCTCACCGGCGACGCCTCCGTGAACGCCGACGCTCCGGTGATCTGCTGCACCGCCGAGGTCCTCGCGTCCATCGCGCTGCGGGACGGCAAGCACGCCGATGTCGGCCAGGTCGTCATGGACGAATTCCACTTCTACGCCGAGGGCGACCGGGGCTGGGCCTGGCAGATCCCGATCCTGGAACTTCCCCAGGCACAGTTCATCCTGATGTCGGCGACGCTCGGTGACGTCTCCATGTTCGAGAAGGACCTCACGCGCCGCACCGGCCGCCCCACGGCGGTGGTCCGCTCGGCGACCCGGCCCGTCCCGCTCTCCTACGAGTACGTGCTCACCCCGCTCACGGAGACGCTCACCGAACTGCTCGCCACCAAGCAGGCCCCGGTCTACATCGTGCACTTCACCCAGGCGCAGGCCGTGGAGCGGGCGCAGGCGCTGATGAGCATCAACATGTGCACGCGCGAGGAGAAGGACCAGATCGCCGAGCTCATCGGCAACTTCCGGTTCACCACCAAGTTCGGCAGCAACCTCTCCCGCTACGTACGCCATGGGATCGGGGTGCACCACGCCGGCATGCTGCCCAAGTACCGGCGGCTCGTGGAGAAGCTGGCCCAGGCCGGTCTCCTGAAGGTCATCTGTGGCACGGACACCCTCGGTGTCGGCGTCAACGTCCCCATCCGCACGGTGCTGTTCACCGCGCTGACGAAGTACGACGGAACCCGGGTGCGCACGCTGCGCGCCCGCGAGTTCCACCAGATCGCCGGCCGGGCCGGGCGAGCGGGGTTCGACACGGCGGGCTACGTCGTCGGCCAGGCACCGGAACACGTGATCGAGAACGAGAAGTCGCTCGCCAAGGCGGGCGACGACCCGAAGAAGCGCCGCAAGGTGGTACGCAAGAAGGCTCCCGAGGGCTTCGTCGGCTGGACGGACAGCACCTTCGAGAAGCTGATCGCCTCCGATCCCGAACCGCTGACCTCGCGCTTCCGGGTGACGCACACGATGCTGCTCTCGGTGATCGCCCGGCCCGGTAACGCCTTCGACGCGATGCGGCATCTGCTGGAGGACAACCACGAGCCGCGCAAGCAGCAGTTGCGGCACATCCGGCGGGCCATCGCGATCTACCGATCGCTCCTCGACGGCGGCATCGTGGAGAAGCTCGACGATCCGGACCCGACCGGCCGCATCGTGCGGCTGACCGTCGATCTCCAGCAGGACTTCGCGCTCAACCAGCCCCTGTCGACCTTCGCGCTCGCCGCGTTCGACCTGCTGGACCCCGAGTCCCCGTCGTACGCCCTGGACATGGTGTCCGTGGTGGAGTCCACACTGGACGAACCGCGGCAGATCCTCGCGGCCCAGCAGAACAAGGCCCGGGGCGAGGCCGTGGCCGCCATGAAGTCCGACGGCATCGAGTACGAGGAGCGCATGGAGCGGCTCCAGGAAGTGTCGTACCCCAAGCCGATGGAGGAGTTGCTCTTCCACGCGTACAACACCTACCGCAAGAGCCATCCGTGGGTCGGCGACCACCCGCTGTCGCCGAAGTCCGTCATCCGTGACATGTACGAGCGGGCCATGTCCTTCACGGAGTTCGTCTCCTGGTACGAGCTCGCCCGCACCGAGGGCATCGTCCTGCGCTACCTGGCAAGTGCCTACAAGGCCCTCGAGCACACCGTCCCGGACGACCTCAAGTCCGAGGACCTGGAGGACCTGATCGCCTGGCTGGGCGAGATGGTGCGACAGGTCGACTCCAGCCTCCTCGACGAATGGGAGCAGCTCGCCAACCCCGAGGTGATGACGGCCGAGGAGGCACAGGAGAAGGCCGACCAGGTCAAGCCGGTCACCTCGAACGCCCGCGCCTTCCGTGTCCTCGTCCGCAACGCGATGTTCCGAAGGGTCGAGCTGGCCGCTCTGGACAACGTCGACGCACTCGGCGACCTGGACGGCGAGTCCGGCTGGGACGCCGACGCGTGGGGCGAGGCGATGGACAAGTACTGGGACGAGTACGAGGACCTCGGCACCGGTCCCGACGCCCGCGGCCCCAAGCTGCTCTCGATCGTGGAGGAGCCGCAGAACGGTCTGTGGCGCGTCCGCCAGACCTTCGCGGACCCGAACGGTGATCACGACTGGGGCATCAGCGCGGAGGTCGACCTCACGGCCTCGGACACCGAGGGCCGTGCCATCGTCAAGATCACCGACGTCGGACAGCTGTGAGCTCAGGAGAATCCCACCGATGACGAACCCGGCCGAGAGGCTCGTCGATCTGCTCGACCTGGAGCAGATCGAGGTCAACATCTTCCGCGGCCGCAGTCCGCAGGAGTCGCTGCAGAGGGTCTTCGGCGGCCAGGTGGCGGGCCAGGCGCTGGTCGCCGCCGGCCGCACCACGGAGCGCGACCGGCCGGTGCACTCGTTGCACGCGTACTTCCTGCGTCCGGGCCGTCCGGGCGTCCCGATCGTGTACCAGGTCGAACGGGTGAGGGACGGGCGGTCGTTCACCACACGCCGTGTCACCGCCGTGCAGCAGGGCCGCACGATCTTCAATCTGACCGCCTCCTTTCACAAGCCCGAGGAAGGGAGCTTCGAGCACCAGCTGCCGCCGGCCCGCGAGGTGCCGGACCCCGAGTCCCTGCCGACGGTGACGCAGGAGATCGAGGAGCATCTGGGCGCTCTGCCCGAAACGCTGGAGCGCATGGCGCGGCGGCAGCCGTTCGACATCCGCTATGTGGACCGGCTGCGCTGGACGCCCGAGGAGACCAAGGGCGCCGAGCCACGCAGCGCCGTTTGGATGCGCGCCGTCGGACCGCTGGGCGACGACCCGCTCGTGCACACCTGCGCCCTCACCTACGCGAGCGACATGACTCTCCTGGACGCTGTCCGCATCCCGGTGGAACCGCTCTGGGGGCCGCGCGGTTTCGACATGGCGTCGCTGGACCACGCCATGTGGTTCCACCGGCCGTTCCGCGCGGACGAGTGGTTCCTGTACGACCAGGAGTCGCCGATCGCGACGGGTGGCCGCGGTCTGGCCCGCGGGCGCATCTACGACCTCGAAGGACGCCTTCTCGTCTCGGTCGTGCAGGAGGGACTGTTCAGGGCGCTGTAGGAGGACTCCTGCGGACTCCTTCGGCGCAGCCACGTGAGCAGTCTCCGTGACCGCGCGGTCTCCCTCGGCATGAGCGGGAGGTCCGCGGTGGTGAGGCGTTCTCGGACAGCAGGCCGAGCATCGACCGGCGAGGTCCGGTCCGCCGACGGTGGGACCCCCGTCGGCGGACCGGCCGACGACGCAGGCATCGGGGCCGGAGCGGGGACGAGTGAGGCGTCCCTCGCCGGGCGCGCCGCGGGACGGTCTTCCCGGGCTTCCAGAACGCTCTGCGCCAGGTCCGCCCTCAGCCAGCCGATCTCGTCCGAGGCGTCCGCCGTCGTGATGCGTTCGGCGATCTGTGCACCGGGCGAGTCAGGCGCGGCTTGTGAAACAGGCCCGGGCCGAAGACGGTTGAGCTGCGCGCGCTCGTCGGGATCCTCGACGATCTCGGACACCTGGGCGGGGTCCAGCAGGGACGCCACCACCGCGGCACGGGCCCAGGGATCCTCCGTCTGCCTCAGCAGGAAACCCAGGTACCGGCCACGCCAGTTACGCGGACGAAGGTCCAGGCCGTCGTCCAGCTGATCCCGGAGGCCTTCGGGTGTCCGGCCGCTCATCATCAAGGCGTTCTGCGGGTCGCTCGCGAACTGCCGTAGTTCCTCGGCGAGGTAGAGCCAGACGACCACCCTGTAGCGGTTCAGGTAGAACTTGACCGGTACCACCAGTCCGAGGCGTGCGAGACGTGTGAACCGGGTGTTCGTGACGCCCATGAGAGCGGCGCCCTCAGTGGTGCCGACGGCCTTCACCCGCTCGCGCAGGGTCTCCGGGAAGCCGGCTTCGGCTCGCACCCGGTCGATCTCCGCACGTGTGACCCGGCGTCCCCCGCCTCCCTCGTCGGGAACCGAGCGCAGACAGCCGAGGTGCAGAGCGAGGTCGAACTCGCCTCGCTTGAGCTCCAGTTCCCGTGCAGCCCGGCTGAGCGAGAAGCTGGCGGACTGCGTGATGGTGGTGGTCCCGGACATGGCGGTCTCCCCTGTGCTGTGGGAGGCTCGCGCCGGTGTGCGCTCGCCTCGGGAAAAACCGTATCCGGCTTGCCGGACATCGTGGCGAGCCTGTGGAAAACCTCGGCCGCAGCGACGTATCAGCAGGTCAGAACTCTGAAGCGGGCTTGCCTTCCGGTTGTCGCGTGTCCACGCGAAGGTGCTCGCCGACTCGGTTCACCAGCAACGTCATCTCGTAGGCGACCTGGCCGATGTCCGCTTCCGCCCCGCTGATGACGGACAGGCAGCTGCCCGATCCGGCCGCGGTGACGAAGAGCACCGCCTCGTCGAACTCGACCATCGTCTGCCGTACCCGCCCGGCGCCGAAATGGCGGCCGGAGCCCTTGGCCAGGCTGTGCAGTCCCGACGACACCGCGGCGAGGTGTTCGGCGTCCTCGCGTCGCAGTCCTGTGCTCGCGCCCGTCACCAGCCCGTCGTTGGACAGCACCAGCGCGTGCCGAACGTGCTCGACGCGCTCGGTGAGGTCGTCCAGCAACCAGCCGAGTCCCGTGTTCTGCTCCATGATCCGGTCTCCCCGTGTGCTGTTCCCCCCTGGCCGGAGGATTCGACCAGCAAGCCTTCCCCACTGCCGCCGTCCGGGCAAGGCACGTGGATGGCATGGCAGAGAAGATGGCCGACGAGCAGGCGCGAGCCGTCGCGCCGAGAGGATGCCGGGGGGCGGGGGCCCTGGCGGAGGTTGCCTCAGCTGACGGATTCGAGCAGCCGGGCGGTGTGCACTCTTCCCGCGTACTCCACGAGCCGGATCAGCACCTCCTTCCCGGATTCGCGTTCGCGGGCGTCGCAGAGGACGACCGGCGTCCCCCGGTCGAGGTCGAGGGCGCGTGAGACGTCCTGGGCTCCGTGCGCGTGGGCGTCCGGGAAGCAGTTGACGGCCACCACGAAGGGAATCCGGCGGTTCTCGAAGTAGTCGACCGCAGGGAAGCAGTCCTCGAGCCGCCGGGTGTCGGCGAGGACGACAGCGCCCAGAGCACCCGTCGACAACTCGTCCCACATGAACCAGAAGCGGTCTTGACCTGGTGTTCCGAAGAGATAGAGCGAGAGGCCGGACCGGATGGTGATGCGTCCGAAGTCCATGGCCACAGTCGTGGTGATCTTCTGGCCCACATCGTCGGTGTCGTCGACCGGCCGCCCGGCCTCGCTCAGCAGTTCCTCGGTGCGCAGGGGCCGGATCTCGCTGACCGCGCCCACCAGGGTGGTCTTCCCGACACCGAACCCGCCGGCGACCAGTATCTTCAGCGCCAGGGTGGTCGGGTCGCCGCCCGTGGCGTCGGAGCTCTCGGAGACCATGGATCACTTCTCTCGGGTGTGCCGGCGACGGCCGGCATCAGTGTGTCGGTACGGGTGCGCGAAGCCAGCATCATGACAACTACGACTCCGTTGGGCGGAGTTGGACCGCACATTCCCCCTTACGACCGAAAACGCGCCCGTTCCGCGCCCGAGGGTGAGCACGAAGAGCCGTATGCGGACCGTTGTGGATCACCTAGAGTGCCCTCAGCCCCTCGATCACCTCGCGGAGAATTCGCTCGTCGGGCAGTTGGGCGGGCGGCACCGGCCGGCTGACGGCGACACAGTCGCGTTCCAGGAGGTCGCCCAGGAGCACCCTGACCACACCCACGGGAAGGCCGGTGTCCGCGGCCAGTTCGGCGACCGACAGGGGCTCGGCACGGCACAGTTCGATCAGGGTCCGGTGCTCCGGGCCGAGCGAGGTGTCCTCGTCGGCACCTGACGCCGCCCGGCCGAGCGCGACCAGCGCGATCAGATCGAGATGTGTCCCGGCCGGGCCGGATTTGGTGCGGCCGCCCGTCACGGCGTAGGGGCGGACAAGGGGGCCCGCCTCCTGGTCGTACCACTGGCTGCCCGGCCATGGCGGGGTGCCCAGCGCGTCCTCGGTCATCAGTGCAGGCCGCCCGGTCATCCCGCCGCGGGCGGCTGTGCGGCGACCCGGGGCGGGGCGTGCAGATGCTCGCCGACACGCTTGACCAGAAGCGCCATCTCGTAGGCCACAAGCCCGATGTCGGCGGTGACGGCGGTCAGGACGGCGAGGCACGAACCGTCCCCCGCCGCCGCCACGAACAGGAAGCCCTCGTCCATCTCCACCATCGTCTGGCGCACACCGCCCGCGCCGAAATGGCGGCCCGCTCCCTTGGCCAGGCTGTGGAATCCGGAGGCGACGGCGGCAAGGTGCTCGGCGTCCTCGCGCCGCAGGCCGGTGGACGCGCCCACGGCCAGCCCGTCGTTGGACAGCACCACGGCGTGCCGTACTTCGGTCACGCGCAGCACCATGTCGTCCAGCAGCCAGTCGAGTTCGCCTGACCGCTGGGCACCACCCTTGCTCTGCTCCTGGATCATGAGGGATCTCCTTCGCTGCTGTCGCTGCCCGCTTCCGGGATGGGGGTTGCGCCACTGCCGGGTGACCGGCCGCCGCCGCGTGTCCAGCCGGCCCGGTACGCGGCCATGCGCGCCCGTACGAGTTCGGGTGTGCGCTCGTCGTCCGCCGTGGACACCGGGGGTTCCGCCGGCTCCTCGGAGCGCTGTTCGCGCAGTTGGGGGGCGAGGTTCGTCTGGCGGACCCGGCGTGGAAGTTCACCTGAGCTCTCGGAGCCCTCCTCGGGACGGCGCGGACCGAGCGGTTCGGCACCCGAAGGCGCGGCCGCCGCCACGCCGTTCGCCGGGGGCCGTGTCCCAAGTGATCCGTTCGTCCGCTCATCGGAAGCCCTCGGTCGCGGTGGGACCAGCGCGGGCCGTTCGTCGACGGCCCGGACGGCGTCGCGCTGCGGGACGACCGGCACGCGCGCGTACTGCCGTTCCAGCGGCCCGTCCGTGTCGGCCTCGGGGAGGGAACGTTCCACCCGGCCTTCGTGCAGCAGAGCTGTGGGCAGGAGCACGACCGCGGTCGTGCCCCCGTAGGGCGACGTCTGGAGTTGCACCTTGATGCCGTGCCGGGCCGAGAGTCGGCTGATCACGAAGAGGCCCAGCCGATCGCTGTCGTACAGGTCGAGCGCCTCGGAGCGCTCGATGCGCAGGTTGGCCTCGGCGACCCGTTCCCTTCCCATGCCCAGACCCCGGTCCTCGATCTCGAGCGCGTAGCCGTTCGCGACCGGTTCCCCGGTGATCCGTACCCGGGTGTGCGGGGGCGAGAACTGGGCGGCGTTCTCGACGAGTTCCGCGAGGAGATGGGTCAGGTCGGCGACCCCTGCGCCGACCACGGCCGCCTCGGGGAGCTGCCGTACCTCCACGCGCGCGTAGTCCTCGACTTCGGAGACCGCCGCCCGGACCACGTTCGTGAGCGAGACGGGCCTTCGCCACGCCCGTCCGGGCGCGGCTCCGGAGAGGATGATGAGGCTCTCCGCGTGCCGTCGCATCCGCGTGGTGAGGTGGTCGAGCCGGAACAGGTCGCTCAGCTCGTCCGGGTCTTCGGACCGGCGCTCCATGGCGTCCAGGAGATTCAGCTGGCGGTGCACGAGTACCTGGCTGCGGCGAGCGAGATTCACGAACACTCCGGAGATGCCACCGGCGAGCTCCGCGCGCTCGATCGCGGCGCTCAGGGCGGCTCTGTGGACGGTGTTCAGCGCCTGGGCGACCTGCCCGGTCTCGTCCTCCGAGGACCGTCCGGGCGGGGCCTCGTCGTCCACGTCGACCGCCTCGCCCGCGCGCAGTCTGCGCATGGCTTCGGGGAGTTTCCGGCGGGCGATGTCCAGGGCGCTGTCGCGCAGTGCCACGAGTTCGACCACGAGGTCACGTCCGATGCGAACGGAGATGATCAGCGAGGCGATGACGGCGGCGAGGCCGAAGACCACCGCGGCGCCGGCAGGGGTGAGCAGGGCGTGCCCGAGCGGGTCGGCCGCGTCCGTGGCACCACGCCCCGCGTCGGCCTCGGCCGTAAGCATGCCGTCGCTGACCCGCTCGTGAGCGATGCTCCAGACGGCCTCCGGAGCGGCTTCGAGCGCCTTGGCGCCGGGGCGCGAGGCAAGGACCCTGTCCTCGACGGTGCGCACGTCGTCGTACGCGCTCCCCTCCATGAGGTCGTTCCAGGCGGTTCGTTCGGGCCCGCCGAGGTCCGGGGTCGAGGCCTCCGTCAGGGTGCGGCGGGTGTCCACGGCCCCGGTGAAGAGCCTGAGCCGCTCACCGTCGAGCGCCCCGGCGAGCCGTGCACCGCCGAGCACCGCGTCCTCCTGGGCGAGCGCCTCCCCCGCCCGGGAGAATTCGAGCAGGACACGCGCGTCGGTGCGCATGTCCGAGCCGGAGACGCCGGTGAGCGCTCCCTCGACACCGAAGGCCGTCGAAATGGTCCTGGTGTACTCGCCGTACGCCACTTCCCATCCGGTGCGGCGCTCCAGTACGCCGGTGCGCAGCGTCCGCAGCCGCTCCGCGTCGGCGACGAAGGCGGCGAGGCGACCTGCGACCCCGGCGGGCAGGTCCGCGCCGTCGGCGACGGTGTTGTGGTCCCCCAGGCGGAGCTTGGCCACGGCGCGGTCGGTGAGTCGTGCGAGGTCCGTGAAGTCGGTCGGCGACACCGTGGCGGGGTCGGTCGCGTAGCGGACGGCTTCCGTCCGTTCGGCCTGGAGCGCGGCGACCGCGGCGTCGACGGGGACGCGGACGGTCGAGTCCACGCGTTGCGACTGCCGCAGCCGCGCGACGTCCTGCGCGGTGCTCACGGTGGCGTAGGCCCACAGAGCGAGCAGGCTGACGATGGGCACCATGAGCAGGCTGACGATCTTCGCCCTGACGGTACGGGGCCGTACGCGCCACCCTCCCGCGCGCGTGGGTGCTCCTGGCGAAGGTCCGGCGGGGAGGTCGTCGACGTCCGCGCCCTCGTCGGCCGGCGGGCCCGCGTGCGCGCGACGGCCGCGCTGCGGAGACGGCGGCTGTGCGCCGGCTGTGGTGGTCCTGCGGGGTGTACGCATGGCCTCCTCGATCGGAGAGGTTCGGGGTGTGCCGTCCGGGCCGCGCGGCTCCGGGACCGGCGTCAGCGGGCGACACCCTCGGCCGGCTGCCGGGCCGACGCGGACGCTTCGGTCCGGCCGGACATCGGGGACAGCGCGACGAACGCGGCCGTCAGGAAGAGGTAGGACCCGAGTCCGACGGCGAGGGGGAAGATGAACTGCATCGCCGCGGCACCGGACAACGCGTCGCCGGAAGGCTTGACCCGTACGCTCACGGCCATCATTCCGGTGTAGTGCATGCTGCTCACCGCGCCGCCCATGACGAGGGAGGCGACGGCGACCGCCACGGGGGACCTGATGGCGAGCGCGGCCCACAGCGCGGCGGTCGCCGCGATCACGCCGATCACGACGGAGAGGGCGACGAGTGCCGGGTCGTAGCGCACCTGGCCGTGCAGCCGCAGCGCAGCCATCCCGAGGTAGTGCATGCTCGCGATGCCGAACCCGGCGGTGAGCCCGCCGAGGACGAGTGAGCGGCGCCGGTCACGGCCGTAGCCGACGGCGAAGAGGCCGGCGCCGACGACGCTCATCGCGACCAGCAGGCTGAAGATCGTCAGCGGCACGTTGTAGCGGATCTCCGTGCCGGTGACACCGAAGCCGAGCATCGCCACGAAGTGCATCGTCCAGATGCCCGTCCCGAACGCGGAGGCCGCCGTGAGAAGCCAGTTGCGGCGCGACCGTCCGGTGGCGTCGAGCCCGCGGACGGTGCAGCGCAGCCCCAGTGCGGAGCCCGTGCAGGCCATCGCGTACGACAGCACGGGGGTCAGCCAGCCGAACGCGGCGTGGTCCATATGTCCCATGACCCCGGGACGCTAGTGCGCGCTGGGGCGCACAACTGGGGCGCATTTCGAAAGCTGTTGCAAAGTGACGAAGAGGTGCACCCGAGCGATCGCGTCGGGCTCGAACGTGTGCACCGCGTCATCCTTCGTGTCGGTGAGAGATCATGCGGCACATGAGCGACGACCACACACACGTCCAGGAATTCTTCGGTGCCCGCGCCGCCGACTGGGACAGCCGCTTCCCCGACGACGGGCCCGCCTACGCGGCCGCGGTGGCGCTGATGCGGCTGCGCACGGGTGACCGCGTGCTCGACGCGGGCTGCGGCACCGGCCGCGCGCTGCCCCCACTGCGGGCTGCCGTCGGCGGCAACGGAGTGGTCGTCGGAGCCGATCTGACCCCGGCCATGCTGGAGGCCACCGTCCGTGCAGGACGGGATCGCGAGGGGCGACTCCTGCTCGCCGATGTCACGGCGCTGCCGCTGCGTACGGGGTCGCTGGACGCGGTGTTCGCGGCCGGGCTCGTCGCGCACCTGCCGAACCCGGCAGAGAATCTGGCCGAGTTGGCCCGGGTGGTACGACCCGGTGGCACGCTGGCCCTCTTCCACCCGATCGGCCGGGCGGCGCTCGCCGCCCGCCAGGGCCGCCAGATCACTCCGGACGACCTGCGCGCCGAGCACAACCTGCGCCCCCTGCTGGCCGGTTCGGAGTGGGACATGACCTCGTACGTGGACGAGGACGCCCGCTTCCTCGCGCTGGCCGTTCGCCGGGACTGACGGCCCGGCCGATCGGTGATCGGCCGTCAGGCCGTACCGGCGACGGCTGCCGCGAACGCGTCAGGGTTGTCGAACATGATGTTGTGTCCGGCACCCGGCACGGTCACGACACGGACCCCTGACGCCTTCAGGCCTTCCGCGCCCGGCAGTTCGCCGCTGAGCTCGCCCTGGAGGTAGACGCGCTCCACGCCCAGTCCGACGAGCATCCGGCGCATCGTCGGGGTGGTGCCGCGGAGAAGTCCTGTCGCCGAGCGGTGCAGGGCGCGTGGATCGGCTAGGCGCATGGTCGCGGCCCAGGGGTGGCCGACCTTTTCGAGCACGCGCGCGTGACCGCCGTTCTCGACGTAGTCGTCCTCCTCGTACGAGGCGATGCCACTGCTGCCCGCGGTGACCGGAGGGTGCGGATCGAGGTTGGCCTCAACGAGGACGAGCCGTGACACGAGGTCGGGGTGGTGATGGGCGAGCACGATGGCGACGGAGCCGCCCATGCTGTGCGCGACGAGTTCCGCCCCGGTCACCCGGGCCGTCTCCAGGACTGCCGCCAGCGCCGTGGCGTGGTCCTCCAGGGTGTAGCCGAAGTCTGCGGGCCGGTCGCTGACGCCGTGGCCCGGCAGGTCGACGAACAGGGTGCGGCGGCCCGCCAGTTCGGGTCGGGCCGCGATGTGGGCGTTGTAGACCGTCGAGGCCGAACCCAGACCGTGGACGTACACGCGCGCGGGTCCACCGCCCGCCGCCTCCGTCCAGCGGATCATGCTCCCCCTGCCGTCGAACTCCACCTGCCGCACAGCGCTCTCCCTCGTTTGTCGTTCATTCGTTTCCCAGCCCGAAGAGAATACATCGGTTCCGATGTATGGATGAAACGATGTACAGCGTCGATACGACAGAATGAGGTCATGCTGGAGCTGGCCATCCTGGGATTTCTGTCCGACGCCCCGTTGCACGGCTACGAGCTGCGCAAGCGCATCACCGCGCTGACGGGTCATGTGAAGCCGGTGGCGGAGAGCACGCTCTATCCCGCGATCAAGCGCCTGGAGAACGCACGGCTGCTGGAACGGGCCACACAGCCCGGCTCGGTGGCCGCCCCCCGGCACGTCCTGACGCTCACCGAGGAGGGCGGGCACGAACTGCGCCGCAGGCTCGCGGAACCGTCGAGGCGGGACATCACGGACGAGAACCGCTGGTTCGCCGTGCTCGCCTTCCTCAAGCATCTCGAGGACCCCCGCGCGCAGGCCGCGGTGCTGCGCCGCAGGCTCGCCTTCCTGGAGGAGCCCGCGAGCTTCTTCTACGACGGCGACCGACCGCTGCGGGCCGAGGAACTCGACGACCCCTTCCGGCGCGGCATCCTCACCATCGCCCGGGCCACCAGTGAGGCCGAACTGACCTGGCTGCGGACCACCCTCGACGCCCTCGAGGCGGCCGACCGCTGATACGGAGTTCCCGCTTCACCCGACCGCCCCTCTTCTGCCGCCGCGACTCCATCTCTACGTTGAGTAGCGGCAACCTGACGATCAGCGATCACGCAGGGGACGGTGACCGGATGTCCGGCATATTGGGCAGGCTCCGCTCGATCGGACGCAGGACCACGGCCGAACCCCCCGAGGGATCACCGCGGAAGACGATCCAGGAGGAGAGAAAGCGCACATACAACCTGTTCGAAGCGGCCGCCGTGTACGTGGCCGCGTGCGCGGAGGACGACCAGGACCAGATCGACGAGGCAGCCGCCTGGGTATCGCCGGAGGCACTGTCCTTCGGAGTGAACGAACTCGCCTGCCGGGCAGTTGTCGCCCTCGCCCGGGAACGGGACGAGTCGCCGCAGGCGGTCGCCCGTACCCTGCTCGGACTGCCCGCGGCCTGACCGGGCGGGCCCGTGAGGGCGTTTCGCCCCTGTCCAGCCGGATAGCAGCAGCTCCGCACGGGTTTCGGGCCCGTGACAAGCGCCTTCCCGTCGCTTAGGGTGCGCCGACAGATGGAGCGATCAGGAGGCTGCAATGGCCGGGACGGACGAAGACGCCGTCGCCACCGGGGACGACGACGCGCTGTATGTGCTGACGGCGGTACTGCTGACGCCGGCGAAGTTCCCCAGCGTGCTCGGTGACGACTACCCGGAGGCCTGTGCGGCGCTCGACCTCGCGCCTCTCGCGGACGGGTACGGGCTGGTGCTCGGCCAGGACGGTGAGGGAGCGCGCTGGACCGTCGTCATCGACGACGTCTCCCTGGTCGCGGTCGCCATCGCGTCCTGGGACTGCGGGATGGAGCACGAGCTGTCGCCGGACGAGCGGACGGTCGTCGCCGCGCTGCCCGGCTGGCCGCTCGAGGTCGCCGTCTCGGCTCCGGGGGTGCCCGCACCGCACGATCCGCCGGCCGAGCTCACGGAGCAGCCTCCGCTCAGCCCGCCGGACACGACCGCCTGGGGACCGGCGCAGCGACGCCTCGGCGCGGACGAGATCGCGCTCCAGTGGGCGACGTGGCGCGAGCAGATCGACGAGGGCGAGTTCGCGCCCACGGAAGGCGCCGAGGCCGCCGAGGGCAGCTCTGGCGACTCCGAGGACTCACAGGGCGAGGACGAGAAGGAGGGCAAGGACCAGAAGGCCGTGAACCGTGCCGCCATCCGCCGCGTTCTTGCCGAGGTCCGCTCGTACATGGACACACCGCCCCCACTGGGCCGTGTCCGCTCGTCCTTCGCCACCAGTGAGGCTCGTACCCTGCGCGCCGACGGCCCCGGCTGGTCACTGGTCGCCAGGACCGACGACATCGCGTTCGTCCTGCTCGACGACGAACCCGGCGAGGTCCTGCCCGTCGGTCGCGGGCCGGAGCTGCCCGGCCTCCTGGAGGCCTTGGACAAGATGGCGGTCCGCCCCAGCTGAGTGACCGCGTCACACGGAATCCCGGTGACGCGGTCCTCGACCGGTGCCCTGCGTCAGTTCGACCCTTCCCTCCGGCTTTCACGGGCCACCGTGACCGGAGGGAAGGCCGACGGACGGACGGCCGTCGGGCGATCCCTCCTCAGCGGCCGAGCTCCTTGCGGGTGACACGGCGCAGCCTGCGCCGCTGCGAGGGGTCCAGCGCCAGATACGCGACCGCCGGAACTCCCAGCACGATCAGGAAGGCGGCCCACCAGGGCAGCCAGATCCACAGAATCAGGCCGACCGCCACACCTCCTGCGGCGATCTTCGCGTTCTTCGACATGTGTCGCCTCCTCCGCGGCTGCTGCCGCTCTCTCTCCTGAGAACGGGTCCCCGCGTCCCACGGTTCCGGACCGCGACCCTGATACCTCCCTGACCCATACCCCCTACTCAACCCTGAGAGCGCCTCGGGCGACCTCGCGCGCCGGACCGGGCGCCGAACCTGGACACGGACCCAGGACACGGGACACGGAATACAGGGCGCGGGACAGAGGGCAACCGAGCCCGCGGAGCCGACGATGACGAGCCGCCAGCGCTCCTCTTCACAGTCGAGGGGGACCCGATGATTGGTCGACGCGCCGCGTTCACCCTCACGTCGCAAGCCGTTCCGCGTCAGGGCCAACTCTGGCCGCTGTCAACGAACTTGTGACTCAGGAGGCCTGATGTCCGCGCATGTCGCCGGCAAGCACCACATCCCCCGGTCCGTCGCCCTGGGCGTGCCGCTCGCCATGCTGGCCGCCTTCGTGACGGCCGGCACCGCGGACGCGACGTCCGGACCCGCGCAGCCGCGGGTGACGCACACCGCCACGCTCGGAGACATCCCGCTCGGCGCGTTCAGCAACGCGCTGCTGCCCGGGACGGTGGACAACGACCGGGGTGTCGATCTCGGTGGCATCGGCAGCGACATCTACCCGACCGGGCGCAAGGGCGAGTTCTGGACCATCACCGACCGAGGCCCCAACGGCCAGATCAAGGTGGACGGCAAGAAGCGCCGGACGTTCCCGGTTCCGGGCTTCGACCCGGCGATCGTGAAAATCCGGGTGTGCGGTGACACCGTGAAGGTCATCGACTCGATCCCGGTCACCACATCGTCGGGGAAGCCTGTCACCGGGCTTTCCAACCAGGCGGGGCGCGACGAGGCGCCGTACTCCTACGACGCCCGGACCCCCCTCGCCTACAACGCGAACGGCCTGGACACCGAGGGCATAGTGCGGGCGAAGGACGGCTCGTTCTGGCTCGTCGACGAGTACAGCCCGTCGCTGGTCCACGTCTCCGCGCGCGGGAAGGTCCTCACGCGCTACGTTCCCAAGGGTCTCAACCTGACCGGCGCGGACTACCCGGTCGTCGAGGCACTGCCTGCCGTTCTGCTCCACCGCAAGACCAACCGCGGTCTCGAAGGGCTCGCCCAGCTGCCCGACGGTGATCTGGTGATGGCGCTCCAGAGCCCGCTCTCCCTGCCCGACGCGGACGCGGGCGACGCGTCGCGCAACACGCGGCTGTTGCGCTTCTCGCCCAGGAAGCACGCCGTGACCGCCGAGTACGCGTACCGATTCGACCCGGTGAACGTGGTCGACCCGAGCCAGGACGACACGTCCGAGCTGAAGATCTCCTCCGTGGTGGCCGTCGGCGGTGACCGGCTGCTCGTCGAGGAGCGCACCGACAAGGCGGCCCGTCTCCAGTCGGTACGGCTCACACGGGACGCCGACATTCTCGGCGGCCCGTGGGACAGCGACACGACGTCGCCCTCGCTGGAGCAGCTGGACGACCCGGCGTCGGCCGGGGTTCCGGTGCTCGCGAAGCGCCTGGTCGTCGACCTGGGTACCGTCGCGGGAGTCCCCGGCAAGATCGAGGGCGTGGCGCGTGTGGACCACGACACTCTCGCCGTCATCAACGACAACGACTTCGGGATGACCGACGGGGCGGGCGCCTTCGACGCGCAGGGGCGGCTCGTGGACAGCGGTATCGAGACGACCGTCGCCTACGTGCGACTGCCGCGCGGGCTCTGATACCGGAACCCGTTCAGCGCGGTACGCGTGCGTGGCCGACGGAAAGCGGCCACGCACGCGTACCGTTCATTTCAGCGGCCCCGTGAGCTTGTGGGTGCCCTTGCCGACGTCCGCGGCCAGGCTGCACGCGACCTTGTCGATGCCGGTCCCATAGGTCCCGGTGTCCGGGTACTGCACGAGAGTGCCGCGCACCGTACCGGCGGCCTGCGCGGCGGCCTTTCGCTCCAGGGGAGCCTCGCACAGGGTGGACGCGGCCTTCTTGAGGGCCGCTTCCGTCGTGTACGTGCCGTTGAGTTCGGAGACCTTCACGACCTCGGCGTCGTGCGGCTGGGTGCACTTGCGTCTGGCGGCCTGTCCGGGCTGGGCATCGTCCGTGTTGAAACAATCGCCCTTCCGGAGTATGTAGTAGGGCACCTCGTCGTCGGCGAGGGACGGGAAGAGCGATCGCAGGTCGCTGGGGACCAGACCGGTGGGCAGCTCCGAGGGAAGCGACGGCACGACACTGGGCAGGCCCGAGGGAAGCGACGGCAGCTCGGTCGGGAGACTCAACGAGGGACTCTGCGACCGTCCGGTGCTCTCGGTGGGGGACTTCTTGTTCTTGCCGCCGCCACCCGTGGTGGCCACGACCACGGCGACGATGACGGCGACACCGACGATCACTGCGACGACGAGGAGCAGGCTGTTGCGCCGACGCCCTCCGCGGTTACCGCCGGGCCCGTCCGGCGGTCCGGGCGGCGGTCCGGGCGGCGGTCCGGGCGGCGGAGGCGGCGGCCATCCACCGCCGCTCTGCCCTGGAGGAAGGCCGCCCCCTCGCGCCGGCGAACCGTAGTCCCCGGAAGGAAGGCCGTCGCCCTCCGCCGAAGAGCCGAAGCCGCTCGGCGGAGGTCCGTAAGGTCCCGAGGACGGAGGGCCGTAACCCCCCGAGGGCGGAGGACCGTAACCCCCCGAGGGCGGAGGACCGTAGCCCTCCGAGGACGGGGACCCGTAGCCGCCCGAGGACGGAGGACCGTAACCCCCGGATGACGGCGGGCCGTAGCCCGCCGAACCCGGGCCTTGAGCATCGCCCCCGAGACGGGGTGTTTCTACCTGCGCCCCTGGGGGTTGAGGTGGTTCCGGCGGTATGGCCATACCGCCAAGAGTCGCCTCGAATCAGGTCATCGTGCGACCCCTGTGCGGAAGTTGATACGGACTCATGCCATGGATCGCATGATTCCGGGAAGTTTCACACGAGATCAGCCATCGCGGTGGCGGCGACGGGCCGGACCCGCCGGAGGGCGGGTCCGTTCCCTCGGAGCCGTGCGGTCAGCCGCGAGCGCCCAGGAGGTGGTCCATCGCCAGCTGGTCCAGCTGCTCGAAGGCCATGCCACGTGCGGCCGCCGCCTCGACGTCGAAGTCCTCGAAGGCGGCGCGGTCGGCGAGCAGCCCCGCGATACCGTCCTCGGCGGTGGGCTGCGCCAGCTCGTGCAGACGCGAGGCGCGCAGTGCCGCCTGAACCTCGGGATCGGCCCGGAACGCCGCAGCGCGCTCGCGCAGGATCAGGTAGTTGCGCATACAGCCCTCCGCCGACGCCCACACGCCGTCGAAGTCCTCGGTACGCGGCGGCTTGAAGTCGAAGTGCTTCGGACCCGCGTATCCGGCGCTCTCCAGGAGGTCGACGAGCCAGAACGCGGCCCGCAGGTCGCCCGCGCCGAAGCGCAGGTCCTGGTCGTACTTGATGCCGGACTGGCCGTTGAGGTCGATGTGGAAGAGCTTGCCCGCCCACAGTGCCTGCGCGATGCCGTGCGCGAAGTTGAGTCCGGCCATCTGCTCGTGGCCGACCTCCGGGTTGACTCCGTACAGCTCCGGGCGCTCCAGGCGCTCGATGAAGGCGAGGGCGTGGCCGACCGTGGGGAGCAGGATGTCGCCGCGGGGCTCGTTCGGCTTGGGCTCGATCGCGAACTTCAGGTCGTAGCCCTGCGAGGTCACGTACTCGCCGAGGAGGTCGAAGGCCTCCTTCATGCGGTCGAGGGCGACGCGTACGTCCTTGGCCGCTCCGGACTCCGCTCCCTCGCGTCCGCCCCAGGCGACGTATGTCTCGGCGCCGAGCTCGACCGCGAGGTCGACGTTGCGGATGGTCTTGCGCAGTGCGTAGCGGCGCACGTCGCGGTCGTTCGAGGTGAACGCGCCGTCCTTGAAGACGGGGTGCGTGAAGAGGTTGGTGGTGGCCATCGGCACCTTGAGGCCGGTGGCGTCCAGGGTCTGCCTGAACCGCTTGATGTGCGACTCGCGCTCGCTGTCGGACGATCCGAAGGGGATCAGGTCGTCGTCGTGGAAGGTCACTCCGTAGGCGCCGAGCTCGGCCAGGCGCTGGACGGATTCGACCGGGTCCAGGGCGCGCCGGGTGGCGTCGCCGAACGGGTCCCTTCCCTGCCAGCCGACGGTCCACAGGCCGAAGGTGAACCTGTCCTCGGGGGTGGGCTGGTAGTTCATGCCGCGGCTCCTTGCTAGCTCCGACTATTTCGTCATGGCGGTTTACAAATTAGTATGCGAACGCATCTCTGGGAAGAGACGAAGTAGGAAACCTGGTCACATCGGTCCGGGGACGCATCGCGGAACCCGGGCCGAGGCGGTCCGTACACCCCAATGACCAGCACAGATCCCGCGGAGCCGCGGAAGAGGGAGAGTCCGATGTCAGCAGCCGAGGGTCCACTCGTCGTCGGGGTGGACTCGTCCACCCAGTCCACCAAGGCACTGGTCGTGGACGCGTCGACCGGACAGGTGGTGGCGAGCGGACAGGCGCCGCACACCGTCTCCACCGGAGCGGGGCGCGAGAGCGACCCCCGGCAGTGGTGGGACGCGCTCTGCGAAGCGCTGCGCCAGTGCGGTGACGCCGCACACGAAGCGGCGGCGGTGTCGGTGGGCGGGCAGCAGCACGGGCTCGTGACGCTCGACGCCCACGGCGAACCCGTACGGCCCGCCCTCCTGTGGAACGACGTGCGGTCGGCGCCGCAGGCCCGTCGGCTGGTCGAGGAGCTCGGCGGCCCGAAGGCCTGGGCCGAGCGGACCGGCAGCGTGCCGGCCGCCTCATTCACGGCCACGAAGTGGGCCTGGCTGGCCGAGCACGAGCCGGACGCCGTGCGGGCGACGGCGGCCGTCCGGCTGCCCCACGACTACCTCACCGAACGACTCACCGGGCAGGGCACGACCGACCGCGGCGACGCCTCGGGCACCGGGTGGTGGGCCTCCGGGAGCGAGGCGTACGACGAGGAGGTGCTGGCGCACATCGGTCTCGACCCCGCGCTGCTCCCCCGCGTCGTCCGGCCCGGCGAGGTGGCCGGGACGGTGCACGCACGGGGTGAGCTGCCGTTCTCCAGGGGCACCCTGGTCGCGGCCGGAACAGGTGACAACGCGGCCGCCGCGCTCGGGCTCGGGCTGCGCCCCGGCACCCCTGTGGTGAGCCTGGGCACCTCGGGGACCGTGTACGCAGTCTCGACGCACCGCACGGTCGACCCGACCGGCACGGTGGCAGGATTCGCGGACGCGCGCGGCGACTGGCTTCCGCTGGCCTGCACGTTGAACTGCACGCTGGCCGTCGACCGGTTCGCCGCCCTGCTCGGGCTCGACCGCGAGGCCGTCGAGCCCGGATCCTCGGTGACGTTCCTCCCGTATCTGGACGGCGAGCGCACACCGAACCTGCCGCATGCCTCGGGGCTGCTGCACGGGCTCCGCCACGACACGTCGGGGGGCCAACTGCTCCAGGCCGCGTACGACGGCGCCGTGTACTCCCTGCTCGGCGCCCTCGATCTCGTACTGGACGCGGACGCGGACCGTTCGACGCCGTTGTTGCTGATCGGCGGCGGGGCGCGGGGCAAGGCCTGGCAGCAGACCGTTCGCCGTCTCTCGGGCCGGCCCGTGCAGGTGCCCGAGGCCAGGGAACTGGTCGCGCTGGGCGCCGCCGCCCAGGCGGCGGGCCTCCTGACGGGCGAGGACCCGGCGGCGGTGGCCAGGCGCTGGGGCACCGCTCGCGGGCCGGTGCTCGATGCCGTGGAGCGGGACGAACAGACGCTCGCGCGGATCAGCGAGGTACTCTCCGACGCGGCCCCGCTGCTCGAACGGGCGCCGAACAGGAACTGACCTTGACCAGGTGTGCTGCCCCGGTTCTCACCGAGTGGCACCGCGTCCCGCGTGAGCGGTGCCGGCCGGGACGGCCCGGTGGGCCCGCTCGCCGTGGGGCCGCCACGGTGGGACGGGCACCGAGACAGGCCGACGGGACGGCCGGACGAGGATCGACGGAAGCATGACAGCACCGCTGCACGAGGCCCATCCGAGCGGTTCCGGCCAACGGCTGCCGGACACGCAGCAGGGCATGCGCCGTCGCAACCTCTCCCGGGTCATGCACACCGTCAGCGACGAGGGACCGTTGTCGCGTGCCGCCGTCGCCTCCCACATCGGTCTGACCCGGGCGGCCGTGTCCACGCTGGTCGACGAACTGATCCGCACGGGGCTTCTCGAGGAACTGGGGCCCGAGCGGCCTGGCCGAGTGGGGAGGCCCGGCTCGGCGCTCGCCGTCAGCGGGCACGGCCCCGCCGGGATCGGCGCGGAGGTGGGCGTCGACCATCTCGCGGTGTGCGCGGTCGATCTCCGGGGCGCCGTGCGGGCCCGCGCCGTACGCCACGGCACGAACCGCGGTCGGCCGGCCGGGCCCGTGATCGAGGAGCTGACGGCCCTGATACGCCAGGTCGTGTCGGAGGCCGAACGGGAAGGGCTGTGGCCCGCCGGCCTCGCCGTCGCCGTCCCCGGACTCGTGGCACGCGACGCCCGGACGGTGGTCCGGGCCCCGAACCTCGACTGGCACGACACGGACCTCGGTGAGCTGCTGCCCGCCGAGTGGCCCCTGACCGTGGACAACGAGGCGAACTTCGGCGGTCTGGCGGAACTCTGGCTCGGTGAGACGACCCCGCGTGATTTCCTGCACGTGTCCGCGGAGATCGGTATCGGTGCCGCGGTGCTGGTGGACGGGCGGCTGCTGCGCGGGACCCGTGGTTTCGCGGGCGAACTGGGCCATGTTCCCGTGCGTCCGGAGGGGCCGGAGTGCCCGTGCGGCGGACGCGGGTGCCTCGAGCAGTATGCGGGCGAGGAAGCCGTTCTGCGTGCCGCCGGTCTCGAATCGGGCGAGGACCGGGTCGGGCTGCTGTCCCGGCGCGCCGCCGACGGCGATCCGGACGTACACCGCGCCCTGCGCGATGCCGGCACCGCCCTCGGGATCGCCCTGACCGGGGCGGTCAACCTGCTGGACCCGGAGACAGTCGTGCTCGGCGGGGCCCTCGCCGGGCTCGCGCCCTGGCTGCTCCCCTCGCTGGAGGGCGAGTTGGCGCGGCGGACGGCGGGTCCTGCCTGCCCGGTGTCCGTCTCCCGCCTGGGATCCGAGGGGCCGCTGCTCGGTGCGGCGCATTCGGTCGTACGCGCAGTGCTCGACGACCCGGCGGCGGTGGCGGTGGCGGGGCGGTCGTAGGCGGAACGCCTGACGTCTCCTGGGCGCAGCCCCGGACATGCGTCGAGCGCGCAGCCCCAGACGAACGTCGGGTGGAACGGCCTGACGTGCGCCGCCAAGACCTGCGTGACGGACCTCGCCGTGCACCGCCGGGACGGGTCGGTGCTCGGGCATCGTCCGAAAAGCCTGCTCGCTTCAGACGTCGCCGGTTGCTCCGGCGTGACAGGCCGATGGCCAGGCATCCCAAGGAGGCCGTCCCCCTCACGGACCGGGCATCCCACGGCGGACGTTCCCCTCAGAGACAAGGCATCCCTCGGCGGATGCCCCCCTCACGGACCTCCCCGGCCGCTCCGTCGTGACACATCGATGGCCGGGCACCGCACCGAGGGCATTCCCCCTTGCGGGTGATCGTGTTGTCCACAATCCGGGGGCCGTCCACGGACTCGCGCCTGGCTCTTCCTGCCCAACCGGCAAGCGCCGTACCGTAATTCACGCGAGGCGCAGCCGTTCTGCCGATGGCTGTGTTCCGGTCGGATCGGGGGTTCAGGTGATGTCGGAGGAGGCGGTTCCGGGTCTTCGGCGTGAGGCGATCGGCCTGCGCGAGGTCCTGTTCCAGAGCATCACGGCGATGGCGCCGGCAGCGGCGGTCGCCGCGTCGATCCCGTCGGGAGCGGCGTTCGCGGGCGGCAGTCTGCCGCTGTCCGTGCTGATCGCCCTGGTGGCCTGTCTGTTCACCGCGTCGTGCGTGGCCGAGCTGGCACGCGAGATGCCCGCCGCCGGGTCGGTGGCCACGTACTCGGCGCAGGGGCTGCATCCGTCCGTCGGATTCCTCGTGGGCTGGGCTTATGTGTTCGTCGAGGCCCTGGTGCCACCACTGCTCCTCCTTCAGCTCGGATTCACCACGGCGGGCACACTGCACCAGGAATGGTCCTCGTACCCGGACGATCTCTGGTGGCCCTGGTCGCTCGCGGGCGCGGTGGTCATCGCGGTGGCCGGCTACTGGGGCGTACGCGCCTCGGCGAGGTTCGGTACCGTCCTCGGCGTCTTCGAGGTGCTGGTCTTCCTGGTCTTCGCGGTGTGGCTGATCGTCAGAGCCGGCGGGAACAACACACTGTCGGTGTTCGGCACTTCCCACACGGCCGCGGGCTACGACGGCATCGGCGGCGTCTTCGCGGGATCGGTGTACACCGTGCTCGCCTTCGCCGGGTTCGAGGCGGCCGCCCCGCTCGCGGAGGAGACCAAGGATCCGCGCCGCACGATGCACCGGGCCGTACTCGGCGCGGCCCTCGCCATCGGTCTCGTCTACGTCCTGACGACGTACGCCATGTCGGTGTACTTCGGTCCGGACCGGTTCGCGGGATTCGGGGCCTCCGGTGCGTCCTCGTGGGAGGGAGTGGCACGGGCTTCGTTCGGACTGTTCTGGGTGCTCGTGTTCCTCGCGGTGGTCAACTCCACGATCGCCAACGCCAACGCGTGCGCCACCGTCTCCACCAGAACAGCCTTCGCCCTGGCCCGGATTCGGGTCCTCCCCGCGCTCTTCGCGCGCGTGCACCCGAGACACCGCTCCCCCGCGGCCGGGGTGGCCGTGCAGTGCGCCGTGGCCGTGGCGGTCATGCTGGGACTCGGTCTCTCGTACGACCCTGTGACCGCGTTCCTCCTCCTCGCAACAGTGATCGTCACCGTGGTGATCGGTGTGTACATCGCGGTCGATCTCGCCTGTGCGGGCTACTTCCTGCGCCGCAGGCGCGAGTTGTTCAACCCCGTTCGGCATCTGGTGTTCCCGCTGCTCGGGATCGTCGCGTTCGTTCCCGCGCTGCTGACGGCGGCGGGCCTGCCGGTCTTCGACTTCGTGACCGAGCTGACGTCTCCCGTGTCGTACGCCGGGCCGGTCGTGGGTGTCTGGATGTCGGCCGGCGTCGTGATATTGATCTTTCTGCTGCGCCGCCACCCGGAGCGCATAGCCGAGACCGCCCGTGTCCACCTCGACGAGACCTCGACCCCCGCCCCTTCACAGAGCGGAGCCGTGCAGCCATGAGCGACCCCCGGATCCTGACCGTGCGCCCCACGCCCGGCGAGTTCGCCTGGACGTTCGGCGGCGCGCCACCCGTGGCACGCATCGCGCCGGGCACGGTGCTCGATCTCTACACCGAGGACTGCTTCGCCGGACGGGTGCGGTCCGAGAAGGACTTGGTTTCCGAGGTCTGCGAGTTCCCGTTCCTCAATCCGCAGACCGGCCCCTTCCATGTGGAGGGAGCGGAGCCGGGTGACACGGTCGCGGTCCACTTCGTCTCGATCGAACCGGCCCGCGACTGGGCGGCGTCCACGACGGTTCCGCTCTTCGGCGCGCTGACCTCCACACACACCACAGCGTCCCTTCAGCCGCCGCTGCCGGAGACGGTGTGGATCTGGCAGCTCGACCGGGACCGGCGGACCGCGCTGTTCAGCGCGCGGGACAGCGACATCCGGATCGAACTGCCGATGGATCCGATGCACGGCACCGTGGGTGTCGCGCCGGCGAACCTGGAGGTGCGCTCCGCGCTGGTGCCCGACGCGCACGGCGGGAACATGGACACGCCGGAGATGCGCGCCGGAGTGACCTGCTATCTGGGGGTGAATGTCGAAGGCGCCCTGCTCAGCCTGGGCGACGGGCACGCCCGTCAGGGGGAGGGCGAGACCTGCGGAGTCGCCGTCGAGTGTGCGATGAACACGGTGGTGATCGTCGAACTCCTCAAGGGAGTCGTCACTCCCTGGCCGCGCATCGAGTCCGACACCCACATCATCTCGACCGGCTCGGCGCGCCCTCTGGAGGACGCCTTCCGGATATCCCAGCTCGACCTCGTGCAGTGGCTGGTGCGGGACTACGGGTTCAGCGAGTTGGACGCGTACCAGTTCGCGACGCAGACGGTCGAGTCTCCCGTCGCGAACGTCTGCGACACCAACTACACGTGCGTCGCCAAGCTGCGCAAGGAATGGCTGCCCGCGCGTGAGACCCATCGCGGACTTCACGCCCGCCTGCGCGAGACGGCCGCGGCGTTCCGGCACTGATCGCGCGGCCCACGCGCGACAGGGATTCGGACCGGTGCCCCGTTTCCGACACACGCCCCGAACTGCCCGGTTACGGGCTGCGGATCCACGGCCCCAACCCCCACCTACGAAAGGCCAACTCTCCATGGAGCGAGCACGGTCGTTCCCGAGCCGCCGGCGGCTGCTCAAGGGCGCAGCCCTCGCGGCCCTGCCCTACGCATTGCTCCCCGATGTCAAGGCGGCCGCGCAGCCGGCCGCCGTCGACTACCCGGGCGCCGACTGGTATCCGGCAACCAGCTCCAACTACACGGCCTCCGACCGCCCCTACAGCTACGAACTCGACTACGTGGTCATCCACGTCACCCAGGCCACATATGCCACGACCCTGTCCATCTTCCAGAATCCGCAGAAGAAGGTGTCCGCGCACTATCTCGTGCGCTCGGCCGACGGCCATGTCACCCAGTGTGTGAGGGAGCGCGACGTCGCCTGGCACGCGGGGAACTGGGACTACAACACCAGAAGCATCGGCATCGAGCACGAGGGCTGGGTGGACCGGCCCGCCTACTTCACCGACGCGCTCTACGAGGAGTCGGCCAGGCTCACCGCCGCGATCTGCGACCAGTACGGGATCCCCAAGGACCGCGCCCACATCCTCGGTCACTACGAGGTGCCTGGCACCGACCACACCGATCCCGGGCCGAACTGGGACTGGACGCGCTACATCAGACTCGTCAACTTCGCCTGAACAGGGGCGCTCTCGTGGCACCGGGTGGGCACGCCGCGAGGCACCCGGCGGAAGGAGAGCGTCACACGGGTTGTCCAGGCCCGCACCGGGAGTGACGATGGGACCCAGTCGCATCGCCTTCCGGGAGGCCGAGTTGACCGATCCTTGGGTGGCCCTGGAACCGGGGACCGATCCCGCCGAGCGGGGTCGGCTGCTGCGCCGCGCGTACGAGTCGTTCACCGAGGCCGGCACGGTGCCGCGGCCGGTGCGTGCCGTGGTGGCGGAATCGTGGCGGCGGTCGGCGCGGGCCGGAGTCGTTCCGGAGGGCACCGCGAGGGTGGAACTCATGGACGGGGAGCTCGGTTCCTACCGGGCGGAGCATCCGCTCGCGCGGGTGATGCCGCTGTTCCGGGAACTCATGGGGACGTTCGCGGCGGACGGGGAGCATCTTCTGGCCGTGTGCGACGCGCAGGGCAGGCTCCTGTGGGTCGAGGGCCATCCGGGAACACGGCGGCAGGCCGGACGGATGAACTTCGTGCCGGGCGCGCGGTGGTCGGAGTCGGCGGTCGGAACCAACGCGCCGGGCACGGCGGTCGCCGTCGACCGTCCGGTGCAGGTGTTCGCGGCCGAGCACTTCATCCGGCGGGTGCAGCCCTGGACGTGCGCGGCGGCCCCCGTGCACGATCCGCGCACCGGACGGGTGCTCGGCGCGGTGGACATCACCGGCGGGGACGGGCTCGCGCATCCGCACAGCCTCGGCTTCGTACAGGCGGTGGCACGGGCCGCGGAGGCTCAGTTGGCGCTGCTCGCACCGCCGCGTGCCCTGGCCGACTCCCTCGAGCTGACCGCCCTCGGACGCGACGAGGCCCAACTGGTAGCGGACGGGCGGAAGATCAGACTGAGCCGCAGGCACAGCGAGATCCTCGTGCTGCTGGCCCGGCATCCCGAAGGTCTGACGGGCGACGAGTTGCAGTGCGCGCTGTACGAGGACGAGTCGGTGACTCCGGTGACGCTGCGGGCCGAGCTGGCGCGGCTGCGCAGGATCCTCGGCCCGGGGCTGCTGGGTTCGCGTCCCTACCGGCTGACCCGGCCGGTCGAGTCCGATGCGGCGGTTGTGGAGCGGCGGCTCGGTACCGGCGCTGTGACGGCGGCCGCGGCGGTGTACGCGGGCCCGCTGCTGCCGGGTTCGACGGCACCGGCGGTGGCACGGCTGCGGCGCAGGCTCGCCGACGGGCTGCGGACGGCGATCATCGCGCGGCGGGACCCCGATCTGCTGGCGGACTGGGCCCGTGCGCCCTGGGGCGAGGACGATCTCGACGTCTGGCGGGCGTTGTCCGCGCTTCGCCCGGCGGCGGCCGTGCACGCGCGGGTGGCGGAGCTGGAGTCCGAACAGGGGGCGCCGGCCGGATGGGCGCACTCCGCACGCGACGTCCGGGTGCGCCCGCGGCCGCGCTGACGTCATGGGGCGCGGTCCCGTCTGCGCGGCGGGGCCGGGGTCGCGGGACCGGAGTTGCGGGGCGGGGCGGCACCGGGGCGGGGCGGAGTTGGGGTTGCGGGACTGGAGTTGCAGGGCGGCAGTATGCGAGGCAGCCGTAGCCGGGCGGCGATTCGCGAGGTGCCACGGTGATCGCGGGGCCGCGCAACGTCGTTGCAACGTCCGGGTTCCTAGCCTCGCGGCGAGAGCTGCCCGACGGCGGGCAGCGCTTCTCCGGGAGGCAACCAGCATGACCCGTTACGCGGCGCCCGGCAGCGAAGGCGCGATCGTCTCCTACCAGGCGCGTTACGACCACTTCATCGGCGGGGAGTACGTGGCGCCGGCTCGCGGGCAGTACTTCGAGAACCCGAGCCCGTTGAACGGGCAGCCGTTCACGGAGGTCGCGCGAGGGACCGCCGAGGACGTGGAGCGCGCGCTGGACGCGGCACACGCGGCGGCACCCGCGTGGGGGCGTACCTCGGTGGGCGCGCGTGCCGACATCCTGCTCAAGATCGCCGACCGGATGGAGGCGAACCTGGAGAAGCTGGCGGTCGCGGAGACCTGGGAGAACGGCAAGCCGGTCCGCGAGACGCTGGCGGCCGACATCCCCCTCGCGATCGACCACTTCCGGTATTTCGCGGGGGCGATCCGCGCTCAGGAAGGTTCGCTCAGCGAGGTCGACGACGACACCGTCGCGTACCACTTCCACGAGCCGCTGGGTGTGGTCGCGCAGATCATCCCGTGGAACTTCCCCATCCTGATGGCGGTGTGGAAGCTCGCTCCGGCGCTGGCGGCGGGCAACGCGGTCGTCATCAAACCGGCCGAACAGACGCCGGCGTCCATCCACTACTGGATGAGCCTGATCGCGGATCTGATCCCGCCGGGCGTGGTGAACATCGTCAACGGCTTCGGCGTGGAGGCGGGCAAGCCCCTGGCCTCCAGCGCGCGGGTGGCGAAGGTCGCGTTCACGGGTGAGACCACCACGGGGCGGCTGATCATGCAGTACGCCTCGGAGAACATCAAGCCGGTGACGCTGGAGCTGGGCGGGAAGTCCCCGAACATCTTCTTCGACGACGTGTGGGCGCAGAACGACGACTTCCGCGACAAGGCCCTCGAAGGCTTCACGATGTTCGCGCTCAACCAGGGCGAGGTGTGCACGTGCCCCTCGCGCGCCCTCGTCCAGCGCGGCCACTACGGCGAGTTCATGGAGGCGGCGGTCGCCCGCACCGAGCTCATCAAGCCCGGCAACCCGCTCGACACGGACACGATGATCGGCGCCCAGGCGTCCAACGACCAGCTGGAGAAGATCCTCTCCTATCTGGACATCGGCCGGCAGGAGGGCGCCAGGATCCTCACCGGCGGGGAACGCATCGAGCACGACGGGGAGTTGAAGGGCGGCTACTACGTCCAGCCGACGATCTTCGAGGGCGACAACCGGATGCGGATCTTCCAGGAGGAGATCTTCGGCCCGGTCGTCTCGGTGACGTCCTTCGACGACTTCGACGACGCCATCAAGATCGCGAACGACACGCTGTACGGACTCGGCGCCGGCGTGTGGACGCGGGACGTCAACACCGCCTACAGGGCGGGGCGTTCCATCCAGGCCGGCCGCGTCTGGACGAACTGCTACCACGCGTATCCGGCACATGCCGCATTCGGCGGATACAAGCAGTCCGGCATCGGCCGCGAGAACCACAAGATGATGCTGGAGCACTACCAGCAGACGAAGAACCTCCTGGTGAGCTACTCACCCAAGAAGCTGGGCTTCTTCTAGGCACAGCCGCGACGGCCGGGCCGTCTTCTGGGACGGGAGAAGGGCGTCCGACAGGCAAGTTGCCCGTCAGGCGCCCTTCGCGCCACGCCGGCGCACGGCCTCCGACCGACGGGGACGCGCGGCACGGCACGGCAGGGCACCGCACGGCACCGCACGGCAGGGCACCGCACGGCACCGCACCGCGCCCGACCGTCGCTCCAACGGGTCCACCGGCATCGCATGTTGGAACGTGGCAACCGCCCGGGGCGAGCGGGTCACACCTCGTACGTCGGAGGTGGTCAACGCCTCCTACGCGTCCGGCACTTCCCGGATCACGGCGAAGAGTGCCCGGTCCGTGGGCAGACCGCCGGCGTCGAAGGCGCGGTGCCGGCCGAGGTGTTCGACTCGCCCTCCGGCGCAGGTCTTCTCCAGGTACTCCGTGAGCCAGGCATCAGGCGTCGGCACCATGCGCGGCAGTCCGAACGACTCGGGCATCTCGTCCTCGCCGCTGTCGAAGAACATCACCTTGCCGGTCCGGTCCCAGAGCCCGCGAAGCAGATCCGTGGCGGTGTCGAGACCCAGCTCCCGCACCAGGTGATGCCACAGCGACAGCAGGAGGGTGCAGTCGGTCGCCGGCAGAAGGCCGAGCGTGTCAGGACGGAACTCGAGGCTCATCACGGCCACGTTGTCCAGCTGGTTCCGTCGCACCGCCGTCATCGCCGTCCGGACACATTTCGGATCCGACTCCAACGCGACCGAGGCTGTCCCGCGTTGGGCCAGCTTGATCGGGAAGTAGCCGACGTTGGCGCCCACATCCAGCGCGCTCTCCACCCCGAGCCGCTCGACAACCGGTTCCATCGCCGCCCATCGCGAACCGGTACCGACGGACCGCTTGGCCCTTCGCACGCGAATGCCCGGGACCGGCTGGTAGATGCCGTCGGGCAGCGCGTCGAGCTTGAGGCGAACCAGGTCGATCCCGTCGTCGAGCAGGCGACGCGCGTCGCGCATCATTCGAAGCGAGGGAAATCGCTGGTGGAGGCGCACCATGCGCGTGGAGGTCTGAGTTCCGGCCAACTGGTCCACGGCTACCTCTGTCGACTGACGATATTCGGTCGATTGCATTGTCACGCCAGCAGCAATATACCTTTTATATTGATATTGCACAATTTGGCATTAGAGGGGAAAATCGAAGGTTGCCGCGCATCTCAACGCCACCGCGCCTGGACGGGCCCCGCCCGTCACTGCGGCGGGTGCGTCCCGGCCGGAGCCGTGACGGCGTACCTGATCCGGCGACTCCGCCGGCAGCCGAACGACCGGTGGCCGCGCCCGAGATGCGGCCCGATGAGCGGCAGAGCACCCTTGACGAGTGAAGTCGACCTGGGACCGTCTCGATGTAACGACTCCGGCGCCCCGGGACGAATGGCAGCGCCTGGTCGACGAGAGCGACGAGGCATTGATTACCCAGACCCCGCGCTGGATGGACTGCATTTGCACGACGGATCACTTTGACGACGCAAGTCGCTTTTACCAATTCGGCAATTCCGGCGGGATCGTCGTCCCACTGGCCCGCCGACGCGGCTGGCCTGCCCGCCTCATCGCCCAGGACGCCTGGCCGTCCGAGTGGGGCATCGGAGCTCCCGTCGCCGCCCGGGCGCCCGCCCCGGAGCAAGTGCGCGCCGTCTTCGGGGATCTGTCCCGCCTCCGCTCGAATCGCGTGTCCGTGCGGTTCGGGCCGAACGCGGACCCCGTGTGGCTGGCTTCGGTGCCGTCGGGCTTCACCACCTTGCCTCACACGACGTACGTCCTGGACCTCGACGGCGGTTTCGGCGACGTCTGGGGAGGCTTCAAAAGCTCGGTCAGAACCGCCGTGCGCAAGGGCGAGAAGGCAGGAGTCGACGTGGAGGTCGACCGCACCGGACGCCTGGTGCCGGCTTTCTACGCGCTCTACCAGCACTCGATCGCCCGTTGGGCGCAGCAGGCGAACGAGCCTCTGGCGCTCGCTCGTTGGCGCAGGAACCGGATCGACCCGCTGCACAAATTCCAGACCGTCGCCGAGACGTTCACCGAGTCGTGCGCCGTGTGGCTGGCGTCGTACCAGGGTCAGCCCGTGGCGGCCATCATGGTGCTGCGCCAGGGACCTCACGCCAAGTACTGGCGCAGTGGCATGGTCAAGGAAGTGGCCAATCCGATTCGCGCCACCACACTGCTCCACAAGCTCGCCATCGAGGATGCCTGTGCGGCCGGCTGCCGCTTCTACCACTTCGGCGACTCCGCCCCTGACTCCTCGGTCAGCGTTTTCAAGGAACGGCTCGGCGCTCGCGGCTACCCTTCGTTCGGCTACCGCAGGGAAGTGCTTCCCCTGACAGCGGGCGATCGGCTTTTGCGAACTGCGGTGAAGCGTCTCATCGGCTTCAAGGACGAGTGACGCGCCACATGGACGAGTGCCATCCCGGGTCCATTGACGAGGGACGTGCCGTCCAGGAATGGGTGACGTTCCAGTCCATGGGCGAGTGACGATCCGGTCCAAGGACCAGCGACGCCCCGGGGCAAGGACGAGCGGCGCCCCGGGCCAAGGACCAGTGGCCCCCGGTCCACCGAGATGCCCTGCCGGGGTGCCCCGCCTAGCATCGGACATGGGGTACGTGGGTCCTCGGTCCGCGAGCGTCGTCCTCGCGGGGCCCGTGCGCCCGGCAGGAGAGGCCCGTGAACGCACCCGCTGAGCTCCTGGTCGACACGCCGGCCGGTCTCGCACACATCATCACACCGGCTCCGCGTGACGTCTGGTGGGAGTTGGCGGGCGCGGACCCGGACACCAACCCCAGCCAGACTCCGCTGTGGCTTGACTGCCTGTGCGCCACGGGGCCGTACCGCGACGCGAGCCGTCTCTACGAGTTCGAGCGGGGCCATCGGCTCGTCCTCCCCCTCGTCGGCAGGCGGCATCGCCCGCGGATTCTGGACGCCGAGGAGTCCTGGCCGGCCCAGTGGGGCATCGGAGGACCGGTGTGCCCGGAGAGCGTGAGTCCGGCGGAAGCCCGCGTGGTCTTCGCCGATCTCGCACGGCAGCGCGCGCTACGGGTCGGTGTGCGGTTGCGGCCTGCGGACCAGGCCGTCTGGGCGAACGCCGCGACAGGCTTCCGCCTCCAGCCCCACATGACGCAGATGGTGGACCTCGACGGCGGCTTCGGCGTCGTCTGGGAGCGGCGCTTCGGACGTCGTATGCGGCGCGAGGTGCGCCGTGCCGAGCGCTCGGACGTCGAGGTCGAGGTGGATCGTACCGGCAGGCTCGTTCCCGCCTTCTACCACCTGTACCGGAAGTCGATCGTGCGCTGGGCCGAACAGCAGCATGAGCCGCTGGCGTTGGCCCGCTGGCGCAGAACGCGGGAGTTCCCTGTACGGCGGCTCGAAGAGGTGGCCGCCCGGTTCGGTGAGGGGTGCGCGATCTGGATTGCCTGGCGGGCCGGAGAGCCCGCCGGGGCGTGCATCGTCCTGCGCCATGGCGCTCACGCCAAGATGTGGCGCAGCGCCATGGACCGGGAACTGGCACATCCGGTCCGAGCCGTCCCCCTGCTCTACCGGCTGGCGATCGAGGACGCGTGCGATGCGGACTGCCGGACGTTCGACATGGGAGAGTCCGCCCCGCAGTCCTCCCTCGCCGAGTTCAAGGCGGGGTTCGGGGCGGAGAGCTTCCCCTCCCCGCGCCTCCTGCGGGAACGCCTTCCCGTCTCGGCGGCCGACCGCCGGCTGCGGACGGCTGTGAAGCGCCTGATCCGCTTTCAGGACCCCTGAGGTCTCCACATTCCTGCGGTCACCCCACGTCTCTTTCCAGTGGTCACCCCGCGTCCCTTCCCGCGGTCACCCCACGTCCCCTCCCCGTGGTCACCCCACGTCGACGGGTTCCACGTCGGCGCTGTGATGGAGGGGTCCGAGGCCGTACGCGTCCAGCATCATGCGCAGCAGCCCGAACTGATTGTTCGGCTGGGCATGGCCGCCCTGCCGGACATGCTCACCCACCAGGACGGTCGGGACGTGGTTGGGTCCCTTCGAATCGTCCTCGTCCCAGGTGACGACGAGCAGGCTGTTGTGGGTCATGGCCCAGTCGGCGTAGCCGCCGAGACTGTTCCGCAGCCAGGTGTCCCCCTGCCGCACATGGCCTCCGTGCATGTTGTGTTCGAGGTCCGGGACGACGAACGCGACCGTCGGCAGATCCGCGAAGTCGCGAGGGAAGTCGCTCCACGGGCGGTTGCCGGACGCGGGAAGGTTGTCGAAGTTCACCCAGGGGTTGTGCCGGCGCACATAGGGACCGGCGGCGCAGCCGGTGAAACCGACGCGCGGCATGCTCTGCGCGTAGCCCACGAAGGTCCGGCCGGACTGGAGAAGTTGAGTGCCGAGATTCCGCGACGTGAGCGCGTGCGGACAGGAATCGTCGTCGACTCCCAGGAAGGAGCCCGAGAAGAGCGCCAGGTAGTTGGGCTGACCGGGATGGGTGAGGGCGTAGAACTGGGTGAGCGAGGCGCCCCGCCGGGCCAGTTGGTTGAGGTACGGCGCCTCCACGTTGCCGATGACGGCGTCGTACGACTGGTCGTCCTCGATCACCACGACGATGTGGTCCGGACGGGGAAGTCCGGACCGGGCCGGTGAACCGTCACAGCCCACTGTCGTCAAGAGCATCGCCATCACGCTCGCCAACGCGAGGAGCCCTCTCGCCAGAAGGTGTCCGGGCCTCGGTCGCACGCCTCTCACTTGCCGCTTCACCGCTCTCCGTCCGGGCACCGTTTCGACGCGCGCCGCGTGTGGTCGCCGCGAGCTGCCACTTGCAGCAATCGGAAATACCGTCACAATCGGTATTGATACCTCTTGCTGGTCGACATCCGGCGCTGATCCGGGCGGACGAGCGAGAGTGCCGACGGCCGTGCCGCCGATGGCCGTCACGCCGGGCGGGAGACCGACAGGCCGGATCCGGAAGGTGTCACATGCGTCGAGTCAACGCCCCTGTCGGCCGCGGTGGAAGGATGGCCGCGGTGGAAGGACGGCCGGTCGCCTCGAGGAGTCGGCGTCAAGCGTCATGAGGGCCGTCGTGGGAGCACCGGTTCTCCGGGAGACCTCTTCATGGGCAAGCTCCAGACGCTGACAGGCGGGCGCGTGGCGTCCTTCACCAGCGCCGTGGCCCGGCGGCCCGGAACCGCCACCGGTGAGCGGCGCCCCTCCGAGCGGACCACGCCACTCCAGTGGGCGACACGCCTGATCCTTCCCGCGGCCCTCACCCTCTGGCTGTTGTCCCTGCGCCATGTGGATCTCGCCGGAATGCGCGACTACGGTCTGCTACAGGTGCTGCCGGTTCTCTTCTGGGTCACCCTCGGCCTGCTCGCCCTCGGCTTCTGCCTGGCACTGGGCGACCGCCGAACCGGCGGTGGATGGTTCGCGGGATACGTCCTGGGGCTGATCGCCGTCATCCACGCGACCCCCACACTGCTCTACCCTAACCTGCGCTACAGCTGGGCGTGGAAACACGTCGCGGTCGTCGACGCGGTGATCCGCCACCACGGCGACGTACCCCACGCGGACAAGCTCGCCATCTACAACCAGTGGCCCGGCTTCTTCGACCTCAACGCGTTCTTCCTCCAGGCCACCGGCCTGCATTCGGCGCTCGGCTACGCGACGTGGACCCCGCCCGTCTTCAACGCCGTGCTGCTCGCTCCCCTGCTGCTGCTCTACCGGACGGTGACACGGGACCGCAGGCTGATCTGGGGGGCGGCGTGGGTCTACTACTCGTGCTCGTGGGTGGGGCAGGACTACTTCGCCCCCCAGGCCTTCGCGTTCCTGCTCTTCGTGACGGTGATCGCCCTGGTCATGGGGCAGTTGCCCACCTCGGCGCTGTACCGGACGGACGGCACAGGCGCGGGCCGATGGCCCGTCGGCCGCTTCGTGGCGGTCATGGTGATCGCGGCCGTCATCATCTCCTCACACCCGCTGACACCGCTCATGCTGATCAGCGCGCTGGTGGCGCTGTCGCTTCCGCGGCGCAACCGACGGGTCGTGCTGCCCGTCCTGGCCGGTACGGCGCTGCTGGCCGTGATCTGGGACGCCACCGTCGCCCGCCCCTACCTCTCGCAGAACCTGGGCGACTTTCTGGGCTCCCTCCTGAAACCCGACACCA
The DNA here is from genome assembly GCF_040607495.1 of Streptomyces sp. NPDC005281. NCBI lineage: Bacteria > Bacillati > Actinomycetota > Actinomycetes > Kitasatosporales > Streptomycetaceae > Streptomyces > Streptomyces sp. NPDC005281. The sequence continues at coordinate 199,169 of NZ_JBEXGX010000007.1, read as the reverse complement.
ACGTGGTCTCCGGACTGGCCGCCCTCGGCACCGCGGCCCCGGGGCAGGTCGTGGTGTCCTGGGTCGACCGGGGCCTGTCCGCCGCGGTCTTCGCCCTCGCGGTCATCGCCTTCCTGGCCCGCCCGTGGGTCCGCCGCACCGGCCTGCCGCTGCTCGTCGTGGCCCCGCTGCCGCTGCTGACGGCGAATGCCTACGGCGGCGAGATGATCTTTCGTGCCTATCTCTTCGCCCTGCCCGCGGCCTCGCTCCTGATCGCGGCCCTTCTTCTCCGGCGGAGCAGGCGGCCACTGGTCCAGACGCTGGCCGCCTATCCGCTGATGCTCGCCCTGCTCGGGGGACTCATGTTCGGCTACTACGGCAAGGAATCGGCGAACTACTTCACGAAGGAGGAGGTGGCGGCCGGCCGCTTCGTCGCGGCCACCGCTCCTCCCGGATCCACCATCGTCTCGCTGACGTCGGCCGTGCCCGGCCTGTACCTGCGCTACGACGAGAACCCCCAGGTGCAGATGGACGAGCAGGACATCGGCGACCGGCGGCGCCTGGTGAACGATCCGGTGAAGGGCCTGGAGGGGTTCATCCAGGGGGCCAGCCCGCAACAGCCCGCCTTCATCATCCTGAGCCGGGCCCAGGCCGCCGACCTCTACCAGAGGGGGATCCTGCCCGGCGGCACCGTGCAGCGCCTGGACTCGGCCCTGTCGAAAACCCCGGGCTACATCCCCGTCTACCGCAGCAAGGACGCGGTGGTCTACCGGTATCAGGGCGCGAAGAGCTGAGCCGGGCCATGACCTCCCTGCGCTGGGGACTCGCGCTGTCCGGCTGGGTGACCCTGGCCGTGGTCACCCTCCTGCCGGACGCCCTGGTCCTGCGCGCCATGGTGACGACGGCGTTCCTGCTCGCCTGTCCCGGCCTGGCGGCCACGCGGTGGGCCCGGTCGGGCGGGCTGCGGCTCACGGACCGCACCGCGGTTCTGGAGACGGGTGTCCTGACCCTGGCGCTCAGCCTTTCGATGGCGGTGCTCGTCACTGAGCCCCTGTTCCTCAGCGGCACGTTCACCGTCACCCGGGCGCTGCTCGCGCTCGCCGCCGCCACATCCGCCCTGACCCTGCTGCCCCGGCCCCGCAGAGGCCCGCGCCGCGAGCCTCCGGGTGTCACGGACCCGGACGCGCGGACGGCCGACACCGGCCGGTCCGAGCCGCCCGCATCCGAGTGAGGCGCCGCGGCGGCCTCGCCGAGGTGCCGCAACGGTCCAGGTGAGGGCTTCGCGGCAGTCCCACGCGCCCGGAAGGGCGGATCCGCCCCCGCCCGCCCGGCGGGGGCGGTTTCCGAGTCTCCCGAAGAACGCCGCCGCTCGCTTGACGTCGCCGACAAATCGGGTAAAGGTGTAGATATACGTCGTAAACATATGCCGTATTGGCGCACTCGGAGATGCATGATCATGTACAACGACCCGATCATCGGTAACGAGCGGGAAGCCGGAGCACAGGCCACCGTCAGCCTGGTCGTCCCGGCCCTCAACGAGGCGCGCAACATCGCGTGGGTCTTCGATCAGATCCCGGCGTGCGTGGACGAGGTCATCCTCGTCGACGGCGACTCCACCGACGCCACCGTGCCCATGGCGCAGCACTGCCTGCCGACCGTGCGCAACGTGCGGCAGAACGGCCGCGGCAAGGGCAACGCGCTGCGCACCGGCTTCCTGGAGGCCAAGGGCGACTACGTGGTGATGATGGACGCCGACGGCAGCATGTCACCGGCGGAGATCCCCCACTTCGTGCACTTCCTCGACCACGGCTACGACTTCGTCAAGGGCTCGCGGTTCGTCGCGGGCGGCGGCTCGCTCGACATCACCCCCATCCGCAAGATGGGCAACCACGTGCTCCTGCTCGCCGCCAACCGGCTGTACGACGCCTGCCTGACCGATCTCTGCTACGGCTTCTGCGCCTTCCGGCGCAGCTTCCTCGACCAGCTCGACCTGCACGCCGCCGGTTTCGAGATCGAGGCCGAGATGATCGTGCACGCCCTCCGCTCCGGTCTGCGCATCGCCGAGGTCCCCAGCCTGGAACTGCCCCGGCGCAGCGGCTGCTCGAACCTCCACGCCATCTCCGACGGGCGCCGGGTGCTGCGCACCCTGTTCTCGGAACGGCCGGGCGCCCGGTCCTCCGCCGCCCGGCCGGAGCGGAACGCGTCGTGAACTCCGCCCCGGTCCGCTCCCCCCTCGTACGCCCCCCTGTGCCGGTGGTCGACATCGACCTCGCCCGTCCGGGCGAGTTCCGCCTGCCGGGCGACCGGGGGCCGGCCCATCCACAGGGCCAGGCCCGGGCACTCGTACGACTGCACGGCCGCCCCCTGGGCATGGTCAGCGCCGCGGACACCTCGGGGCCCGACGGCCTGTGGCGGGCGCTGGCCGAGACCGCCCACGTCGAACTGGCCGGGCAACTCGCCCGGCACCGCGCCATCGACCGGACGGGAACCGCGGACAGGGGGGTCCGGCGCCCCACACTCCGACAGGCACCCGTCATCAGCGTGGTCGTGGCCACGCGTGACCGGCCGGAGAGGCTGCGACACTGCCTGCGCTCGCTGCTGCGCTCCACCTATGCCGAGTTCGAGATCATCGTGGTCGACAACGCCCCGGCGGACGACACGACCGAGCTCCTGGTCCGCTCGGAGTTCACCGAACGGGTCCACTACGTCCGCGAACCCGTCGCCGGGCTGGCCCGCGCCCACAACGTCGGGCTCGGCCGGGCGCGCGGATCCGTCGTCGCCTTCACGGACGACGACACGCTCGTCGACCCCGGATGGCTCTCGGCACTGGGCGAGACATTCGCACACGACACACGGATCGGCTGTGTCACCGGGCTGATCGTGCCCGCCGAACTGGAGACCCAGGCCCAGACCGCCCTCGAACGTCAGGGCGGTTTCGCGAAGGGGTACGTGCCGCGCACCTGGTCGCTGTTCGATCCGCCGGCGGATCCGCTGTTCCCGTTCACCGCCGGGCGCTTCGGTTCGGGCGCCAACATGGCGTTCCGTACCACCATGCTCCGCGCTCTGGGCGGCTTCGACACGGCGACCGGTGCCGGGACCCCGGGCCGGGGCGGTGACGACCTGCTCGCCTTCTTCGAGATCCTGACGGCCGGTCACACCCTCGCCTACCAGCCGAGCGCCATCGTCTGGCACTGTCATCGCCGCACGATGGACGCCGTGGCCGCGCAGGCCTTCGGCTACGGCGCCGGCCTCGGCGCCTATCTCACCGGCGCGCTGCTGAGCGACCCCCGTCGGCTGCCCGCCCTGCTGCGACGGCTGCCGCGCGGCATCCGCTACGCCGTGACCCGGTCCCGCGACCGCGGCGCCGATCCCGAGGCCGACTGGTCCCGGCACCTGGCGCTCCTCGAGGTGCGGGGGATGGTCTACGGCCCCTGCGGCTATCTCCGCGGACGCCTCACCGGCGCCGGAACCTGACGGGCGAGGTGAGCAGCTTGGACACCAGTCGGGTGACCGACTCGGCCGCGGGAGGCGCCGGTATGCGACGACGGCCCCTGGGCATGCTGCGCGCCGGTGTCGCCGCCGCGCTCCCGGGCGAGCCCGTGCTCCGCACAGGACACGTCCTCGCGGTCAGTTCCCTCGTCAACGCCGGCCTCGGCTTCTTCTTCTGGACCTTCGCGACGCACTGGTACGACGAGCAGACCGTGGGCCTGAGCTACTCGGCACTCATGGCGTCCCTCCTGCTCACCGGCATCGGGCAGCTCAACCTGAACGACTTCCTGGTGCGGTTCGTGCCGACCGCCGGCCGCCGCAGCCGCCGTCTGGTCCTCGCCTGCTACGCGGCGAGTACGGCCTTCAGCGTGGTGGTGGCCCTGGTGTTCCTCGCGTTGATACCGGTGATCTCACCAAGACTCGGCTTCCTGCTGACACCGGTCACCGCGACCTGCTTCGTGGTCGCGACCGCCGGCTACGCCGTCTTCGTTCTTCAGGACGGCGCGCTCACCGCGGTCCGCATGCCGGGCTGGGTCGTCGGTGAGAACCTGATCTTCGCCCTCGTGAAGATACTGCTGCTCGGTCTCGGCGCGGCCCTGGGCTTCTTCTCCGGGATCCTGCTGTCGTGGGCGGGAGCCCTGATCGTCTCGCTGATCGTGGCCAACGCCGTCCTGATGGGCAGAGGCATTCCCCGGCACGAGCGGGAGACGGTGACCGCGCCGCCACCGCCCCGCATGCTCGGGTACGCCGCGGCCGACTATTTCGGCTCCCTGTTCCGCGTCGCCGGGTTCACCGTGGTCCCGCTGATCGTGCTGAACACCCTCGGCGCCGAGCAGAGCGCCTTCTACTCGGTGGCCTGGGGCGTCGCCTACGTGCCCTACCTGATCGCCCGCAACATGGGAACGTCACTGCTCGCGGAGTCCGTGCGCGGGCCGGAACGACTCGTGCAGCATTCCCTGCGCGTCCTGCGCCACTCGGGTCTGCTGCTGGGCGGCGTCACGGTTGTCCTGGTCGTCGCGGCCCCGCAGATCCTGTCGATCTTCGGTGCCGCGTACGCCGCCGAAGGCAGCGCACTGCTGCGGCTGCTGGCTCTGTCCGCGCTGCCGAACCTCCTGCTGAGCGTGGCCATCGACGTGGCTCGGGCGCAGCGACGGCTGCGCTGGGCGGTGTGGCTGCAGGTGGCGATGTGCGTCCTGGTGCTAGGGCTCACCCTTCTGCTCCTGCCGGTGGTCGGCCTCGTGGGCGCGGGCGTCGCCTGGCTCGCCACCCAGTGCCTGGTCGCCGCCTTCCTGATCGTGTCCCGGTCCCGCTGGCTCGTCCCCGTCACCGAAGGCTCATCATGAACAGCGCACTCTCCACCGCACGCACCGTCCCCACCCTGTCGGTCGTCATCTGCGCCTACACCCTCGACCGCTGGGAGGACACGCGGGCCGCGATCGGTTCGGTGCTGGTCCAGGACCCGCCCGCCGACGAGGTCGTGCTGGTGGTCGACCACAACCAGGCCCTCTTGGAGCGCGCCGAACGGGAGCTGTCCGGCGTCCGCGTGGTGCCCAACCGGAGACGCCGCGGTCTGTCCGGGGGCCGCAACACCGGAGTCGACATCTCCGACACCGACGTGGTGGCCTTCCTCGACGACGACGCCACCGCTGAAGCGGGGTGGACGGGCCGTCTGCTGGCGCCCTACGGCGACCCGCACGTGGTGGGCGTCGGCGGGTTCGTCCGGCCGTGGTGGGTGACCGGGCGCCCCGTGTGGTTCCCGCCGGAATTCGACTGGGTGGTGGGCTGCTCCTACCGGGGACAGCCCCGGCAAGCCGCCCCCGTCCGCAACTTCATCGGCGCCAACATGTCCTTCCGCAGAAGGGAACTCATCACTGTCGGCGGCTTTCTCGACGCCCTCGGGCGCGTGGGCAGCCGTCCGGTGGCGAGCTGCGACGAGACGGACCTGTGTCTGCGGCTCGCCGCCCGCGATCCGGAGGCCGTCCTGCTGTACGAGCCGGCCGCCGAGATACGGCACCGGGTCCCCGAGTCCCGTACCAGCTGGGCCTACTTCCGCAACCGCTGCTACATCGAGGGGCTGTCCAAGGCGCTGGTGGCAAGGCGCTGCGGCAGCGGACCGGCGCTGGCCAACGAGCGTGCGTACGTGCGGTCGACCATCTCGCGGGCCCTCGCCCGCAACCTGACCGGGATCCGGCGCCCCGGCGCGCTGCGCACGATCGGGGCACTGTCCGGGGGTCTGTGCGCGACCGTCGCCGGTTATCTCGTCGGATCGATCCGGCCGACGGGCTCCCAGGTCTTCTCCCCGCGCCGGCGAGGAGCGGCGGTGCCGGCGACGACGGCCGGGTCATGACCGTCGTACCCGTCTTCCTGTATCACGCGGTGTCGGACGACTCACCGCCGTGGCTGGCGCGGTTCACCGTGAGCCGACGCACGTTCGTGGAACAGCTGGACATGATCGCCGACAGCGGACTGCGCGTGGTCCCGTTGCGGCAGTTGGTCGCCGCCCTGCTCGGCGGTCCTCCCCTGCCACCGAGGTCCGCGGTGCTGACCTTCGACGACGGATACGCGGACTTCGCCTCCACGGTGGCTCCGCTGCTCGCCGCGCGGGGGCTTCCCTCGACCCTGTACGTGACCACGGGCGCCCTGAGCTCTGACGGGCGTCCGTCCGGCGGACCGTTCCCGTCCATGGCGACGCTCGGCTGGGCCCAGGTCAGGGAGCTGGACGCGGCCGGGGTCGAGATCGGCGGACACACCGTCACGCATCCGCAACTGGACACACTGCCCCGGGCATCGGTGCGTCAGGAGGTGGCCGGCTGCAAGCGGCAGATCGAGGACGCGCTCGGGCACCGCGTCGACTCCTTCGCCTACCCGCACGGCTATTCCAGCCGGGCCGTCCGCGCGCTGGTGCGGGAGGCGGGCTGGACGTCGGCCGCCGCCATCCGGGCCGCCTCGGCCTTCAGTTCGGAACGGGACGACCCGCTGCGGTTCGCCCGGCTCATGGTCCAGGCCGACACCGGCCGGGACCGCTTCGCGCTCTGGACCGGCGGTGAGGGGGCTCCCGTGGCACCGTTCGCCGAGAGCCTTCGGACGAGGGGCTGGCGGGCCTACCGCAGGGTGAGAGCGGTGACCGGGCGGCCGTACCGGGCGATACCCGTCTGATCGGCCGGGCGCCACCGGGGTACGCGTCACTGACGGTTCGTCAACGCTGCCAGACCCGGACCCAGTCCACCAGCATGCGCGCCGAATCGGTGCCCGGGGGCGGGGGGTAGGGCAGGCCGACGGCCAGGTTGAGGATGACCTCCATGGGCACGTGGGGAATGCGCTCGGGGGCGGTCACCCGGAACTGTTCGGCCCCGTCGACGTACCAGACGAGCCTGTCCTTCTCCCACAGCAGCGCGAAGATGTGGTAGCCGTCCGGAAAGCCGGCCGCCGTGTAGGTCTGGCGTTGCTTCCTCTCGGCGCCCTCGGCGTTCCGCCAGTGCACGAACATCGACAGTGTGCGCGTGGTGCCGAGGAACTCCATGATGTCGACCTCGGGCGGGGTGTAGCGGCTCGCGGGCATCAGCCAGAACTCCGGTGACATCCCGGCCTCCGGCGGGATGCGGACCGCCGCCTCGAAGTAGCCGTAGGTGAAGGTCTCCCGTGGCCGGGCGTACCAGTTGTCCCGGCCGGTGGAGATCATGCCGGACGTCCAGGGGTAGACCTTTCCGTCGCTGCCGCGGGTGGCCCGGCGCTCGGCGGTGAGGGCCAGTTTCCCCCCGCTCACGGAGACCTGGCCGGGCTGGTACCACTCCAGTTCGTTGTTGGTGCTGATCGTGCAGCCGCGGTCGTTCCAGTCGTAACACGTGGTCCAGCGGCCCCTGTCGAGACGGGAGCCGTCGAACTCGTCGTGGAAGGCCAGTCGCCAGTCACCGGGCGCCGGGGGCCGGGGCGTCGCGGGCCCGGACGGGGAACCGCAGGCGCCGCATGCCACCAGCAGCAGCATGAGCACACTGATCACCACGCCCCGGGACGTCATGGGCGGGTGCGGGCCGCGGCGGAGCCGGCCAGTCGGCGCGCGGCGAATCCGGTACCCGCGACGAACCGCAGCACGGGTCCGAAGGTGGGAGCGGCGGCCAGTCCGGTGAAGTACAGCCCGGGCACGGAGGACTCGAACCCGGACGACAGCCGCGGCGCGCCGTGGAACGTCCATACCTGACGCCGGAGTTCAGGTGTCAGCAGCTTGAGCCGGTCGACGTCCACCCGGTAGCCCGTGGCCAGCAGCAGATGGTCGGCCCGGACGGTCTCCGTACGTCCGCCGGCGTCCATGACCTCGACCTCGAGACGCACCGTGCCGTCCTCGACTCCCGCGGAGCGGACCGTACGGCCGCACAGCACCGGGATCCGGTCGTCCACGCGGTTCCGCAGCCACCAGCCGCCGGACGGACCCAGCACGTTGTGCAGCAGCCGCAGCCGCAGCCCCTGGGGCAGATGGCGGATGGCGGCGCCGCCGTGGCTGCACGCCAGCAGCGACCAGCCCGGTCCGAGGGGCGAACCCGGCTTGACGATCCGTACCGGACGCGGCCGGTCGGAAGGCCGGTCTGTGTCGGGTGGGCTGCCGAAGGCGACGGACGCCGCACGGGCGATCACGGTGGGAAAGGCCCCGGCCTCGTACATCAGGGCGGCGCTCTCCAGAGCGGACTGCCCGGCGCCGAGGACAGCGATCCGCTGTCCCGAGAACCGGCCCAGATCACGGTGCCGGCTGGTGTGGGAGACCAGCTCTGCCGGCAGGAGCCCGGCCAGTTCCGCGGGCTCGTGGGCGAACGGGACCAGTCCGGTGGCCACCGCCACGTTCTCGGCGAGGAACTCTTCCCCGGAGTCCAGGGTGACGCCGAACAGCCCGTCCACCTGCCCGACGGTACGGACCCTCCGACGCTCCAGTTCCGGCACACGGCGCTCCTGGAACCACCGCCCGTAGGCGATCATCTCCTCGACAGGGATGGGGTACCGGTCGCCGACGGGGCCGCGTCCCCGCGCGGTACGGAAGTCCTCCAGACGGTATCCGGACTCCGGCGCGGAGATGGAGGAGGCGGCGGGGACGGACTTCAGATACATGCCTTCGGGCATGTTGGCGCGCCAGCACTCCATGGGTTCACCGAACACCCGCCGTGGTGTTCCCGCGGCGCTCAGCCACGCAGCCGTGGCGAGCCCGTAAGGGCCGGCCCCGATGACGACCGTGGGCAGCCGCTGCGGGGAGTCATGGATGCCCCTGCTCCCGGCCGCTCCGTGCCGGGCGCCGAATCCCGTGTTCATGGGCATGGTCGCTCCCTCTCGTCTCGGGCGGCGCCGCGGCCGTCACGGCCGCGCACCGGCCCAACGGGCGCATTCGCCGAGCACGGGCGCGACCGTGTGAGTGAGCCACCCATAGCTGTGGCCGAACCTCGGAGACTTGCAGACGTTGTTCACCACGTGCCACAGCCAGCTCAGCAGGGGAATCGCGACCGGATCGGCGACACCGTCGTCCGGGTCCAGCCCGGCCAGCGCGAGCAGGGCGCGGTCGGCGTCCGGTATCCGGCCGGCGCGCAGCGTCTCGGCGACCAGGCCCCCCAGCGGGCGGCCGGTGAGGGTACTGCGCAGGGCCAGGACGAAGGAGTAGGCGTCGATCTCGCACGGCCCGTCGGCGCGACCGCTGCTCCAGTCGAAGACACCGGTCACCTGGAGGGGGACGCGGCCGAGCAGCACGTTGCCGGGGTGGTAGTCGCCATGGGTCCAGCCCTCCGTCAGCACGGCACCGGTCAGGGCCGCGTCCAGCCGCCGGCGCAGGGCCTCGAATTCGGCCGCTCGCCGGCCGGACCGGTAGCGGGGCATTCCGGCGGACAGAGCCGTCAGCTGCGATTCGCACCAGTCGGACGCCCGGTCGGCCGCCTTGCGGGGACGCCCGGTGGCGGCCCGCAGATCGGCCAGCAGCTGCATGGTGGGAGCCATGGCTGCGTACGGGTCTCCTGAGGTGTCCAGGATCAGCCGCTCCGCCGGGACGCCCGGGAGCGCGGTCTGGGCAAGGGACCCCCCGGGCCCGGGGGAGCCGACGACCCGGGGCAGGAGAGCACGCCAGGGGGCGAGGCGGCTGTCGGCGGCGAGCTCCCGCAGGACCTCCCGCTCCCGCGCCGTGACGGCGGCGCCGGCCTCGTCCCTGGGGTGTTTGATCACCAGGCTCCCTGCGCCGTGCCGCAGCTCGAACACCAGCAGGCCCGCCTTGGGCAGCGAGGGGCGCCGGATCACGGTGATGTCCCTGGGGCCGGCGCCGCGTACGAGCCAGTGGGCCCGGAGGCGGTCGTCGAGACCGGCCAGAGCGCGCGGGGAGTAGAGGGGCAGCAAACCGGATAGCGAGGACATCTTGGCGGGTGTCTTCATACCAGACCTTGCCGGGCTGCCAGCGGCACGACCCCTGCTTGTCGGGGATAATCAATGCGGGCGATCCGTCACTATCGAATGGATCTATGAGCTTCGTCCATATTAGTTCCTTTCGGGAGAAGCTTCCCGGAGAGGGGCGGGTGGTCTACTTGCTGGACACCGAGGTACCCGTACTCCTCGCCAGAATCGGCAACTATCCGCTGCACCACGGCAGTCTGGGCGTGGTGCGCACCGTCGGACGGCTGGGCGTCCCGGTCCACGCCGTTGTCGAGGACCGTTTCACCCCGGTCGCGCTCTCGCGCCATCTGACGAGCAGAATCGTGTGGCCGACGACCGGCTGCGAGGATCCGGAGCGGCTCGCGGACGGCCTGCTGGCCATAGGCCGGACGATCGGCGCCCGGTGTGTAGCCGTACCGACCGACGACGAGGCGGCGATCCTGCTCGCGGAGTACGCGCACCGGCTGAAGGAGTGTTTCCTGATTCCGCCCGTGCCGGTCCACCTGCCCCGCCTGCTGGCCTGCAAGGCGAGCCTGCACCGGATCTGCGCCGAGGCCGGCGTGCCCTCGCCGTCGTCACGGACGCCGGAGAGCCGCGACGAACTGATCGAGGCGGGCCGCGAGCTCGGCTATCCGCTGGTGCTCAAGAACCTGGCGCCGTTCAGCAGACTCCGTACCCCGGCCGTCAGCGGCACCACCACCGTGGTGCCCACCGAACGGGCACTGCTCGACCGCTTTCCGACGGCCGCGCCGCCGCCGGTCCTCGTGCAGGAGTACATCCCCAAACAGCAGGCGGAGGACTGGATCACCCACATCTACTGCGGTGCGGGCGGCGTGCCGCGCGCCCTGTTCACCGGCCTGAAGCTGCGCTCCTGGCCTCCGTACGCGGGGATGACCGCCCGGGCGGTGGCGCTGCGCAACTCCGAACTGGCCCGTCTGGCGGAGCGGCTGTGCCGCCGTACCGGCTACAGCGGACTGGCGGATCTCGACTGGCGTTACGACCGCCGGGACGGGCAGTACAAGCTCGTCGACTTCAACCCCCGCACCGGCGCCCAGTTCCGCCTCTTCGAGAACGTCCACGGAGTCGATGTGGTCCGTGCCATGCATCTCGACCTGACCGACCGGGCCGTGCCGGAGGGCGCCCAGGCCGAGGGGCGGGTCTTCGTCGCCGGCCAGTTGGACTTCGCGTCGGCGGCGGCGTGGCTGCGCCATGAGCGCCGGCTGCCGTCCGATCTGCTGCACGTGCGGCCCACCGAGCGGGCCTGGCTCTCCTGGGATGATCCCCTGCCGGCCGCGGCCGAGGCGATCCGCTTCACCGGGCTGGTGACTTGGCGCCTGCTGCGGCCGGATCGCTTCCGCCCGGCCGGGTGCCGCTGACCGAAGGACCCACCGGCACCCCGTCGACGCAGTGGTCGAGGGGGCGCTTCCGTCCGTGACCGGCCGGACCGCGAGGCCGCCGGTTCATGGATCTCTCCTCGGTGCGCGTTGACCTCAGCCCGTCCTGGGGCGACCATGTACGTATACGTCGTAAATATACGGACGGATCACCTCGGAGAGAGACATGCGCCTCACAGTCATCGGCACCGGGTATGTCGGGGCAGTCCACGCCGCCTGCATGGCGGAGACAGGCCATGAGGTGCTCGGCGTCGACGTCGACGAGGAGCGGGTCACGGCCCTCGCCGCCGGGCATCCCCCGTTCCACGAGCCGGGTCTGTCCGCGATGCTCCAGCGGACGGTGGCCTCGGACGCACTGCGCTTCACCACTTCGCTGGACGAGGCCGCCCGGTTCGCCGACACGCACTTCGTGTGCGTCGGCACCCCGCAGCGGCCCGACTCGGGCGCGGCCGACCTGCGCCATGTCGAGGCCGTGGTGGACGGACTGGCGCCGGGTCTGCACGACGGGGCCCTGGTCGTCGGCAAGTCCACCGTGCCCGTCGGTACGGCGGACCGGCTGGCCGCGCGGCTGAGCGCGAGCGGCGCCGAGATCGCCTGGAACCCGGAGTTCCTGCGCGAGGGATCCGCGGTCCAGGACACCCTGCGGCCGGAACGCATCGTGGCGGGCGTCGGCTCGGCGCGGGCCGAAGCGCGGCTGCGCGCGGTCTACGCCCCCCTCGTGGCGGCCGGGGCGCCGTTCATCGCCACGGACACCGTCACCGCCGAACTCGTCAAGGTGGCCTCGAACTCCTTCCTCGCCACCAAGATCTCCTTCATCAACGCCATGGCCGAGATCTGTGACGTCGTGGGCGCCGACGTGCTCACTCTCGCCGAGGCGATGGGCAGCGACTCCCGTATCGGCCCCGCCTTCCTGGCCCCCGGCCTCGGCTTCGGCGGCAGCTGCCTGCCCAAGGACATCCGCGCCTTCGCGGCGCGGGCGGAGGAGATCGGCCGAGGCGAGTCGGTGGCATTCCTCCGCGAGGTCGACGAGATCAACACACGGCAGCGCCGGCGCACCGTCGACCTCGCCGAGCGGTTCGTCGGCGGGAGCTTCGAGGACCGCGACGTGGCGGTTCTGGGGGCCGCCTTCAAGCCGGGCAGCGACGACGTACGGGACTCTCCGGCACTCGCGGTCGCGGAGACGGTGCGCCTGCGCGGAGCCCGGGTCCGGGTGCACGACCCGGAGGCGATCGACAACGCCCGAGCCGTGTACCCCGAGCTGCAGTACGCCCTGGACGTGACGAAGGCGTGCGAGCAGGCCGATGTCGTGCTGCACCTCACCGAATGGCCCCAGTACCGGGAGCTCGACCCCGCCGCCCTCGCCACAGTGGTGCGCAGCCCGGCCATGGTCGACGCCCGGAACACCCTCGACTCCCGGGCCTGGCAGTCGGCGGGCTGGCGGCTGAACGCTCCGGGCCGTCCGCGGCTCGGCTGAGCGGAAGGACGAATCCCATGCGTGTGGCGGTGTCCGGCGGCAGCGGCTTTCTGGGGTCCCATCTGTGCGAGGAACTGCTCCGCAGGGGTGACACCGTCTACTGCCTGGACAACTTCTCCTCGGGCCGGAAGGCCAACATCGCCCGCCTGCTGAATCGGCCGGGCTTCCACTGTGTCCCGTGCGACGTCACGGAGCGGTTCCGCTTCCCCGAGGCGGTCGATGCCGTCGCCCACCTCGCGTCGCCCGCGTCCCCGGCCGACTACCACCGTCATCCGCTCGAGACGCTGGCGGTCGGCAGCCGGGGAACGGAGAACATGCTGCGGCTGGCCGAGAGCCGGGAAGCGCGCTTCGTCCTGGCGTCCACCAGCGAGGTCTACGGGGATCCGGCGGTGCATCCGCAGGGCGAGGACTACTGGGGGAACGTCAATCCCATCGGCCCTCGCAGCGTCTACGACGAGGCCAAGCGCTTCGCGGAGGCTCTCACCATGGCGTACCGGCGCAGCCGCGGGGTCGATGCCGGGATCGTCCGGATCTTCAACACGTACGGCCCTCACATGCGTCCGTACGACGGCCGCGTGATCTCCAGTTTCATCAGGCAGGCGCTCGAGGAGGAGCCCTTGACGGTCTTCGGCGACGGCTCCCAGACGCGGAGTTTCTGCTACGTCGACGACCTGGTCCGCGGCCTGGTGGCCATGCTCGACGCCACCGAACCGGGCCCGATCAATCTGGGCAATCCGGAGGAGCACACGGTGCGGGAACTGGCGGAACTGGTGACGGGCATCACCGGATCCAGCGGCGAGCTGCGCCATCTTCCGCTGCCTGTCGACGATCCTGTCCGCCGGCGCCCTGTCATCGCACGGGCCCGCGAGGCGCTCGGCTGGGAGCCGCGAGTGCCTCTGGAAGAGGGACTTCGGCACACTGTCGACTGGTTCGCGGCGGAGGCGCGGGCAAGCGCGCGAACGCCGGAGGAGGCCGTCGCGGCCTGGCCGTCATGACGTAGGACGGCGTGCCCCGAACAGCGCGCCGTCACAGGGGAGTCGGCAGCTCGGGGGCCGACAGCCCGAAGGGCGCCGGCCGCGTGAGGCGGCCAGCGCCCGGGGCGCGTCGGAGGGTCAGTGCTGCCAGACCCTGACGTAGTCGACCGCCATGTCGGCGGGGGCCACGTTGGTTCCGCTGTGACTGGGATTGATGGCGTTGTTGAGGATCAGATACATCGGGGCGGAGGTGATCCCGGAGGTGATCTGACCGACCTGCTTTCCGTCGTAGTAGTACGTGACGGAGCCCTGCTTCCATTCGGCGCCGAACGTGTGCCAGCCGCCGGAGTAGTTGCCGGAGGCGCAGCCTCCCGGACCGCCCGCCGTGGAATGGAAGTGATAGCAGGCGGAGCCGCCCAGGCCTTCCAGGACGTCCAGCTCACCATCCGTGGGCCAGTTCTGTCCGTCCGCCCAGAATGAGGGCCAGTTGGCCATCTGCGACCCGGACGAGGGCGCGTAGATGCGGGCTTCGAAAGCGCCGTAGGTGAACTGGGCCTTTCCGTTGCTGGTCACCAGACCGGAGACGTACGGATACGTCTTGCCGCCGACGGTGGTCGGCTTCTGGATGAGATTGAGGTGGAGGGACCCACCGCCGACAGAGACCTGCGACGGGGAATAGGCCGACGCCTCGGCGGAGTTGGGCGGCTTGGTGACGCATCCGGAACAACCGAACCAGTTCGAGTTCCACTTGGAACCGTCAAGAGCCGTGCCGTTGAATTCGTCGCCGAACACCTGGTGCCACGCGCCGGGGATACCGACGGGCGCTGCGGACGTGGACGGCGCGGAGGACGTCGGCGTCGAAGTCGACGGCGGCGTGGACGGTGCGGTCGGCGTGGACGGTGCGGTCGGTGTGGCCGTGCCCGCGGGAGTCGAGGCCGTCGGCTTCGGCGTCGCGGTCGGCGTCGGGGTGGACCCACCGCCCGTGCCTGTGCCAGAGGTGAAGGATTTCACCGGAGAGACACTGTGCCAGCGGTCGTGGAACTTGTACGCCACGTAATACGTGTAGGTGCCGGCCGGGAACGCACGGGAGCCCGAGGCGTACGAGCTGGACCGGGTTCCCAGTGTGGGGGCGGTGGCTCCGGGAAAGTCGTAGTTGGCGCCGTCGGCGGATCGCACGGCGACGGTCAGCGCCTGCAGTTTGATCGTTCTGGCGCTGTGGACCGCGGCCGTGGCATTGGACTGTCCGTTCGCGGCAGCCTGCACGGACAGGGAGTCGACCACGACGCTGGGCGTGGAGGCCTCGGCCTGATCCGTTTGCGTAAGGACGCCTCCGGCGAGCGCGGCAGTGGTGACCGCGAGCGCACCCAATTTTGTTCGCATGGCGCGAGGACGACGGTGTTTCCGATTATCAGTTGTGCAATTTATTGGCATGTACGCGTGACCTTTCGCCCCCATGCGACAGCTGGGCCATTTGCAGAAGAAGTGAGCAAATGACGGACTGAACGGTCATGGACTCTGCGCGAGGCGAACTCGTTCCGCAAGTGCCCTGCCGACGCCGAAGCGCGGCCGCACCCCCCTGGAATTCTTGTTCCGCAGCCGAGTTGACCACTTCGGGCGGGGCCCAGTGACGTCGGACACGCCAGTGGACAATTCGGTCATATGTATTGAATCGCGCGGTATCGGTGGGATCTGACGCCCAGTGAGCCGCTTCCGGAGTTGCCGCTCCAGGACCAGGACGGCAGCGTGAGGCCGACGGGTCAGCGGTCGGCCCGACGGCTGCCGCCGGTACGGGGCCCCGCCCACGGGACGAGACCCGCGGGACGAGACCCCCTCGTGCCGGGCGATCGCTAGCGTCCGGTCGACCCGCGGTGAGGAGTGGCGAGCGGGTCGCCGGCCTTCTTGACCACCTCGGCGATCCAGGCCATGGCCTCCGGCACGTCGTAGTTGCCGGCGTGCGGCTGGTTCCAGGCGAGCCGGTAGTCGACGTTCTTGACCTGCTTGTCCGCCTCCAGAGCCCGGTCCAGGTTGACCGAGATGATGAACGAGGTGTCCCGGTCGCGCGTGCCGTTGCGGACGTACCAGTTGGGCGCGGTGTCGGCGTTCGTGCCGATGAAGTCCATCGGGTCGATCAGGTGGATCTGGTCGTCGAGGGTCGTGCCCTTGGCGGCCATGTACTGGTCCCAGGTGAGTCCGGTGTCGTCGATGCCGCTGCCGTCACCGGCGACGTCGTTGTGGTTCCAGCTCCACCCGGTGTAGTTCATGTACTTCTGGGTGTACGGGCCGAAGAGGTTGGTCTCGGTCCCGCTGGTCGCGTTCCCGTGCACACCCACGGCGTCGAATGCGGGCGTCGTCTTCAGAGTGGCCTGGGTGGCGACGAACTTCAGGTACTTCGTCATGTCGACCGACAGCACCTTGTCCGCCGCGTTGTCGACGTCGATCCAGTCGTTCACGTAGGACTTCGTGGTGGACCCGCCGGGCCCGCCGGACGTGATCTCGAAGGTGGCTCCGAGCGCCGGAACGGTGTTGGCCGGGTCGGCCTTCATAAAGGTCTCGGCGGAGCGGACGACCTCCTTCTTGATGGTGTCCAGCATGTCGTCGGCGGTGAGCCTGGAGCCGTCCGGGTTGCGGAGCCTGAGGCTCTTCTCGTATGCGGGGAACCGGGCCGCGATCTCGGCCGCGTCCCCGGGCGTGGCGTTCGATCCGGTCGCGTCGCGGGTGCCGAGGACGTTGTAGAGCCACTCGTAGGCCGCGTCGGCGTTGCCGAGGTCGGTGATCGGGCAGTACGCGTCGACCGCGAACACGTCGTCGCGCAGGGTGCTGCGGCCCTTGGAGTCGATGCCCGCCGCGCCGATCGCGGCGAGGTAGTGGTCGTACTCGGCGCTGTTGCCCGAGGCGCCCAGGATCGAGGACAGCGCGCCGCCGCCGCTGGTGCCGTTGACGACGATCCGCTCGGCGCTGCCGGGCATGGAGGCGTCGTTGAGACGGAGGTAGCGGACCGCGGCCTTGGCGTCGACCACCGCGGCCGGGGCCTTGCCGGGCGAGGAGCCGTCGGCGCCGGTCAGACCGCGGCTGCGGTTGGCGACGTCCACGAAGACGGAGCCCGCCTTCAGCGCCGCGCCGACGTTGCTCGTCGCGCTGTCGTAGGCGGCACCGTCGGTGACGCTCGCTCTGATGTAACTGGCCATCCAGCCCGCGTTGTTCACCGCGAAGTAGATCGGCGCCCGCTGGTCGGCGACGACGCTCTCGGGCACGTAGACGTTCATGCTCTGGTAGCCGCAGCGGGTGTTGGTGATGGTGGTGGAGCCGAAGATGCCGGACTGCTGCGCGGCCGCGGCGACCGGGTCGGCGACGTAGCAGAGTTCGCTGTAGGCGCGGACCTTGACCGGCCGGCCGTCGATCGTGACGGTGAGCGTCGTATAGGCGCCGGGGTCGAAGGACAGGGCGGCGTCCTCCGGGTCCACGGCATGCACGTGCGGCGCGGCCCGGCCCTGGGCCGCGATCGCGGACGAGGGCACCGCGATCGCCGTCAGGGCGAGGGAACCCGCTATCGCCATGCCCCTCAACGGACGCCCGCGGCCGGGGGCGCGTCCCTCCCGTGGCCCCGCCGGACGGGTGGAGGCGACGCGATCGGAGGATTGCGAGAGCCACTCCATGGGGGTCTCCTCTAGTCGTGTATCGAGTGATCCGCTGACGCCTCGGGCCCAAGGCGTGACGCACGCTACAAGATTGTTAACAAAATACCCAGCAATTTTGCAAACATTTCCCGCCGTCCCTGCGGTCGCGACGAGGGTGTCCAGTACCGATAGGGCCGCTTCGCACTTACCGACAGCGGTTCCGGGCGGTAACCATGGATGAGGCTGTTTGGACAGTTGTGACCTGAATGAGCTGATACCAGGAGGGCTCATGGACGCCCCGACCGCGACGACGGCGGGCCCGGCCGCGCAGGACGACGCGCAGGAGGACCCGACCGTCCACATTCTCTGGATCAACGCGGGGCTGAGCTGCGACGGAGACTCGGTCTCGCTGACCGCCGCGACCCAGCCGAGCATCGAGGAGCTGGCGCTCGGTGCACTGCCAGGACTGCCCAAGGTGGCGGTGCACTGGCCCCTGATCGACTTCGAGTGCGGGCCCGTGGAGGGCGCCGACAATTTCGTCGAATGGTTCTTCAAGGCCGACCGGGGCGAGCTGGAGCCCTTCGTGCTGGTCGTCGAGGGGTCCATTCCGAACGAGCGGGTCAAGCCCGAGGGCTACTGGTGCGGGTTCGGGGACGATCCGGAGACGGGTCAGCCGATCACCACCAGTGAGTGGCTGGACCGGCTCACCCCCAAGGCGCTCGCCGTCGTCGCCATCGGCACCTGTGCGACGTACGGCGGTATCCACGCGATGGCCGGGAACCCGACCGGCGCGATGGGTGTGCCGGACTATCTGGGCTGGGAGTGGAAGTCCAAGGCGGGCATTCCGATCGTCTGCATCCCGGGCTGCCCCGTGCACCCGGACAACGCCTCCGAGACCCTGCTCTATCTGCTGTACCAGGCGGCGGGTGCGGCACCCATGATCCCGCTGGACGAGGAGCTGCGGCCGACCTGGCTGTTCGGCGCCACCGTGCACGAGGGCTGCGACCGTGCCGGCTACTACGAGCAGGGACAGTTCGCGAACGAGTACGGATCACCGGAGTGCCTGGTCAAACTCGGCTGCTGGGGCCCCGTGGTCAAGTGCAACGTGCCCAAGCGCGGCTGGATCAACGGCGTGGGCGGCTGCCCGAACGTCGGCGGGATCTGCATCGCGTGCACCATGCCGGGCTTCCCCGACAAGTTCATGCCGTTCATGGACGAGCCGCCGGGCGGCCATGTGTCCGCGACGGCGAGCGGCATCTACGGATCCGTCATACGACGGCTGCGGAACATCACCGCGAAGACCGTCGACAAGGAACCGAAGTGGCGCGGCAGGAGCGAAGAGCTCACGACCGGCTACAAGGCCCCGTGGTGACCACGGCTGCCCACTGAGCAGACACTCGACAGGAAGGTGGCGCGGCACCATGGCGACGGCGACGAACAAGCCGGCCGGTGACGGCCTCACGGAGATGTCGTGGGACCCGATCACCCGCATCGTCGGCAGTCTCGGCATCCACACCAAGATCGACTTCAAGGCGAAGCGGGTCGCGGAGTGCTACAGCACCTCGTCCGTCTTCCGCGGGTACAGCGTCTTCATGCGCGGCAAGGACCCGCGCGACGCCCACTTCATCACCAGCCGGATCTGCGGCATCTGCGGCGACAACCACGCCACCTGCTCGGTGTACGCCCAGAACATGGCGTACGGCGTGGCACCCCCGCACCTCGGCGAGTGGATCATCAACCTCGGCGAGGCCGCGGAGTACATGTTCGACCACAACATCTTCCAGGAGAACCTGGTCGGCGTGGACTACTGCGAGCGGATGGTCCGCGAGACCAACCCCGGCGTGCTCGAACTCGCCGAGCGCACCGAGGCCCCGCACGCCGGCGACCACGGCTACCGCACCATCGCCGACATCATGCGCTCGCTCAACCCGCTGGAGGGCGAGTTCTACCGTGAGGCGCTCCAGGTGAGCCGCTACACACGGGAGATGTTCTGCCTGATGGAGGGCCGCCATGTGCACCCCTCCACGCTCTACCCGGGCGGTGTCGGCACGGTCGCGACCATCCAGCTCTTCACCGACTACCTGACCCGGCTGACCCGCTACGTGGAGTTCATGAAGCGGGTCGTCCCGCTCCACGACGACCTCTTCGACTTCTTCTACGAGGCCCTGCCCGGGTACGAGGAAGTAGGCAGGCGCCGGGTGCTGCTGGGGTGCTGGGGCGCGCTGAACGACCCCGAGTACTGCGACTTCCAGTACGCCAACATGGAGAACTGGGGCCGGCGGATGTTCGTCACCCCGGGCGTCATCGTGGACGGCAAGCTGGTCACCAACAGCCTCGTCGACATCAACCTCGGCATCCGCATCCTGCTCGGCAGTTCGTACTACGAGGACTGGTCGGGCATGGAGAAGTTCGTCGAACGCGACCCGCTGGGCAATCCCGTCGACGAGCGGCACCCGTGGAACCAGCACACCATCCCGGCCCCGCAGAAGCGGGACTTCGACGACAAGTACAGCTGGGTCATGTCACCGCGCTGGTTCGACGGCACCGACCATCTGGCGCTCGACACCGGCGGCGGCCCGATCGCGCGGCTGTGGTCCACGGCGCTGTCCGGGCTCGTCGACATCGGTTACATCAAGGCCACCGGGCACAGCGTGCAGATCAACCTGCCGCGCACGATGACCAAGCCGGAGATGGCGCTGGAGTGGAAGATCCCCCAGTGGAGCAACGCCCTCGAACGCAACCGGGCCCGCACCTACTTCCAGGCGTACGCCGCCGCTGCCGCCCTGCACTTCGCCGAACAGGCGATGGAGGAGGTACGCGCCGGACGCACCCAGACCTGGGAGAAGTTCGACGTGCCGGACGAGTCGATAGGCTGCGGCTTCACCGAGGCGGTCCGCGGTGTGCTCTCCCACCACATGGTCATCAGGGACGGTAAGATCGCCAACTACCACCCGTACCCGCCGACCCCGTGGAACGGCAGCGTGCGCGACAGCTACGGCACACCGGGCCCGTACGAGGACGCGGTGCAGAACACGCCCATCTTCGAGGAGAACCCGCCCGAGAACTTCAAGGGCATCGACATCATGCGGGCCGTCCGCAGCTTCGACCCGTGTCTGCCGTGCGGCGTGCACATGTACGTCGGCGGCGGACGGACCGTGCAGCAGACGCACATGCCGACGGGGCTGAGCGGACTGGCCGTCTGACCTTCCCGGGATCCGGGACGTTCACCGCGATCCGCGGCGCATGGCGATCCGACGTTCATCGCGGTCCCACCTTCCTCGCGATGTGACCTCATCTCGCGATGCGACCTTCCTCAGGAGCCTCAGGAGAGGGGCTTGCCGATGGCCGGACAGGAGACGGGCGAGCGGATAGGCGCGCTGCTCGACGAGCTGGCGCAGCGGGCGGGACCCGAGGCGCGCGACGTCGCGGACGAACTGGTCCGCTGCCTCATGGAGTTCTACGGCGAGGGCCTCGCCCGGACCGTACGCCTGCTGCGCTCCGCCCCCGACGGGGCGGATCCCCTCGCCGTCCTCACCGCCGACGAACTCGTCGGCGATCTGCTGATCCTCCACGATCTGCACCCCGAGGACACCGCGACCCGGGTGGGCCGGGCCCTCGACAAGGTCCGCCCCTACCTCGGCTCGCACGCCGGCGACGTCGAGGTGGCCGGGCTCGACCTGGAGGCGGCCGGCGGTCCGACGCTGCGCCTCAGACTGCGCGGCAGCTGCGACGGCTGTCCCTCCTCGACCCAGACCGTGCGCTGGACCATCGAGGAGGCGGTCGCCCGGATCGCCCCCGAGATCGAGCACATCGAGGTCGAGGGCATGGCCGCCGAGAGCCCGCAGCCGGCGCTGCTCCAGATCCTGCCGCACCGGCCGGACGACGCTCCGGGCGAGGCCGCGCCGCCCGCGGAACCGGGCGAGCCGGCGCGCTGGTACGAACTCGGCCCGCGCTCGCTTCCCGCGGCCGACGGCGCCACCGGGGTCACAGAGGTCGCGGGCCGCACCCTGCTGCTGGTGCGTCTGCCGGGGCAGTTGTACGCCTACCGCAACCGCTGCCCCCTGTGCGCGGCGGGCCTCGCTCCCGCGGTGCTCGACGGCGAACTGTTGCGGTGCGCGGGCTGCGGCGCCGCGTTCGACGTGCGCCGGGCGGGCCGGGGCGACCAGGGCCACCTGGATCCCGTACCGCTGCTGGAGGAGAACGGGTCGGTGCGGGTGGCACTGCCCGGCGAGCTGCTGGGGGCGGGGCCGTGACCACCGACATCCTCAGGCAGTTCACGCGCAGGCCGCCGCCCGAGGGCGAGCGCTGCGACCTGTGCGGGGAACCGCTGCCCGCCGAGCACCGACATCTCGTCGACACCTCCCGGCGGTCCCTCAAGTGCTCCTGTCCGCCCTGCCATCTGCTCTTCACCCGGCCGGGCGCGGGTCAGGGCCGCTTCCGGGCGGTCCCCGACCGGTATCTCACCGATCCCGAATTCACCCTGGACGAGACGGACTGGAACCGGCTTCAGATCCCGGTCGCGCTCGCCTTCTTCTTCCGCAACTCCGAGCTGGGCCGGCTCGCGGCCTTCTATCCGAGCCCGGCGGGCGCCACCGAGAGCGAACTCGACCCGGAAACCTGGGACGCGGTGCTCGGGCGCAGCCGGCTGGCGACGCTGCTGGAACCCGACGTGGAGGCACTGCTGCTGCACCGCGGGCACGGCGGAGATGTGACGTGCACGCTCGTCCCGGTCGACGTCTGCTACGAACTGGTCGGCCGGATGCGGCTGCACTGGAAGGGCTTCGACGGCGGCGCCGAAGCACGCGCGGACATCTCGGAGTTCCTGGAGCGGATCACTGCGGCCGCCCGGCCACCGGCCCCCGAGCCGACACCGGGACCGGGACCGGGACCGGGACCGATATCGGCACCCGCACCGGCACCCGCACCCGCACCGGGATCCACGTACCCCGGGGGCACCCCGTGACCGATCTCCGGTTCTCCTGCACCGGTGTGCGCCCCGAGCCGTACGGAGCCGGGCCGACGCTGCTGTTCGGGCTGCGCATCGAGGAGGCGGACCACCAACCGGTGCACGCCGTCGCGCTGCGCTGCCAGATCCGTATCGAGCCCGCCGGGCGCTCCTACGAGCCGGAGGAGGTCGGCATGCTGGGCGACCTGTTCGGCGAGCCGAGCCGCTGGAACAGCACGCTCAAGCCGTTGCAGTTCGCCCATACCTCGATCACGGTCCCGGGGTTCACCGGTTCGACCGAGGTCGATCTCCCGGTGCCCTGCACCTATGACACCGAGGTCGCGTCGGCCTCGTACTTCCGGGCGCTGTCCCGCGGCGAGGTACCGCTGCTCCTGCTCTTCTCCGGCACGGTGTTCACCGGCCGCGACGGCTTCCGGGCCGAGCCGGTGCCCTGGCACAAGGAGACGTCGTACCGGATGCCGGTGGACGTGTGGCGGAACATGATCGAGCAGTACTTCCCCAACTCGGGCTGGCTGCGCGTGCGGCTGGACGTGCTGGACGCGCTGCGCCGCTACCGGTCCGCCCGCGCCCTGCCGTCCTGGGAGCGCGTCTTCGACGAACTCCTCGCCACCGCCGACGCGAAGAAGGGGGCCGACTGAGATGAGCAATCCCCTGGAGGACCGCTTCGAGCAGGCCCGCACGATCGCGGACGCCGTCCTGTTCGAGGGATACGTCCTCTATCCCTACCGTGCCTCGGCCGCCAAGAACCAGCTGCGCTGGCAGTTCGGCGTCCTGGTGCCGCCCGCCTGGACCGCCACGACCGGAGAACACTCCGTCCAGCGCACCGAGTGCCTGCTGGAACCCCGCAAGGGCGACCGGCTCCACGCCGAACTTCGCTTCCTGCACGTCCGGCGGCGCACGGTCGAACGGCTCGACCCCGACGGCGGATACACCGAGGTTCCCGAACTCGACCTTCCCGACCGGGTGTTGGTGCCGTGGGACGAGGGGCACGAGGAGCGTGTCCTGATCCATGAGTCGCTGGAGGAACTGACGGGCGATCAAGCCGTCCTCCACGCCGTACGGTTCGACCTCCCGGACGCCGTCGAGTACGAGCCGGTGACCGACGCCGAGGGCCGGACGCTGGGCCGTCTCGTGCGGCGCAGACAGCGGGTGACCGGCGAACTGCGGCCAAGTGTCGAGGAGTTGCCGGGGCCCTACCGGGCGCTGCGGCTCACGGTGAGCGTGCACAACACCACCGTCGTCCCGGAGCACACCGACGCCGACCGCGAGACCGCTCTCGCCCACAGCCTGATCGGCACCCATCTGCTGCTCGGGATCCCCGGAGGACGGTTCCTGTCGCTGACGGACCCGCCGGAGTGGGCCCGCCCGGCCGCCGCGAGCTGTCGCAACGACCGCACCTGGCCCGTGCTCGCGGGCCCGCCCGGTACGGACGAGGTCATGCTGTCCTCGCCGATCATCCTGGAGGACCATCCCGCCGTCGCCGAGGAGAGCCCGGGGCCCCTCTACGACGCCACCGAGATCGACGAGATCCTCTCACTGCGCACGGCCGCCCTCACCGACCGCGAGAAGCGTGAGGCCCGCGGCACGGACGCCCGCGCCGCAGGGGTCATCGACCTGGTCGACGACATGCCTGACGCGGTCCGCGAACGTCTGCACGGGGCGATCCGGGGGCTGCGCGAGATCACCGGCGACGACCGCGCGGACGAGCCGCTCCCCGCCGCTCCCGGCACCGGCCCGAGTCTGCCCCGGGGTCCGGGGCATCCCTGGTGGGACCCGGCGCAGGACGCCGAGGCCGCCGAGGTCCCGGACGTCGTCGTCATCGACGGCGAGACGGTACGGGCCGGCAGCAGGGTCAGGCTCACCCCCGGCGCCCGGCGCTCCGACGCCCAGGACGTCTTCCTGCACGGCCGGCACGCCACGGTCGAGGCCGTGGTCGGCGACCTCGACGGCGAGACACATCTCGCCGTCGTCGTGGACGACGACCCCGGCACCGACGTACGCCGGGCGCAGGGCCGCTTCCTGTACTTCAAGCCCGACGAGGTGGCCCCGCTCACGGACACGGAGGAGGCGCCATGACCGGATCCGATCGCACCGGCCCGTCCGATACGGCCGAAGAGCGCGGGACCGGCCGGGTCCTGGTCGCCGGAGTCGGCAACGTGTTCCTCCAGGACGACGGGTTCGGGGTGGAGACCCTACGGCGACTCGCCGCCCGGACGCCCGAACTGCCGCCCGGCGTCGAGCTGATGGACGCCGGCATCCGCGGTGTGCACCTCGCCTACCGGCTGCTGGACGGCTACCGGACGCTCGTACTGGTGGACATCGTCAGCCGCGGAGGCCCACCGGGCACGCTCTACACGATCGACGTCGGTCCCGAACCCCCGGCGGCCGGGCCCGGACCGGGCCCGCTGGACACGCACGCGATGGACCCCGCCACCGTGCTGGCCCTGCTGCACGATCTGCACGCCGGCGCGGGCGGCACCCTCCCGGAGGAGGTGTACGTCATCGGCTGCGAACCCCGCGACACCGGCGAGGGCATGGGGCTGACTCCCCCGGTGGCCGGTGCCGTGGACGCCGCCGCCGGCCTGGTGCTCGACCTGGTTCGCCGCGCCACCTCGGTACCCCAGAGGAACTGACCACCATGGAGGCAAGGATGGAATGGCAATGGGTTGGTCTGGCCGCGGGCCTCGTAGTGGCCTACGGAGTCGCGCGGAACCTGTCGGACATCCGCCGCTACTTGCGCATGCGGCGCATGTGATCCGGCGGACGTGAATGATCGGGCGGACGCGCATGATCCGGTGGACGCGCGCCGGCGCGGGGGCTCGCCCCGTCGCGCCCCGCGCGGCCGCCGACGTCCTCGAGCTGCACATACCGCTCCAGGAAGAGATGCAGGGTGCCGTGGAGTTCACCCAGGCGAACGAACCACAGGGCGAGGTTCATGGCGCCCTGCTGGGTGATCGCGTAGACCCGCCGGGCGGGGCCGCTCTCCGAGGCGTGCCAGTGCGAGGTGACCTCACCGCTGCTCTCCATGCCCCGAAGGAGCCGGTACACATGCGCCTGGTCCGCGTCGCCGCAGCCGAAAGCGCCCAGGCGCTGCACCAGTTCGTAGCCATGACCTTGGCGTTCGGCCAGCAACAGGAGCAGCACCGGGGTGAGCAGAGCGCGTCGCTCGACCTCTTGCCCGGTCATCGTGCTCTCAGGGTAACCAGCCATGCGCGACCCTCACATCCGGGCGAGGCGGCCCGGAGCGGCGGCCGGGCGACGGGAGGTGAGGGGCGTGCATGAGCTGTCGATCGCCGTCGCGGTCGTCGAACAGGTCGAGGAGGCCGTACGGGAACAGGGCCGCTCGGTCGCGTCGCTGACCCTGCGGATCGGCGAGCTGGCGGGGGTCGTGCCGGAGGCGCTGGACTTCTCGTTCGGGCTCGCGGCGGAGGGCACCGCGCTGGCGGGGGCACGTCTGCTGATCGACACTGTCGAAGCACGGGGCCGCTGCGAGGGCTGCGGCCGCGAGGCGCCGATCGGGATGCCTCCGGTGCTGTGGTGCGCCGGGTGCGGGACCCCGCTGACCCTGCTCGCCGGCCGGGAGCTGGAGATCGTCCGGGTGACGCTGGCCGACGGGCCGAGGGACGGTAAGGGCGCGGACGACGGGCCACGGGCCGCGCCGTCCGGGCTGCCGGCAAGCGACGAGGAGGCGAGCCATGTGCCGCACCGTTGACCTGCATCAGGCCGTACTCGCCAGGAACGACGAGAACGCGCTGGCCCTGCGGGGCTATCTGGGTGACCGCGGCACGGTGGCGGTCAATCTGCTGTCCAGTCCGGGCAGCGGCAAGACGGCCCTGCTCGAACAGCTGCTCGCACGTGCCGTCGCGGGCGGCACCCCGGCCGCCGCCGTCACCGCCGATCTGGCGACCGAGAACGACGCGACCCGGCTGGCCCGGTCCGGCGCGCCGGTGCAGCAGATCCTCACCGACGGGCTGTGCCATCTGGAAGCGGGCATGCTCCAGCGGCGGCTCGAAGGCTGGCTCCCCGAGGGCACCCGGCTGCTGTTCGTCGAGAACGTCGGCAATCTCGTCTGCCCCGCCTCCTACGACCTCGGGGAGACCCTGCGCATCGCGCTCGCGTCGGTGACCGAGGGCGAGGACAAGCCGGTCAAGTACCCGACCGCGTTCGGGCTGGCCCAGCTGGTCGTGGTCACCAAGACCGACATCGCGGACGCCGTCGGTTTCGACCGGGAGGCGTTCCTGCGGGGTGTCAGCCAGGTCAATCCCGGCGTGCCGGTCCTGGAGACCTCGGCCCGTACCGGCGAGGGGGTCGACGCCCTGCTGGCGCACGTCCTGCGCTGCGCGGCCGGCGAGGAGGCGCACGTACCGGTCCTGGCGCGGCAGCACGAGCGCTACCTGCACAGCCACGGGAACGGGAACGAGCCCGGCCACGAACACGCCGACGGGCACGAGCACGCCCACGGGCACGCACCCGTGGACGGGCACGCGCGGTGAGGCGGACCCCCGGGCGCGAGCGCCGGCACGTCACCGTCACGGGCGTCGTCCAGGGAGTGGGTTTCCGGCCCTTCGTGTACACCCTCGCGCAGGAGCTCGGGCTGACCGGCTGGGTCACCAACAACGCGCGGGGCGTCGAGGCCGAGGTCGAGGGCCCGGCCGCGGGCGTGGCCACGTTCTGCGCGCGGATCGGGAGCTCGCCGCCGCCGCTCGCGGTCGTCGAGTCGGTCGAGCACCGTTCCGTACCGCTGGAGAACGACGGCTCGGTGTTCACCATCCGCCCCTCCTCCGGCGGGCCGGGCCGCACCCTGGTCTCACCCGACACCGCCACCTGCGACGCCTGCCTGAGCGAACTCGCGGACCCCGCCGACCGGCGCTACCGGCACCCGTTCATCACCTGCACCCACTGCGGTCCCCGGTTCACCATCGTGACCTCGCTGCCGTACGACCGGGACAGCACCACCATGGCCGGCTTCCCCATGTGCGCGGACTGCGCCCGTGAGTACGCGGACCCCGCCGACCGGCGCTTCCACGCCCAGCCGGTCGCCTGCCCCTCCTGCGGCCCCCGGCTCACGCTGCGCACCGGGGCGGACGATCCGGGCGAGCTGCGCGACGGTGAGGCACTCGCCGAGGCCCGCCGGCTGCTGGCCGAGGGCGCCGTGGTCGCGGTCAAGGGGATCGGCGGCTATCACCTGGCCTGCGACGCGGGCGATCCCGCGGCCGTGCGCACCCTGCGCAAGCGCAAGAACCGCGGTGGCAAGCCGTTCGCGGTGCTCGCCGGCTCGCTGGAGACCGTCCGTCGGCTGGCCCATGTCGGGCCCGAGGAGCGGGAGTTGCTCCTCGGGCCGCGCAAGCCGGTGGTCCTGCTGCGGCGGCTGGCGGGAGCGGAGGGCGAGATCGCGGCGGGGGTCGCGCCCGGCAGTCCCGACCTCGGCTTCATGCTCCCGTACACCCCCGTGCACCGGCTGCTGCTCGGCCTGCCCGGGGATCCGCCGGGTCCCGCCGTCCTCGTCATGACCAGCGGGAACCGCTCGGGCGAGCCCATCGTCACGGACGACGCCGAGGCGCTGACCCGGCTGGCCGGGCTCGCCGACGCCTGGCTCGCCCACGACCGCCCGATCCATGTGCCCTGCGACGACTCGGTGGTGCGGGTGTGCGCGGGCGCCGAGCTACCGGTACGCAGGTCGCGCGGTTACGCACCCTTCCCGATCGCGCTGCCGGTACCGGTGGTCCCGGCACTGGCCGTCGGCGGCGATCTGAAGAACACCTTCTGCGCCGGGGACGGCCGCTACGCCTGGCTGTCCGCGCATGTCGGTGACATGGACGACCTGGCCACCCTGACCGCCTTCGAGCGGGCCACCGGCCATCTGACGGACCTCACCGCCGTCACCCCGCGTCTCCTGATCGCCGACCGGCATCCCGGCTACCGCGCCACCCAGTGGGCGCGCCGCACCGCCGCCGCGCGCGGGCTGACGCTGCGCCAGGTGCAGCACCACCACGCGCATGTCGCCTCGGCCATGGCCGAGCACGGTCTCGACGGTTCGGCGCCGGTGATCGGGGTCGCCTTCGACGGCACGGGCTACGGCGACGACGGTGCCGTGTGGGGCGGCGAGGTGCTGCTCGCCGACTACGACGGATACCGGCGGTTCGCCCATCTGGGCTATGCCCCGTTGCCGGGCGGCGACGCGGCCGTACGCAACCCCTACCGGATGGCGCTGTCGCATCTGCGGGCCGCGGGACTGCCCTGGATGGACGAGCTGCCGTGCGCCGCGGCGGCCACACCGGAGGAGCGTCGGCTGCTCGAACGGCAGCTGGAACGGGGGCTCAACTGCGTTCCCACGTCCAGCATGGGACGTCTCTTCGACGCGGTGTCCTCGCTCGCGGGGGTCTGCCACCGGGTGGAGTACGAGGCCCAGGCGGCGATGGAACTGGAGAACGCGGCAGTGGGCGATCTGGCGGGCCCGCTGGCCGACGACGAGCGGAACGACGCGTACCGGTTCATGCTGAGAGCGGTCCAACAGGACCCCGAAGCGCCGCTGATCGCCGATCCGGCGCCGGTCCTGGCCGCCGCCGTCGCGGACGTCCTGGCCGGCGTCGCGGCCGGCCCGGTGGCCCGCCGGTTCCATCGGGCCGTGGTCGGCCTGGTCCTGGAGGTGTGCACGGTGGCGCGAGACCGGACCGGCATCGGCACGGTCGCCCTCAGCGGCGGGGTGTTCTGCAACGCCCTGCTCACCGAGGGCTGCGGCGCCGTCCTGGAACGGGACGGCTTCACCGTACTGAGGCACCACAGGGTTCCCCCCAACGACGGTGGCCTGGCCCTCGGGCAGCTGATCGTCGCCGCCCGAGCGCAGCGCTAGCGCGCAGGAGCGAGTCAGGAGCAAGTCATGTGTCTGGCCGTACCCGGCCGAGTGCTGGAGATCGAGGAACGCGACGCGACGCGGATGGCCAAGGTGGACTTCGGCGGAGTCGTCAAGGACGTATGTCTGGAGTACGTGCCGGACATGAAGATCGGTGACTACGCCATCGTCCACGTCGGATTCGCCTTGCAGCGACTGGACGAGGAGTCGGCGAAGCAGACCCTGGAGCTCTTCGAGAACCTCGGGGTGCTGGAGGAGGAGTTCGGCGACGCCTGGGGCAAGGCCGCCCGGGACGCGGGCGCCGAACGCCCCGCCGGAACCGAGATCCCGCCCGTGGAGGGCTTCGAGAAGGAGGCACGGTCATGAAGTACCTGGACGAGTTCAGTGACCCGGTCCTCGCCAAGCGGCTCTTCGACGACATCAGGGCCGTCACCACCCGGCCCTGGGCCCTCATGGAGGTCTGCGGCGGCCAGACGCACTCGATCATCCGCCACGGCATCGACCAGCTCCTGCCCGAGGAGATCGAGCTGATCCACGGGCCGGGCTGCCCGGTCTGTGTGACCCCGCTGGAGATCATCGACAAGGCACTGGAGATCGCCTCCCGCCCGGACGTGATCTTCTGCTCCTTCGGCGACATGCTGCGCGTGCCCGGCAGCGGACGCGACCTGTTCAAGGTCAAGAGCGAGGGCGCGGACGTACGCGTCGTGTACTCGCCGCTGGACGCGCTGAAGATCGCGCAGGACAACCCCGACCGGCAGGTCGTGTTCTTCGGCATCGGCTTCGAGACCACGGCGCCGCCCAACGCGATGACCGTCTATCAGGCCAAGAAGCTGGGCATCGCCAACTTCAGCCTGCTGGTGTCGCACGTCAAGGTGCCCCCGGCCATCGACGCGATCATGAACTCGCCGGACTGCCGGGTGCAGGCGTTCCTCGCCGCCGGGCACGTCTGCACGGTGATGGGCATGGCCGAGTATCCCGAACTCGCCGAGCGGCACCGGGTACCGATCGTGGTGACCGGATTCGAGCCGCTCGACATCCTGGAGGGCATCCGCCGCGCGGTACGGCAGCTGGAGGCCGGGCAGCACACCGTGGAGAACGCCTATCCGCGTGCGGTGCAGCCCGAGGGAAGCCCCACGGCCCGCGCCATGCTGTCCGACGTCTTCGAGGTGACCGACCGGGCCTGGCGCGGGATCGGCGTGATTCCGCAGAGCGGCTGGCGACTGTCGCCCAAGTACCGCGAGTTCGACGCCGAGCACCGCTTCTCGGTGACCGGCATCGAGACCCAGGAGTCGGGTGCCTGCCGCAGCGGCGAGGTGCTCCAGGGCCTCATCAAGCCGCACGAGTGCGCCGCGTTCGGCAAGGAGTGCACCCCGCGCAATCCGCTGGGCGCGACCATGGTCTCCAGCGAGGGCGCGTGCGCCGCCTACTACCTCTACCGGCGGCTGGAGACCCCCGACAAGGAGGCGAGCTCCGTTGTCTGACACCGCGTCGGCTCCCGTCGACTTCTCCTCCTGGACCTGCCCGGCGCCGCTGCGCGACCACGACAGGATCGTGATGGGGCACGGCGGCGGCGGCACGCTCTCCGCCGAACTGGTGGAGCACCTGTTCGCGCCCGCCTTCGGCAACGACGTGCTCGCCGAGCTCGGCGACTCCGCGCATCTGATGCTGGGCGGAGCCCGGCTCGCCTTCTCCACGGACTCCTTCGTCGTACGGCCGCTGTTCTTTCCCGGCGGCAGCATCGGGGACCTCGCCGTCAACGGCACGGTCAACGACCTGGCCATGTCGGGTGCCGTACCGGCCTACCTCTCCTGCGGGTTCATCCTCGAAGAGGGCGTCGAGCTCTCGGTCGTGGGGCGCGTGGCCGAGGCGCTGGGCGAGGCGGCCCGGACGGCCGGGGTGGTGGTCGCGACCGGTGACACCAAGGTCGTCGACGCGGGCCACGGCGACGGCATCTTCATCAACACCGCCGGGATCGGCCTGATCCCGGACGGCGTCGACATCCGCCCCCAGCGCGCGGCCCCCGGTGACGTGGTGCTGGTCAGCGGGCCGATCGGCGTGCACGGCGTGGCCATCATGAGCGTGCGGGAGGGGCTCGAGTTCGGCGTCGAGATCCAGAGCGACACGGCGTCGCTGGCCGGTCTGGTCGCGGACATGCTGGCGGTCTGCCCCGACCTCCATGTGCTGCGCGATCCGACCCGCGGCGGTCTGGCCACCTCCCTGAACGAGATCGCCGCGGCGGCCCGGGTCGGCATCGCGCTCGACGAGCGTTCCCTGCCCGTCCCGGAGACGGTCGCCAACGCGTGCGCCTTCCTCGGCCTGGACCCGCTGTACGTGGCCAACGAGGGCAAGCTGGTGGCGTTCGTTGCGCGCGAGCACGCGGACGCCGTCCTCGCGGCGATGCGCGCCCACCCGCTCGGCAAGGAGTCCGTGGCGATCGGCCACTGCGTCCCCGACCACCCCGGCATGGTGGTCGCGGCCACCGGCCTGGGCGGCACCCGGGTGGTGGACATGCCGCTCGGGGAGCAGCTTCCGCGCATCTGCTGACACTCCGCGCCCACCGACCCGGCTGACACCCCGTCCGCCGCCGTCACACACTCCCGAGGCCGGCCCTCGGTGACGACCCGCATCACGCGGGCGTCACCGGGGGCCGGCCTCTTCCGTGTCCGGGGTGTGCAACCCTCTCGCAACGTCCGGGATGGTCGGCTGGTCCGCTCCAGCCGTGACACCCGAGGGGGAAACCGATGGACGTCGTCCCGCGCGTGGAGCTGACGCCCGCGGCCGCCGAACTGCTGAGGCGGCTGCGTGAGCTGCACGGCCCGCTGATGTTCCATCAGTCGGGCGGCTGCTGCGACGGCAGCGCGCCCATGTGCTACCTGGAGGGCGAGTTCCGCACCGGCGGTTCGGACATCCTGCTCGCCGACCTGGAGATCGAGGGGGTCGAGGAGCCGGTCTCCTTCTGGATGTCGAAGAGCCAGTTCGAGCTGTGGAGTCATACGCGCTTGATCGTGGACGTCGTCCCGGGCCGCGGCAGCGGCTTCTCCCTGGAAGCACCCGAAGGAGTGCGTTTTCTGATCCGTTCCCGCGTCGTCGGCGCCTAGCCACCGGCGCGGGCCCCCGTATCTGGTGCAATTCCCCTGAGTCCTGCCAGAGTTGACGAGACATCAGGGGGCACAGTGACGCGTCTTGGCAGACGGTTCAGAACGGCACTGACGGTCTTCACGGCAAGCGGGGCGCTGGCCGGTGCGGCCCTTACGGGGGCGGTACCGGCCAGCGGCGCGGAGAGCGCGACCCGCGTCGCGCCCGGCGTCACGTATACGCAGCTGGACATCCCGGCGGCCAAAGGTATGGCCCACGCACATGTGTTGACCGTCGATCTGCGCAATCCGCATGTGCGAGTGGACCTCCTCTATCCCGGCGCCGTGGCGTCCAGGGCGCCCGTGTCCGAGATGGCCGACTCCCGGGGCGCGGTCGCCGGCGTCAACGGCGACTTCTTCGACATCACCGAGACCCAGCATCCGGGCGTCGAGGCGACGGGCGCGACGGTGGGGCCTGCGATCGCGAGTGGCCGCGGCCTCAAGGGGGCGGTCCCCGACGGCCAGCGGTTCGGACCGGCTCTGCCGCCCGGCACGAACACGGAGGATGTGTTCGGTGTGGGCACCGACCGCCGGGCCCGGCTGGACGACGTGGCCCTCGACGGGTCGGTCCGCAGCCACGACGGCACCTGGCCGCTCGGCGGGTTCAACCAGTACGCGCTGCCGGTCGGCTCGGTCGGCGCGTTCACCGCGGACTGGGGCGGCGCCTCACGGGTCCGGGCGACCTGCGGTACGGACACGGAGCGGGCGGCGCCGTGCAGCACCGACACCTACGAGGTGACGCTTCGCCACGGGCGGGTGGTGGCCGCCGCCGGAGCTCCGGGAAGCGGCCCGATCGCCCGGGGCACCACCGTGCTGGTCGGCCGCGAGGCGGGCGCCCGGGAACTGCGGAAGCTCTCCGTGGGCGAGCGGGTCGGGGTACGGCACCGGCTGGTCGCGAAGTCCTCCCGGGTGCCCTACCGGTTCGCGATCGGCGGCTATCCGATGATGACCCACGGGGTGCCGCTGCCGGGTCTTGACGACAGAACCTCGGCCGTACGCACCGCGGTGGGCTTCTCCGACCACGGTCGCCGGATGCAGCTGCTCGCCCTGGACGGCGCTCCGCGGTTCCGGGCCGGGCTCACCATCGCCGAGGTCACCCGGGCCATGAAGGGGCTGGGGTCCAAGGACGCCTTCAGCCTGGACGGCGGCGGATCCACGACGATGGTCACCCGGCGGGCGGGGGCGGACGCCGTCAGTGTCCTCAACCATCCGACCGGCGGCGCCGAGCGTCCCGTCCCCAACGGCATCGGGGTGTTCGAGGGCCCGTGACGCACCGGCCGGTCAGGGCGTCAGGCTGCCCACGATCTCGGCCGTCGCGGTGAGGCCGCTGTGGATGGTCGGGGCCATGCTCGTGCTGGCCAGCAGGAACCCGAGCAGGGCGCAGACCAGGGCGTGGGAGATCTTCAGTCCTCCGTTGCGCAGGAAGATCACCGCCAGCACCAGGAGAAACAGCACCGCAGAGATGGAAATGGCCATCGTCAACCTCCTCCGCCACGTCCGCTTCGCGGCGTTCGGCCGTAAGTGTGGCGTAGCGGAGGGATCGTCCGGGCGGCTGACGTGTCCCCCGAACGGGTGGAGTTCCATCGTCGTTCGTGAGCGCCCGGGAACTCCTCGAGACCGCCCGGGTCATCGGGTGTCCGGGTGGGCATCGGGCCCTTGGTCCCGCGCACGCGAAGAGCCCGTCCCGGGTGGGACGGGCTCTTCGCGGGACGGTGTCAGGGTGCTTGCAGGTCGACCAGTTCGGCCAGGGCCTCCCGGTGCGCGCCCGCCGTGCCGTAGGCGATCGAGTCGGCCTTGGCGCGCTTGAGGTAGAGGTGCGCCGGGTGCTCCCAGGTCATGCCGATGCCGCCGTGCAGCTGGAGCGCCTCCTCCGCGGCGTGGACGGCGACGGGTGCCGCGTAGGCCTGGGCGACGGCGACGGCCAGGTCGCTGTCCGCACCGGCGGTGGCCAGCGTGTCGGCGGCGTTCCTGGCCGCGGCACGGGTGCCCACGACTTCCAGCCACACCTGGGCCAGCCGGTGCTTGAGCGACTGGAACCCGCCGACCGGCCGGTTGAACTGCTTGCGTTCCTTGAGGTAGCGGACCGTCTCCGTCAACGACCAGTCGGCGAGACCGAGTTGCTCGGAGGCGAGCAGTCCGGCGCCGGCCCGCAGCGCACGTCGTACGGCCGTCGTCGCGTCCTCGGTCAGGAGCCGCGCGGGCGCCGCGTCGAAGGTGATCCGGGCGAGCGGCCTGGTCTGGTCGAGACTGACCTGCGGGACGATCGTCACGGCGTCCGCGGCGACGGCGTACAGCCCGCCGTCCTCGGCCGGTACCAGCAGGACGTCGGCGGCCACGGCGTCGGCGATGCCCGTCAACTCCCCATGCAGGGAACCGTTCTCCAGCCGTACGAGCTGGTGGGCGGCGCCCGGTCCGACGTTCAGCGCGACGGCGAGGACGCCCACGGTCCGGCCGGAGGCGAGCGCGGCGAGGAGTTCGTCCGCGACGGGTCCCTCGCAGGCCAGCAGCGCCTCGGTCGCGACCACGGCGCTCGTCAGATACGGCACCGGGGCGACCGCGCGGCCCAGTTCCTCCAGGACCACGGCGGCCTCGCGGTGCGTGGCGCCCTGGCCGCCCCGGTCCTCGGGCACCAGGAGGCCCGCGAGCCCCATGCCCTCCGAGAGGGCCTTCCAGAGCTCGGCGTCGTGCGGGGTGCCCGACTCGCCGCGGGTGATGACGTCCGCCGCGGCGCAGCGGTCGGTGAGGAGGTCGCGGACGGCGGCGCGCAGCGCCTCCTCCTCCTCGGTGTAGAGCAGATCGGGCTCGGTGCTCTCCTGGCTCATCGGGCGAGGTCCTTCCATGCGACGTCCTTGTCGGTGCGCGGCTCGGACGGCAGGCCGAGGACGCGTTCGGCGACGATGTTCAGCAGGACCTCGCTGGTCCCGCCCTCGATGCTGTTGCCCTTGGAACGCAGGTAGCGGTATCCGGCGTCCCGGCCGGTGAAGTCGACCAGTTCCGGCCGCCGCATCGTCCAGTCCTCGTACAACAGCCCTTCCTCGCCGAGGAGTTCGACCTCAAGGCCGCTGATCTCCTGGTTCAGGCGGGCGAAGCCGAGCTTCATGCCGGAGCCCTCGTGGCCGGGCTGGCCCTGGGCGAGCTGCTGGCGCAGCCGTTCGCCGGAGAGCCGGGCGACCTCGGACTCGACCCACAGCCTCAGCAGCCGCTGGTGCGTGTCGTGGGTGCGCAGTTCGGGCCGCTCGCGCCAGGTCTTCGAGACCGGGCCGATCATGCCGCCCTCGCGCGGGATGCGCATGCCGCCGATGGAGACGCGCTCGTTCATCAGCGTGGTCTGCGCGACCCGCCAGCCGTCGCCGACGTCGCCGAGGCGGTGCGCGTCGGGGATGCGGACGTCGGTGAGAAAGACCTCGTTGAACTCGGCCTCGCCGGTGATCTGGCGCAGCGGCCGTACGTCGACACCCGGGTCGCTCATGTCGCAGATGAAGTACGTGATGCCGCGGTGCTTGGGCAGGTCCGGGTCGGTGCGGGCGATGAGGATGGCCCAGCGGGCGACGTGGGCACTGGAGGTCCACACCTTCTGCCCGTTGACGACCCACTCACCGCCCTCGCCACCGGCGCGGACCGCGCGGGTGCCGAGCGCGGCGAGGTCCGAACCCGCGCCGGGCTCGCTGAAGAGCTGGCACCACACCTCCTCGCCGATCCACAGGGGCCGCAGGAAACGCCGCTTCTGCTCCTCGGTACCGAAGCCGAGGATGGTGGGCGCGGCCATGCCGAGGCCGATGCCGATCCGGCGCGGGTCGTTGTCGGGCGCGCCCGCGGCTGCCAGTTCGGCGTCCACGACGGACTGGAGGCGGCGCGGGGCGCCGAGTCCGCCGAGGCCCTCGGGGTAGTGCACCCAGGCGAGGCCGGCGTCGAAGCGGGCCCCGAGGAAGTCCAGCCGGTCCGTTTCCCCGGGCGGATGCGCGGCCAGCAACTCCTGGGTCCGGCGGCGCAGTTCGGCTGCGTCGGTCATGCGGCGGCTCCGTTCTGAAGGGTGGGCACCACGGCGATCCGCCCGGTGGTGACACCGTCGGCGACCCGCTGCACGGCGGCCGCGGCCTCGCTCAGCGGCACCCGCTCGCTCACCAGCGGCTTGATCGCGCCCCGCGCGGCCAGCTCGGTGAGCTGTTCGTGGCAGTGCAGGACGAGCTTCGGGTTCTTGGTGTTGTACAGGCCCCAGTGCAGGCCGAGGATGGCGTAGTTCTTGACGAGGGCGTGGTTCAGCGCGGGGCTCGGGATCGAGCCGCTCGCGAAGCCGACGACCACGATCCGGCCCTCGAAGGCGACGACCTTCGTGGACTGGGTGAAGGCGTCGCCGCCGACGGGGTCGTAGATCACGTCGGCGCCCCGTCCGCCGGTCGCCTCCTTGACGGCGCCTATGACGTCCTCGGCGCGCCGGTCGATGACGACGTCGCAGCCCAGCTCGCGCGCCACGGCGGCCTTGTCGGCGCCGCCCACGACGCCGATGACCCGCGCGCCCGCCGCCTTCCCGAGCTGTACGGCGGCGCTGCCGACCCCTCCGGCGGCCGCGTGGACGAGCAGGGTCTCGCCGGCCTCCAGGCGGGCCCGGCGGTGCAGGCCGAACCAGCCGGTCTGGTAGCCGATGTGCAGGGCGGCGGCCTCGGCGTCGTCGAGGGCTTCGGGCGCCGACAGCAGGGCGGCTGCGTCGGCGACCGCGTACTCGGCGAAGCCGCCGTGCGGCAGCGCGGGGTTGGCGATCACCCGGCGCCCGTCCTCGGTCTCGCCGCAGATCTCGACGCCGGGCGTGAACGGCAGCGGCGGCCTGACCTGGTAGTGGCCGCGGCACATCAGCGCGTCCGGGAAGTTGATGTTCGCGGCGCGCACCCTGAGCAGGACCTGGCCGTCACCGGGCGTCGGCCGGTCCACCTCATGGAGGCTCATCGCCTCTGCGGGCTCGCCGTTCTGGTGCACTTGCCATGCCTGCATGCGGGGCCTCCAGGGGGCTGCTTCGGCTGACCGGGGTCCTTTGCATACTAAGCGGTCGCTTGCCCACCTGGGAACAGCGGGCGGCCGTCGTCTTCGCCACGCCCGCCGCCGGCGCCCCACCGCCCGCCCCACCGCTCGGGCCGCCCCACCGTCCACCCTCACCGATCGGGCCGCACCGCTCGGGCCGCCGCGCCGTCCGCCCGCACCACCCGGGCCACCCGCACAGCCCGGGCCGCCCCACCGTCCGCGCTCAGCGCCACGCCCCCGTCCGCCCTCACAGCTCCTTGGACCGGGCCTTGGGCCGGGCCCGAACGTGCATCCGCTCGCCCTGCGGCCCGAACAGGCTCAGGAACTCCGCGGGCCCCTCCCCCGTCGACCCGAACCAGTGCGGGACGCGGGTGTCGAACTCCGCCGCCTCCCCGGCCTCGAGCACGACGTCGTGCTCGCCGAGGACCACCCGCAGCCGCCCGGAGAGCACGTAGAGCCATTCGTAGCCCTCGTGGGTGCGCGGATCGGGCTCGGCCGTCCGCTTGGGTTCGAGCACCTTGTAGGCCTGGAGTCCGCCGGGCTGGCGGGTCAGCGGCCAGTGCGTGCGGCCGTGTCGCACGATCGGCTCGGCGCGCACCCGGGGGTCACCCACCGGCGGGGCGCCGACCAGTTCGTCCAGCGGGACCTGATGGGCCCGCGCGATGGGCAGCAGCAGTTCCAGGCTGGGCTTGCGCAGCCCCGACTCCAGGCGCGAGAGCGTGCTCACCGAGATGCCGGTCGCCTCGGACAGCCCGGCCAGGGTCGCCCCGCGCTCCTTCCTGATCCGCCGCAGCCTCGGACCGACCTCGGCGAGGACCTCGCCCGTCGTCGCCTCGCGCCCGCCACTCTCGCCCGCACGGGCCGCGTCACTCATCCCTCCATTGCAGAATCGGCAAAGACATTTGTCAATCCGGCGGGTTCCGGGCGACCTTCTGCGTGGAGGTGGTCACCATGACCGGGACATTGACCAGAACATCGGCCGAGGCGTACGAGGTGGTCGTCGTGGGCGGCGGCACGGCGGGGCTCTCCGCGGCCCTGGTCCTCGGCCGGGCGCGGCGCCGGACCCTCGTCGTCGACGAGGGCGAGCCGCGCAACGCGCCCGCCGCTCACATGCAGGGCTATCTGACCCGCGACGGCATGCCGCCCGCCGAGTTCCTCGCCGAGGGCCGGCGGGAGGTCGAGCGGTACGGGGTGACGATCCTCCGGGGCCGGGTGGTGGACGTCGTCCGGGACGGCGCCGGGGAGTTCGAGGTCACGCTCGGGTCCGGGGGCACCGTCCACGCGCGCCGGCTGATCGTCACGACCGGGCTGGCCGACGAGATGCCGCCGGTGCCGGGCGTCGCCGAGCGCTTCGGGCGCGATGTGCTGCACTGCCCGTACTGCCACGGCTGGGAGGTCCGCGACGAGGCCTTCGGCGTGCTGGCCACCACCCCGCTCGCCGTGCACCAGGCACTGATGGTCGGCCAGTGGTCGAAGGACGTCACGCTGTTCCTGCACTTGGTGGCCGAGGACGAGCTGTCCGACGAGGACCTGCGCCGGCTCGCGGCCGCGGGTGTCGCCGTGGTCCCGGGCGAGGTCGCGGAGCTGGTGGTAGCGGACGACCGGCTCACCGGTGTACGGCTCGCGGACGGGACCACGTACGACCGCTCGGTGCTGTTCGTGGCGCCGCGCCCGGTGCCGCGGACCGGCCTGCTGGAGGGGCTGGGCGCGGAACTGCGGGAGACGCCGTTCGGCAGCTACCCGGTCCTCGACCCGACCGGGCTGACGAGTGTGCCCGGCGTCTGGGCGGCCGGCAACGCCGCCGGTTTCGCGGAGCAGGTGGTGAACGCGGCGAGCGGCGGCTACCGCGCGGCGGCCACGCTCAACGGCGAACTCCTCTTCGCCGACCTCGACGCGGCGATCGAGCGCGGACAGGGCGGACAGGGCTGAAACACACGTCGCCGGGGGAACACGTCGCCCGGGGTATGCCCCAGGATCCCGCACGCGTGCCGGGGCGCGCCTCGGATCCCTTACCCGTGACGGGCATGTCCCCGGATCCCTTACCCGTGCCGGGCATGTCCCCGGGTCCCGCACGCGTGCCGGGCATGTCCCCGGGTCCCGCACGCGTGCCGGGGCGTGCCCCGTCCCGTGCGCCTGGCGGAGCATGTCCGAGGGTCCCGTACGGGTGTGAAACGGGCGCTCGCGTTGCACGATGGCTGCATGCTGCTGAGCCGGCTCGCCCGAGTGTCCCAGGAGGTCGCCGCCACCTCGGCGCGGTCCCAGAAGACCGCGCTGCTCGCGGGGCTGTTCCGGGACGCCGAGGCGGACGACGCGCCGATCGTGATCCCGTACCTGGCGGGCCGTCTGCCGCAGGGCCGCATCGGCGTCGGCTGGAAGGTGCTGAGCACACCGGTCACCCCCGCCGCCGGACCGACCCTCACCGTGCGCGAGGTCGACGCCCGGATCACCGCGCTCGGCGAGGTCTCCGGCACCGGTTCGCAGGCCGAACGGGCGCGTCAGGTGGGCGAGTTGATGGCGGCGGCCACCGAGGAGGAGCAGCGATTCCTGTTCGGGCTGCTCACCGGCGAGGTGCGCCAGGGCGCGCTGGACGCGCTCGCGGTCGAGGGGCTCGCCGAGGCGACCGGAGCGCCCGCCAGGGACGTACGGCGGGCGGTGATGCTGGCGGGCTCGCTGCGGGCGGTGGCACGGGCCCTCCTGGCGGACGGGCCCGAAGCCCTGGGCGGCTTCCGGCTCACCGTCGGCCGCCCGGTCCTGCCGATGCTGGCGCACACCGCGTCCTCCGTCTCCGAGGCGGTCGGCAAGCTCGGCGCCTGCGCGGTCGAGGAGAAGCTCGACGGCATCCGGGTGCAGCTGCACCGGGACGGCGAGGAGGTCCGTGTCTACACCCGGACCCTCGACGACATCACCGACCGGCTGCCCGAACTGACTTTTGCGGCAAGGGAGTTGCGGGGCGAGCGGTTCATCCTGGACGGCGAGGTGGTCGCGCTGGACGACCGGGGCCGGCCTCGCTCCTTCCAGGAGACGGCCGCCCGGGTGGGGTCGCGCGTGGACGTGGCGGCGGCCGCGGAGAGCGTGCCCGTCTCCCCCGTCTTCTTCGACGCGCTGTCCGTCGACGGGCGTGACCTGCTGGATCTGCCGTTCACCGAGCGGCACGCGGAGCTGGCGCGGCTGGTGCCCGAGCCGATGCGGGTCCGGCGGACGCTCGTGCCGGGGCCGGAGGACGCCGGGCGGGCCGAGACGTTCCTCACCGACACGCTGGCCCGGGGGCACGAGGGCGTCGTGGTGAAGGCCCTCGACGCCCCGTACAGCGCGGGCCGGCGCGGTGCCGCCTGGCTCAAGGTCAAGCCCGTACACACGCTCGACCTGGTGGTCCTGGCGGCCGAGTGGGGCCATGGGCGGCGCACCGGCAAGCTCTCCAACCTGCACCTGGGCGCCCGCACCGGCGACGGCTCCTTCGCCATGCTCGGCAAGACGTTCAAGGGCATGACCGACGCGATGCTCGCCTGGCAGACCGAACGGCTGCGGGAACTGGCCGTCACGGACGACGGGCACGTGGTGACCGTACGGCCCGAGCTCGTCGTCGAGATCGCGTACGACGGTCTCCAGCGGTCCACGCGCTACCCGGCCGGCGTCACCCTCCGCTTCGCCCGGGTCGTGCGCTATCGCGAGGACAAACCCGCGGCCGAGGCCGACACCGTCGACACGCTGCTGGCCGCCCACCCGGAGGTGACGCGATGAGCGCGACGCAGCACGGAAGGAGGAGCGCCGGACTGCTGTTGTTCCGGCACACCGACCAGGGCGTGGAGGTATTGGTCGGCCATATGGGAGGTCCGTACTTCGCGCGGCGCGACGCCGGGGCCTGGACCCTTCCCAAGGGCGAGTACGAGCCCGACGAGACGGCCTGGGACGCCGCCCGCCGCGAGTTCCGGGAGGAGCTCGGGCTGCCGCCGCCCGACGGGGAGGCGGTCGCGCTCGGGGAGGTCACCCAGACGAACGGCAAGGTGGTCACGGCCTGGGCGATCGAGGCGGATCTCGACCCCGCGGCCATGGTCCCCGGCACGTTCACGATGGAGTGGCCGCCGAGATCGGGCCAGCGCCAGGAGTTCCCCGAACTGGACCGGGTGGAGTGGATGACCCCGGAGCGGGCCCGGACGCTGCTCGTGACGGCGCAGACCGTGTTTCTCGACCGGCTGGCGGAGCACTCGTCCTGAGAGCCGGCGTTCGGCCAGGAGCGCCGGCTCACTCGGCCGGCCCCCGCCGCCCGCGTTGCGCCGCGCCGCGCCGCGCGGGAGGGTCGGGGAACAGTCAGCTTTCAGGAGGTCGGCCATGCCCATCGCGACGGTGAACCCGGCGAGCGGCGAGACGCTCAAGACGTACGACGCCCTCGGCGCCGAGGAGATCGAGCGCAGGCTCGCGACCGCCGACGCCACGTTCCGTACGTATCGCACCACCTCGTTCGCCGAGCGGGCGCGGCTCATGCACCGCGCCGCCGACCTCCTGGACGAGGACGTGCGGGACATCGGCCGGGTGATGACCACCGAGATGGGCAAGCCGGTCAAGCAGGCCAGGGCCGAGGCCGCCAAGTGCGCCAAGGCGATGCGCTGGTACGCCGACCACGCCGAGGATCTACTCAGCGACGAACCGGCCGCCCCGGCCGACGCCGCGGACTCCGGGGCCTCCCGGGTCCTCGCGCGCTACCGGCCGCTCGGCCCCGTGCTCGCGGTGATGCCGTGGAACTTCCCGCTCTGGCAGGTGGTGCGCTTCGCCGCGCCCGCGCTGATGGCGGGCAACGTGGGGCTGCTCAAGCACGCCTCGAACGTGCCCCAGACAGCCCTGTACCTGGAGGACCTGTTCCGGCGCGCGGGCTTCCCCGAGGGCTGCTTCCAGACGCTGCTGATCGGGTCGGGGGCGGTCGAGGGCGTCCTGCGCGACCCGCGGGTCAAGGCCGCCACCCTCACCGGCAGCGAACCGGCCGGGCGGGCGGTCGCCTCGGTCGCCGGGGACGAGGTCAAGAAGACGGTGCTCGAGCTGGGCGGCAGCGACCCCTACGTCGTGATGCCGTCCGCCGACGTGGAACGCGCCGCGACACTCGCCGTGACGGCGCGGGCCCAGAACAACGGGCAGTCATGCATCGCCGCCAAGCGGTTCATCGTGCACGCCGACGTCTTCGACGCCTTCGCGGAGCGGTTCACGGCCGGCATGCGGGCCCTCAAGGTCGGCGACCCGCTGGAGGAGGACACCGAGATCGGGCCGCTCGCCACCGACCAGGGCCGCGCCGACCTCGAGGAACTCGTGGACGACGCGGTCGAGAACGGCGCGACGGTGCTGTGCGGCGGCGAACGCCCCGACGGTTTCGGCGCCGGCTGGTACTACACGCCGACCGTGCTCACCGACATCACACCCGACATGCGCATCCACCTGGAGGAGACGTTCGGACCGGTCGCCACGCTGTACCGGGTCGAGGACCTGGACGAGGCGGTGGCGCTCGCCAACGACACCCCGTTCGGGCTGAGCTCGAACGTATGGACCCGTGACGAGGCCGAGGTGGAGCGGTTCGTCCGTGATCTGGAGGCGGGCGGGGTGTTCGTCAACGGGATGACGGCCTCCCACCCGGCTTTCCCCTTCGGCGGGGAAAAGCGGTCCGGCTACGGGCGTGAACTGTCGGGGCACGGAATCCGCGAGTTCTGCAACATCACCACCGTATGGCACGGAGCGTGAGCGTTCCGCAGCTACGATCCCTGGTGTGAACCGCGAAGTGACCCTCCCTCTGATCGTCGACGACCGCGGGACGTTGCAGGTGTCGGCCGCCGACGTCAGCAAGCTGCTGCGTACGGTGGGCGGCCGGTGGCTGCATCTGGTGGAGGCCGGCCAGGACGGCCTCGACGAGGACACGGTGGCCGCGCTCACGATCGAACTGGCCAAGCTGGCCGACCGGATCGACGTGGCCTGCATCGCGCACAGCAGCGGGCCGACCGGACGCTGAACCGTCCGGCGACGACGACGGTCTCCGCCGGACGGTGGGGCGGGCTCCTCGCGGTCCCGCCCACCGCCGGGCGGGGCCGGCTCAGACGACCCGCTGGTCCAGTTCCCACAGCGCGTGCCAGAACTTCGCCTCGTAGGCCTGGAGCAGCCGGCCGTGGCGCAGGACGTCGTCCAGCGTGATCCGGTCGGCGTCGAGGCCCGCCTGCACGGCGGCCAGCGCCCGGTTCTCCAGGTCCGGCGCGGGCTCGGCGAAGAAGTCGAAGAAGCCGCAGGTCTCGTCGTCGAAGCCGTAGTGGGAGCGCAGGGCCTCGGTGATGGTCTCGCAGTAGCCGCCCCACGCGGCGAAGTTGGCGCCGAGCGCGATGACCACGTCGGCCGGCTCCCCGTTCAGGGCGAGCCAGGCGACGTAGGCGGGATAGGCTTGGCAGTCGGCGAGCGGTTCGTACTCCGCCGCTCGCGCCT
Source organism: Streptomyces sp. NPDC005281 (assembly GCF_040607495.1). NCBI lineage: Bacteria > Bacillati > Actinomycetota > Actinomycetes > Kitasatosporales > Streptomycetaceae > Streptomyces > Streptomyces sp. NPDC005281. Next base: position 155,457 of record NZ_JBEXGX010000007.1, on the reverse strand, counting down.
CGTCGGCTCCCACCGCGGCGGCGAACGCGCCGAGCCGGTCCCCGGCCACCACCTCGCCCTCGGCGAGCAGTTCGAAGAACGCCGCGGTCGCCGGGTCCGCTGCCGACGTCTTCGTACCGGCGGCCGAGCGTTGCGCCAGATGGACGAACGCGCGGTGGTCCGCGGCGATCACGTGACGCTGTTCCAGGGCGAGGGCCGCGAGCGTGCCTGGCTGGGCGGCACCCCGGGCGATCAGGGGCAGCAGCCGGTTGCCGTGGGGGTCGGGGGCGAGTTTCCCGGTGACGCCCTCCAGCAGTTCCCTGGCCGTCCGCGTCATCACGCGCTCCTTCGGTCCGGCTGACTCCGAGCCCCCGCGACCAGAGTGCACGGTCACCGCCGTTTCCCGGCGCTGCGACGCGAAGTCCCAGGTCCGGTGGGGTGACGGTGGTGCGCGAGGGCGCGGCTGCCGCGCCCGCCCTCGTACCCCGCGCGCGTGCCCGGCGTGAGACTCGGCGTCCCGGGGCGCCCCGGGACGCCGGTGGTCACCGGCGTCCCGTCATGGGTGCGCGGAACGCGTCCGGCCGTGCCCGGAGCGTCAGCGGATCGGCATCCCGGAGAGGGTGCGGGCGATCACCAGGCGCTGGATCTCGCTGGTGCCCTCGAAGATCGTGTAGATGGCCGCGTCGCGGTGCATCCGCTCCACCGGGTATTCGCGCGTGTACCCGTTGCCGCCCAGGATCTGGATGGCCTGGCCGGTGACCTTCTTCGCCGTCTCGCTGGCGAACAGCTTGGACATCGAGCCCTCGGCCGCCGTGAACTGCTTGCCGTTGACCGCCATCCAGGACGCCCGCCACACCAGCAGCCGCGCCGCGTCGATCGAGGTGCGCATGTCGGCGAGCTGGAAGGCCACGCCCTGGTTGTCGATGATCGGGCGGCCGAACTGCTCACGCGTCTTCGCGTAGTCGAGGGCCACCTCGTACGCGGCCCGCGCGGTGCCGACCGCCATGGCGCCGACGGCCGGACGGGACGCCTCGAACGTGGCCATCGCGGCGTTCTTCACGCGCTCGCCGCCGCCCGCCCTGGCGCGCTCGCGGGCACGGGCGAGGCGCTCGTCGAGCTTCTGCTTGCCGCCGAGCAGGCAGGAACCGGGGATGCGGACGTTCTCCAGGACGACCTCGGCGGTGTGCGAGGCGCGGATGCCGTGCTTCTTGAACTTCTGGCCCTGCGACAGGCCGGGCGTGTTCGGCGGCACGATGAAGGAGGCGTGGCCCTTGGAGCCGAGTTCCGCGTCGACGACCGCGACGACGACGTGGACGTTGGCGATGCCGCCGTTGGTCGCCCAGGTCTTCGTGCCGTTCAGGACCCACTCGTCCTTGGCCTCGTCGTAGACGGCACGCGTGCGCATCGAGGCGACGTCGGAGCCGGCGTCGGGCTCGGAGGAGCAGAAGGCGGCGACCTTGACATCGTTGGCATCGCCGTACATCTGGGGGATCCAGGTGCCGATCTGCTCCTCGGTGCCGTTGGCGAGGACGCCCACGGCGGCGAGACCGGTGCCGACGATGGACAGCGCGATGCCCGCGTCGCCCCAGAACAGCTCCTCCATCGCCATGGGTATGCCGAGGCCGGTGGCGTCGAAGTACTGCTGGGCGTAGAAGTCCAGGGAGTAGATGCCGACCTTGGCGGCTTCCTGGATGACCGGCCAGGGAGTCTCTTCGCGCTCGTCCCATTCGGCGGCCGCGGGGCGGATCACATCGGCGGCGAAGCCGTGCAGCCAGTCCCGGACCTCCTTCTGTTCGTCGTTGAGCTCCATGGTGAACTCGGCCATGTCCCCTCCAGCGCTGCACTAAACTGTTACTTGCGGTAACTGGAGTGTGTTACTGGCTAGTAGGAAAAGTCAACTCCCGGGCTCGGCTCGGCATCCCGTTCGATACCCATACGACGATCAGTGTTAGTTTGCGCAGGCGTCACCGAATCACCACGGGTGGGGAGAGCACATGGACACCACACAGCGGACCGATCAGCAGAGGTCCGCCGACCGCCGCCGGCGCGAACTGCTGGAAGCCGCCGACAGAGTGGTGCTCCGCGACGGCCCCGGGGCCTCCATGAACGCCATCGCCGCCGAGGCCGGCATCACGAAGCCCATCCTGTACCGCCACTTCGGCGACAAGGGCGGCCTCTACGCCGCACTCGCCAAGCGCCACACGGACGCACTCCTCGAAGCGCTGCGGGCGGCACTGGACGCCCCGGCCGAACGACGTGAGCGCGTGGAGGCCACGCTCGACACCTACTTGGCCGCCATCGAGGCACGACCGCAGGTGTACCGGTTCCTGATGCACCCGGCGGAGGGCGGCCAGCCGGGCGACCCCGGGTTCGACGTCGGCAAGTACTCCGCGCCCGTCCTGCGCCGCATGGGCGAGGAGCTGGCCGAGGTCATCGAGGAACGGGTGGACCTCGGACCGGGCAGCCAGCAGCTGGCGCGGGTGTGGGGCCACGGCATCGTCGGCATGATGCACGCCGCCGGGGACTGGTGGCTCGGCGAACGCCCTTGCACGCGAGCCGAGTTGGTGCGGAGCCTGGCCGACCTGCTCTGGGGGCGCCTCGCCGCGGCGGGCGACCGCGTAGGCGGACCGGGATTCTGACCGGGCCTCACGCGGACACCCTGGCAGAAGGCGCGGCCCGCTGGCCGGAGACCGCCACCGGCACCGAAGGCCCGTCAGCCGCTCCAGGAGGCCCGTGCCACCTGGCGCAGCAGACGGCGCCGGCGCCATCCGGTGAGCCGGTCCGCGTACACCCCGCCGCCGAGATGGTCGCACTCGTGCTGGAGGCACCGCGCGAACCAGCCGGTGCCGTGCACGGTGACCGGCTCGCCGGTGACCGTACGACCCTCGACGACCGCGTGGTCGAACCGCTCGGTACCGGCCTCCAGGCCCGGCAGCGAGAGGCAGCCCTCAGGTCCGCGCAGGACCACACCGTCCGCCTCGACCAGACGAGGATTCACCACATGTCCGACATGACGGACATCGTCATCGTCCGGGCAGTCGTACACGAAGACCCTCAGGCCGACGCCGATCTGGTTCGCGGCCAGGCCGACGCCCTCGGCCGCGTACATCGTCGCGAACATGTCCTCGACGAGCTCCGCGAGTTGAGGGCCGAATTCGGTGACGTCCTCGCAGGCTGTACGCAGGAGGGGGTCACCGAGCAGGATGAGGGGCCGGACGCGCCCATGGGTGCCCGGGATGGATCCGTGTCGCATGGCGGCAAGGGTACGGTCCTGGTAGGCGCGCGCAGGTCGCGCCGGCACCGAGGTGGTGCCGCGATTCGGGCCCGTGAGTGGATCTCGATAGGCTGAGCCCCACATGTGCCGGGGGCAGGGGCGCGGCGCGTACGCAAGGAGGATCGAGAAACGATGTCAGGCAACTCGGACCCGCTGTCGCCGCGGGCCAAGCTGGCCGTGACGGCGGGCAAGGCGGCGGCTGCCGTCTCGCGGGCCGCCGGACGCGGCAGCGGATCGGTGATCGGCGGCCGGGTGGCGCTCAAGCTCGACCCCGACCTGCTGGCGAGGCTCGCCACGCACCTGGACGTGATCCTGGTGTCGGCGACCAACGGCAAGACCACGACGACCCGGCTGATCGCCGAGGCGCTGCGCGCCGCGGGCCCGGTCGTGTCCAACGCACTCGGCGCCAACATGCCCGCGGGCATCACCTCGGCGCTGGCCGGGGGCTCGGACGCCAAGTTCGCGGTCATCGAGGTCGACGAGAAGTACCTCGCCGGTGTGGCCCGCGACACCGACCCGAAGTGCATCGCGCTGCTGAACCTCTCGCGCGACCAGCTCGACCGCGCCGCCGAGACGCGGATGATGGCCGAGCACTGGCGCGAGGGGCTGGCCGGTTCCAAGGCCGTCGTGATCGCCAACGCGGACGACCCGCTGGTGGTCTGGGCCGCGTCCTCCTCGCCGAACGTCGTCTGGGTGGCGGCCGGTCAGATGTGGAAGGAGGACGCCTGGTCCTGCCCGTCCTGCGGCGGTGTGATGCAGCGCCCCGGAGACGACTGGTTCTGCGGGGACTGCGGCTTCCGCCGTCCGACGCCGACCTGGGCCCTGTCCGGGGACCACGTCCTCGACCCGCACGGTTCCGCGTGGCCGATCCACCTCCAGCTGCCGGGCCGCGCCAACAAGGCCAACGCGGCCTCGTCGGCCGCCGTGGCCGCCGTCTTCGGGGTGCCGCCGCAGGTCGCCCTGGAGCGCATGTACCAGGTGCAGGCGGTGGCCGGACGCTACGACGTGGTCCAGTTCATGCAGCGCGACCTGCGTCTGCTGCTCGCCAAGAACCCCGCGGGCTGGCTGGAGACCTTCTCCCTGATCGACCCGCCGCCGACCCCGGTCATCCTGTCGGTGAACGCGCGCGGCGCCGACGGTACCGACACCTCCTGGCTGTGGGACGTCGACTACACCCGTCTGAGCGGGCACCCGATCTTCGTTCTCGGCGACCGCAAGCTGGACCTCGCCGTACGCCTCGAAGTCGCCAACCAGCAGTTCCAGGTCTGCGAGAACCTCGACCAGGCCGTGCAGCAGGCACCGCCCGGACGCATCGAGGTCATCGCGAACTACACCGCTTTCCAGGACTTGAGGCGTCGTGTCGGCAACTGAGCCACGGAGGACGAAGAGAATGAGTGACAACAGCCTGCGTCTGGTGTGGATCTATCCGGACCTGCTGAGCACCTACGGCGACCAGGGCAACGCCCTGGTCGTGGAGCGCCGGGCACGTCAGCGCGGCCTCGACGTGGCCCGTGTCGACGTGCGCAGCGACCAGCCGATCCCCACCTCCGGCGACATCTACCTCATCGGGGGCGGCGAGGACCGTCCGCAGCGGCTCGCAGCGGAGCGGCTGCGCCGCGACGGCGGTCTTGAGCGCGCGGTCGGCAACGGCGCGATCGTGTTCTCCGTCTGCGCCGGCTACCAGATCCTCGGGCACGAGTTCATCAACGACCTCGGCCAGCGCGAGCCGGGCCTCGGCCTGCTCGACGTGGTCTCGGTGCGCGGTGAGGGCGAGCGGTGCGTCGGCGACGTCCTCGGGGACATCGACCCGCGGCTCGGCCTGCCCCAGCTGACCGGCTTCGAGAACCACCAGGGCGTCACCCACCTCGGCCCCAGCGCCCGCCCGTTCGCGAACGTGCGGCTGGGCAAGGGCAACGGCACGGGTGACGGCACCGAGGGCGCGTACAACGACACCGTGTTCGGCACGTACATGCACGGGCCCGTCCTCGCCCGCAACCCGCAGATCGCGGACCTGCTGCTGAAGCTGGCCCTCGACGTCAACGCCCTGCCGCCCATCGACGACCGCTGGTACGAGGCACTGCGCTCCGAGCGCATCGCCTCCGCCCAGCAGCCCGCGTAGGACCGCCCCGCCCCGGCGGGTCAGAGGAACCGTTTCTCAAGGAGGAACGGTTCCTCTTCGCGTTTACGGCGACGAACCGATTCCGCATCGCGAAACGGGCCTGTTCGGCCCCGCCCGGGGCCCGTCTGAAACCGCATCCGCACAGGTGAGCGGGGGCGTCCAGCAGGCGGACGCACGGTACGGCGCGGCCCCCTCCCGCCGGTATGGTGACGGGGATCCTCGCCGGACAACGTGGTCCGGTCCCCGGACCACGTTGAGAAGGTATTTCGGGCTATGCGCATTGGTGTCCTCACGTCCGGCGGCGACTGCCCCGGCCTGAACGCCGTCATCCGGTCGGTCGTGCACCGCGCCGTCGTCGACCACGGCGACGAGGTCATCGGCTTCCGGGACGGCTGGAAGGGTCTTCTGGAGTGCGACTACCTCAAGCTCGACCTCGACGCGGTGAGCGGCATCCTCGCTCGCGGCGGAACCATGCTCGGCTCCTCCCGGGTCCAGCCCGCGCATCTGCGTGACGGTGTGGAACGGGCCAAGGGCCATGTCGCGGACCTCGGGCTCGACGCGATCATCCCGATCGGCGGCGAGGGCACGCTGAAGGCGGCCCGCCTGCTCTCCGACGGCGGTCTGCCGATCGTCGGCGTCCCGAAGACCATCGACAACGACATCGCGGTCACGGACGTCACGTTCGGCTTCGACACGGCCGTCGGGGTCGCGACCGAGGCCCTCGACCGGCTGAAGACCACCGCCGAGTCCCACCAGCGCGTGCTGATCGTGGAGGTCATGGGCCGCCACACCGGCTGGATCGCCCTGCACTCCGGCATGGCGGCGGGCGCCCACGCCATCGTCGTACCGGAGCGGCCCTTCGACATCGAGGAGCTGGCCGCGCGGGTCGGCGAGCGGTTCGAGGCGGGCAAGCGGTTCGCCATCGTCGTCGCCGCCGAGGGCGCCAAGCCCCGCGAGGGTTCGATGCGCTACGACGAGGGCGGCAAGGACATCTACGGCCACGAGCGCTTCGCGGGCATCGCCCGGCAGCTCTCCATCGAGTTGGAGGAACGGCTCGGCAAGGAGGCCCGGCCGGTCATCCTCGGGCACGTACAGCGCGGCGGCACGCCGACGGCGTACGACCGCGTCCTCGCGACCCGGTTCGGGTGGCACGCCGTGGAAGCCGTGCACCGGGGCGAGTTCGGGATGATGACCGCCCTGCGCGGGACCGACATCGTGATGGTCTCGCTCGCGGAGGCCGTCGAGACCCTGAAGACGGTCCCGGACGAGCGCTACGCCGAGGCGGAGTGCGTGCTCTGAGCCGTACTCCGTCGGAACCGCCCCCGGTCGCAGTCGCGGCCGGGGGCGGTTCTACTCTGGTGCGGACAGACAGCGCACAACCTCCCCCAGTGCCTTAAAAGGGCCTGGGAGGTACCACCAGAAACAGGAGCCGGCGGATGGATCACAGCGGGCACGGCATGACCATGGACCTGCCGCCGTTCACGCTGGCGCGCGGGCTCGAATGGTCCCCGGACCCGTTCTTCCTCGTCGCCTCTCTGCTCGGACTCGGGCTGTACGGCTGGGGTGTCGTGCGGCTCGTACGGCGCGGCGACGCGTGGTCCTGGGGCCGTACGGCCTCCTTCGTGGCCGGCGTGCTGACGGTGATGCTCGTCATGTGCACCAGGCTGAACGACTACGGCATGGCCATGTTCAGCGTGCACATGGTCCAGCACATGGTGATGAGCATGCTCACCCCGATCCTCATCCTGCTCGGGGCGCCGATCACGCTGGCGCTGCGCGCGCTGCCGGTGGCCGCCAGACGCGGCGCCAAGGGGCCGCGCGAACTGCTGCTGATGTTCCTGCACAGCCGGTACATGCGTGTCGTCACCCACCCGGCGTTCACCATCCCGATGTTCATCGCGAGCCTCTACGCGCTGTACTTCTCCCCCATCTTCGACTTCCTGATGGGCTCCACCACGGGCCACATCGTGATGATGTGCCACTTCTTCGCCGTCGGCCTGTTCTTCTTCTGGCCGATCATGGGCGTGGACCCGGGCCCGCACCGCCCTGGCTATCTGATGCGGATGCTGGAGCTGTTCGCGGGGATGCCGTTCCACGCCTTCTTCGGCATCGCGCTGATGATGGCCTCGGGGCCGATGGTCGAGTCGTACAAGAACCCGTCGGCCTCCCTCGGTATCGACGCGCTCGCCGACCAGACCGCCGCCGGCGGGATCGCCTGGGCGTTCAGCGAGATCCCCTCCGTCCTCGTCCTGCTCGCGCTGCTCTTCCAGTGGTACGGCTCCGAGCAGCGGCAGGCCAAGCGCCAGGACCGGGCCGCGGACCGGGACGGCGACAAGGAACTCGAGGCCTACAACGCCTATCTCGCCTCCCTCAACGCACGCGGTCACTGACGGGGCACCGCCGTCGCAGGGGACCCGGTGGTCGGCACGGCCCTGGCGATGTGACTCCCTCCGGGTGAAAATGGCCCCAGAGGCCACGGGCCGCGTCGCGGACCCGCCTGGAGGAGGGTGCTGCGATGCCCGGTTCGACGAAGACGATGGGGGTGCTCACCGTGGGCGGGCTCGTCGTGGTGACGGCCTACACGGTGGCACTGGGCAGCAACGGCTGGCTGTGGTTCGGCTGGGTCGTGCTCGGTCTGATCACGCTGGGGATGGTGGCTTCCCGCAGCACCTGAACCCGGCCCGAGGAAGCCGACCCCGGCCGCGACGGTGGCCGGGGCATCTCACTGCCGGGGGCGCCCGGCCGCGGAGTGGACGCCGGGCTGGTATTTGGGGAGCCGGACGGTGATCCTCATGCCGGCTCCCACCGCGGTCTCTATGACCAGGCCGTGATCGTCGCCGTACACCTGGCGCAGCCGGTCGTCGACGTTGGAGAGTCCGATGCCCCCGGAAGGGCCGACCTCCCCGGACAGGATGCCGCGCAGCCTTTCGGGGTCCATCCCGACGCCGTTGTCCTCGATGACCACGAGCGCCTCGGCGCCGGCGTCCTGTGCCGTGATGCTGATGTGGCTCTTGTCGGTCTTGCCCTCCAGTCCGTGTTTGACGGCGTTCTCCACCAGGGGCTGGAGACAGAGGAACGGCAGCGCGACCGGCAGCACCTCGGGTGCGATCTGGAGGGTGACGGACAGCCGCTCGCCGAAGCGGGCCCGCACGAGCGCGAGGTAGTGGTCGATGGCGTGCAACTCGTCGGCGAGGGTCGTGAAGTCGCCGTGCCGGCGGAACGAGTAGCGGGTGAAGTCGGCGAACTCCAGCAGGAGCTCCCGGGCCCGTTCCGGATCGGTCCGGACGAACGAGGCGATCACGGCGAGCGAGTTGAAGATGAAATGCGGGGATATCTGGGCTCGGAGGGCCTTGATCTCGGCCTCGATCAGCCGGGTCCTGGACTGGTCGAGCTCGGCCAGTTCCAGTTGGACGGAGACCCAGCGCGCGACCTCGCCGGCGGCGCGTACGAGGACCGCGGACTCTCGGGGCGCGCAGGCCACGATCGCTCCGTGCACCCGTTCGTCGACGGTGAGCGGGGCCACGACGGCCCAGCGCAGCGGGCAGTCGGGCTCGGCGCAGGTCAGCCGGAAGGCCTCGCCGCGGCCGGTCTCCAGCGGGCCGCCGAGGCGTTCCATGACCTCGGTACGGTGATGGGCGCCGACACCGTCCCACGCGAGGACCGTCTCCTGGTCGGTGAGGCACAGGGCGTCCGTGCCGAGGAGGGTGCGCAGTCGCCGGGCGGACCGGCGGGCCGTCTCCTCGGTGAGTCCTGCGCGGAGCGGGGGCGCGGCGAGCGAGGCGGTGTGCAGGGTCTGGAAGGTGGCGTGCTCGACGGGGGTGCCGAGTCCGCCGAGGCTCTCCGGCCGCCCGGTACGCCTGCCGAGCCAGAATCCCGCCGCCAGCAGCGGAAGCACGGCCACACACAGCCCGGCCACGAACCCACTCACCCGCTCACCGCCCCGTCAGCGATCCCGACCCCGACCCCATCGACGATCGAGGCCACTGTCCCGTCCGCGACCCGGACCGCGCCCCCGGCCCCGTCGGCGAACCCGGCCACCGCCCCATCCGCAACCCCGCTCACCATCCCGTCCGCGACCCGGACCGCACCCCCAGCCCCGTCCGCGACCCGGACCGCGCCCCCGGCCCCGTCGGCGAACCTGGCCACCGCCCCATCCGCGACCCCGCTCACCGTCCCATCCGTGATCCCATCCACGATCGCCGGCCCCGGGCGGCGTCCCCCGCCGTTCGGGCCTCCGGCCAGGGCCCTCACGGTCCGGCCTCCGTCATGCCCGCCGTCCCGCCGACGGCGGCGCGGACCTGGCCCTCCGTGAGTTCCTCCGGGAGGTGGAAGCGGGCGAGGATCGCCGCCGTTCCGGCCGGTACGCGGGCGGCGGTGGCCAGGGACACCAGCACCATGGTCACGAAGCCGAGCGGTACCGACCAGAGCGCCGGCCAGGCGAGCAGTGAGCGCAGGGTGCCTGTCGTCCCCGGATAGCCGGCCATGGTCGCGCCGACGGCGACGAGTGCCGCGCCGCCCCCGCCGAGCATCCCCGCCGCCGCCCCGGGCGGGGTGAGCCGCCGCCACCAGATGCCGAGGACCAGCAGCGGGCAGAAGGAGGACGCGGACACCGCGAACGCGAGCCCCACCGCGTCGGCGACGGGCAGCCCGCCCACCAGCACGCTCGCGGCGAGGGGTACCGCCATCGCCAGTACGGTGCCGAGCCGGAAGTGCCGTACGCCGCGGGAGGGCAGTACGTCCTGGGTGAGCACACCCGCGACCGCCATGGTCAGTCCGGACGCCGTCGAGAGGAACGCGGCGAAGGCGCCGCCCGCCACCAGCGCCCCCAGCAGGTCGGCGCCGGCCCCGCCGATCATCCTGTCGGGCAGCAGGAGCACGGCGGCGTCCGCGTCGCCGGTGAGGCTGAGCTCGGGGGCGTACAGCCGGCCCAGCGCCCCGTACACCGGCGGCAGGAGATAGAAGGCGCCGATCAGGCCGAGGACGGCCACGGTGGTGCGGCGGGCGGCGACACCGTGCGGGCTGGTGTAGAAGCGGACGACGACGTGAGGCAGGCCCATCGTGCCGAGGAAGGTCGCGAGGATCAGCCCGTAGGTGGCGTAGAGCGGGCGTTTCTCATGCCCGGCGGTCGGTGTGGTCGCAAGGGTGTCGTCGCCGCCCCGTTCGGCCGCCGGGACCGGGGCGCCCCGGTCGAAGGTCAGCCGGGTGCCGCCGGCGACGCGGTGGGTCCCGCGCGGGAGCCGGACGCGCGCGTTCTCGTACCGTCGTCCGTCGACGGTGCCGGTCGCGGTGACGGTGAGCGGCCGGGACAGCTTCAGGTCGAGCGTGGAGTCGACCTGGACGAGGCGCCGCTCACGGAAGGTCGGCGGTTCCTCGAAGGCGTCACGGGGGGCGCCGTGGGACTGCCAGGCGAGGACCAGGAAGAGCGCGGGAACGAGCAGGGCGGTGAGCTTGAGCCAGTACTGGAAGGCCTGTACGAAGGTGATGCTGCGCATGCCGCCCGCGGCGACCGTGGCCACCACGACGACGGCGACGAGGACCCCGCCGAACCAGTCGGGCGCGTCGGTCAGCACCGCCAGTGTCAGCCCCGCGCCCTGGAGTTGGGGCAGCAGGTAGAGCCAGCCGACGCCGACCACGAAGGCCCCGGCGAGTCTTCTGACGGCCTGGGAGCCGAGCCGGGCCTCCGCGAAGTCGGGCAGGGTGTAGGCGCCGGAGCGGCGCAGGGGTGCCGCGACGAAGAGCAGCAGCACGAGATAGCCGGCGGTGTAGCCGACCGGGTACCAGAGCATGTCGGGCCCCTGGACGAGCACCAGGCCGGCTATGCCGAGGAAGGAGGCGGCGGAGAGGTACTCCCCGCTGATCGCGGCCGCGTTGAGCCGGGGGCCGACGGTGCGCGAGGCGACGTAGAAGTCGGAGGTGGTCCGGGAGATGCGCAGCCCGAACGCGCCGACCAGGACGGTCGCGACGACGACGAGGGCGACGGCGGGAACGGAGTAGTTCTCGTTCACGGTTCAGCGGTCCTCGACCAGTCGCACGAGGTCCTTCTCGTTGCGTTCCGCCCGCCGCACGTACCAGCGGGCGAGCAGCACCAGCGGCGGGTACAGGCCGAAGCCGAGCACGGCCCATTCGAGGGAGGCGCCGTCGGGCGTCGCGGCGAAGACCAGCGGCAGCGGTCCGACGAGCAGGACGAGGACGGCCAACGTGACGCAGGCGACGCGGAGTTGACTGCGCATCAGGGAGCGCACATAGGTGTGGCCGAGTGTGGTCTGCTCGTCGATCTCGGTCCTCGGCCGGTAGTAGCCGGATGTATGGGGGTGCCTCCCGCGCGAGCGAAGCCGAGCGTTGGGGAGGGTGCGCCGGGGCGCTCCTGTGACGACCACACGGCGTTCGGTGGGGTCCTGCGGCACGCGGTGCTCCTCAGCTCGTGGTCCGGCGCAGCAGCAGATCGCGCAGTTGACGGGTGTGCCGGCGGCTGACCTGGAGTTCGACCGAGTCGACGAGGACACTCACCGTACCGGCGTCCAGGCGCAGTTCGCCGATGTGGCGCAGAGCGACGAGGTGGCTCCGGTGGATGCGGACGAAGCCGCGGGGGCGCCAGCGCTCCTCGAGGGTGGACAGCGGGATGCGCACCAGGTGGCTGCCCTGCGCGGTGTGCAGCCGGGCGTAGTCGCCGTGGGCCTCGACGTGGGTGATGTCCTCGACGGCCACGAACCGTGTCACTCCGCCGAGTTCGACGGATATGTGGTCGGGGTCGGGCTCGTGGACGGAGATCAGGGGTGCGGTGTCCCGCAGCCGGGCGGCCCGCCGGACCGCTTCGGCGAGCCGTTCGCGGCGTACGGGCTTCAGGACGTAGTCGACGGCCTTGAGGTCGAAGGCCTGCACGGCGAATCCCTCGTGGGCGGTGACGAACACGACGAGCGGCGGCCGGGCGAACCCGCCGAGCAGCCGGGCCAGGTCGAGCCCGTCCAGTCCGGGCATGTTGATGTCGAGGAAGACGACGTCGATCGCCTCGGGTCCGCCTGGTCCGCTCTCCAGGGCCCGGTTGATCCGGCGGAGCGCCTCGGTCGCGTCGCTCGCGCCCTCGGCGCTGCCGATCCGGGGGTCGGCGTTCAGGAGGTACAACAGCTCTTCGAGGGAGGGTTGTTCGTCGTCGACGGCGAGCGCGCGCAGCATGAGAGTGGAGTGTAGGAGCGATTACCGCGGCTGGACATGTGCCGGACACGGCCGTCGTGCCCGGCCGGGTGGTGGCCGTCGCTGGATACAGTGCGGCAATGAACAGCAAGCCCGCGATGTTCGACGAGCTCGACCGCAAGATCGTCACAGCCTTGATGGCCAATGCCCGGACGAGCTTCGCGGAGATCGGCGCGGCGATCGGACTGTCCGCGACGGCGGTCAAGCGCCGTGTCGACCGGCTGCGCGAGACGGGCGTGATCACCGGGTTCACGGCCACGGTGAAGCCCGCGGCGCTCGGCTGGCGCACGGAGGCGTACGTGGAGGTGTACTGCGAGGGCGCGGCGCCGCCCCGGCGGCTCGCGGAGGTGGTGCGCAACCATCCGGAGATCACCGCGGCGATGACGGTGACCGGGGGCGCGGACGCGCTGCTGCACGTGCGGGCCGTCGACGTGGAGCACTTCGAGGAGGTGCTGGAGCGCATCCGGGTGGAGCCGTTCATCCGGAAGACGATCAGCTACATGGTGCTGTCCCATCTGCTGCCCGAGGCCCCGGAGGCCGCGGCGACCCATGCGGCCCCCGGCGACGCAGGAATCGTGCGCTGACCCAGCGGATCACGCAGCAGTGCTGCGTATATGCGCAGCTCTCGTCGCTTGTCGCCCGTATCCCCCGTTTCTTACCGTGGAGGCATCCCACCCGCCGACACCGCAGGAAGCGGAGGAACCTCTCTGTGTCCGAAAGCCGTGTGCCGCGCCCCCGGCGCTTTCTCGTCTGCGAACCCAGACACTTCGCCGTGCAGTACGCGATCAACCCATGGATGCGTCCCGACACCCCTGTGGACGTCGATCTCGCGCGAGATCAGTGGCAGGCGCTGATCGGCGCCTATCGCGCGCACGGTCACTCCGTCGACTCCGTCGAACCGGTCGCCGGCCTTCCCGACATGGTCTTCGCCGCGAACTGCGCGCTCGTCCTGGAGGGGCGTGTCTTCGGCTCGTCGTTCCACGCCCCCGAGCGCCGTCCCGAGTCCACCGCGTACGAGACCTGGTTCAAGACGGCCGGTTTCGACGTCTACCGTCCGGAGTCGGTGTGCGAGGGCGAGGGCGATCTCGTCCCGACGCGCCGCTACATCCTCGCCGGTACGGGATTCCGCACCACGCCCGAGGCCCATCGCGAGGTCCAGGAGTTCTTCGGCGTCCCGGTGATCGGCCTCCGCCTGGTGGACCCGCACTTCTACCACCTGGACACCGCGCTCTTCGTCCTCGACGACGACAACATCGCGTACTACCCGGAGGCGTTCTCCCCCGGCAGCCGCGAGGTGCTGACCCGGCTGTTCCCGGACGCGGTGCTCGCGACCCGCGAGGACGCGTTCGCCTTCGGCCTCAACTCCGTCTCCGACGGCCGTCATGTCTTCATCGCTCCGCGCGCCGAGGCCCTGACGGACCGGCTCGTCCGCCACGGCTACGTACCCGTCCCCGTCGACCTGTCCGAGTTCCACAAGGCCGGCGGCGGAATCAAGTGCTGCACTCAGGAGATCCGTTCATGACCGCTCCCGCCCGTACGTCCGCGTCCGCCGGCGCCGGTCCGCGCAGTTCCGAGGAACTGATCCGAGCCGAGGAACCGGTCCTCGCGCACAACTACCACCCGCTGCCCGTGGTCGTCGCGCACGCCGAGGGCACCTGGGTCGAGGACGTCGAGGGCCGCCGCTACCTCGACATGCTGGCCGGCTACTCGGCCCTCAACTTCGGCCACCGCAACCCGGTGCTGATCGAGGCCGCGCACCGCCAGCTCGACCGGCTCACCCTGACCTCGCGGGCCTTCCACAACGACCGGTTGGCCGGATTCGCCGAGTCGCTGGCCGCGTTGACGGGCCTCGACATGGTCCTGCCGATGAACACGGGCGCCGAGGCGGTGGAGAGCGCCGTCAAGGTGGCCCGCAAATGGGCGTACGAGGTGAAGGGCGTCGCTCCCGACCGCGCCACGATCGTGGTGGCGGCCGACAACTTCCACGGCCGTACGACCACGATCGTCAGCTTCTCCACCGACGAGACGGCCCGCTCGGGCTTCGGCCCCTTCACACCCGGTTTCCGGGTCGTGCCGTACAACGACCTGGCCGCGCTCGAGGCGGCGATCGACGAGACGACGGCCGCGGTCCTGCTCGAACCCATCCAGGGCGAGGCGGGCGTGATCATCCCGGACGACGGCTACCTCGCCGGAGTCCGCGAGCTCACCCGCCGCACCGGCTGCCTGTTCATCGCGGACGAGATCCAGTCCGGCCTCGGCCGCACCGGCACCACCCTGGCGGTGGAACACGAGTCGGTCGTCCCCGACCTGCTGCTGCTCGGAAAGGCGCTCGGCGGCGGCATCGTGCCGGTCTCCGCGGTCGTCGGACGGCGGGACGTGCTGAGTGTGCTCCGTCCGGGTGAGCACGGCTCCACCTTCGGCGGCAATCCGCTGGCCGCGGCGGTCGGTTCGGCGGTCGTCGGTCTGCTGGAGACCGGTGAGTACCAGCGCAGGGCGACCGAGCTGGGCGTCCTGCTGCGGGACGGGCTGACGGCTCTGGTGGGCCGGGGCGTCGAGGGCTTCCGCTCGCGCGGGCTGTGGGCGGGCGTCGACATCGACCCGTCCATCGGCACCGGCCGGGAGATCAGCCAGGGCCTGATGGCCGAGGGAATTCTGGTCAAGGACACCCACGGTTCGACCATCCGGCTCGCGCCGCCCCTCACCATCACGGCCGAGGAACTCCGGTCGGCTCTCGGGTCTCTCGAGAAAGTTCTGACGCAAGGGGTCTGATACCGGCCAAGAGGCCACAGAGAGTGACACCGCGGCGGTTACGCCCGGCGACGGCCGCGCCTACACTGATCGCTCCCCAGGGGAAAAGAGGAGCGCCCCAGTGTTTTATCACGTGCTCAAATATGTGCTTCTGGGTCCACTGTTGAGGCTGGTCTTCCGGCCTCGGATCGAGGGCCTTGAGCACATACCGTCGTCGGGTCCCGCCATCGTGGCGGGCAACCATCTGTCCTTCGCGGACCACTTCCTGATGCCCGCCATCCTGAAGCGCCGGATCACCTTCCTCGCGAAGGCCGAGTACTTCACCGGGCCCGGCATCAAGGGGCGGCTGACGGCCGCCTTCTTCCGCAGCATCGGGCAGATCCCGGTGGACCGGTCCGGCAAGGAGGCGGGACAGGCAGCGATCCGCGAGGGGCTCGGTGTGCTGAGCAAGGACGAGCTGCTCGGCATCTATCCCGAGGGCACCCGCTCGCACGACGGGCGGCTCTACAAGGGCAAGGTCGGCGTCGCGGTGATGGCCCTGCGGGCCGAGGCCCCGGTGATTCCGTGCGCGATGATCGGCACCTTCGAGGCCCAGCCCCCGGGCAGGAAGCTCCCGCGGATCCATCCCGTGGTGATCCGATTCGGCAAGCCTCTCGACTTCTCGCGCTATGCGGGGATGGAGGGCGAGAAGGCCGTTCTGCGCGCCATCACCGACGAGATCATGTACGCCATCCTCGGGCTGTCCGAGCAGGAGTACGTCGACCGGTACGCGGCCGTCGTCAAGGCCGAGGAGGCCGCGGAGAAGGCCGAGTCCGGACGTAAGTTCCCCCGGATGCCGATGAGTTGACGCCGTCGAAGGACAGGTGGGTCCGCGTACGACGAAGGGGGCGGCCGGGAAACCGGCCGCCCCCTCGTACTGTCGGAACTACGGCTGCGGAGTGGCGTGCGGGGTGCACGTCACATCGGCGGCGTCCGTCTTGCCGGTGAGCAGGTAGGAGTCCACCCGCCCGTTGATGCACGGGTTGACCAGACCGGTCACACCGTGCGAACCCGCGCCCTGCTCGGTGATGAGGCGGGAGCCCTTGAACCGCTTGTGCAGTTCGACGGCGCCCGGGTACGGGGTGGCGGCGTCATTGGTGGACTGCACGATGAGGACGGCGGGCAGGCCCTTGCCGGTCCTGACCTCCACCGGGGACTGCTGCTTGACCGGCCAGGTGGCGCACGGCAGGTTCATCCACGCGTTGGCCCAGGTCATGAACGGGTACTGGGCGTTGAGCCGCGTGTTGTCCCGGTCCCACTTCTTCCAGCTGGTGGGCCACTGCGCGTCGGTGCACTCGACGGCCGTGTACACGGCGTTGCCGTTCTCCGAGGAGATGTTGCCGGCCGTGTCCGACAGGTCGGGGGACGCGGCGTCGACGAGCGCCTGGGTGTCACCGGCGACGTACTTGCTGAACACCGAGGCGACCGGCACCCACGAGGAGTCGTAGTACGGGGCGCTCTGGAAGAAGGAGATCAGCTCGGCGGGGCCGACGACGCCGCCCAGCGGGCTCTTCTTCGCGGTGGCGCGCAGCTTCAGCCACTGGTCCTGGACCTCGGCGCGGGTGCCACCGAGGTGGAAGGTCGCGTCGTTCTTGGCGACCCAGTCCTCCCAGTCCTTCCAGCGGCCCTCGAAGGCGATGTCCTGCTCCAGGTTGGCCTGGTACCAGATGTTCTCGCGCGCCGGGTTGACGACGCTGTCGACGATCATGCGGCGCACGTGTCCCGGGAAGAGCGTGCCGTAGACGGCTCCCAGGTACGTGCCGTAGGAGACGCCCAGGTAGTTGAGCTTCTTCTCCCCGAGCCCGGCCCGGATGACGTCGAGGTCGCGTGCCGTGTTGGGCGTGGTCATCTGCGCCAGCACGGCCTTGCCGGTGCGCTCGGCGCAACCGTCGGCGTACTCCGCGGCCAGCTTGCGCTGGACGCGCTTGTCGGCCTCGGAGTCCGGGACCGGGTCCGCCTTGGGCGCCTTGACGAACTCCTGCGGGTCGATGCAGGAGATGGGCGCCGAGTGGCCGACACCGCGCGGGTCGAAGCCCACGAAGTCGTAGGCCTTGGCGGTGTTCACCCACAGGGGGTTCTTGGTGGTGACACGGCGCGGGAAGCGCATACCGGAACCGCCGGGGCCGCCGGGGTTGTAGACGAGCGCGCCCTGGCGCTCCTCCTTGGTACCGGTGCTCCCGATGCGGTCGACTGCCAGCTTGAGCTGCTTGCCGTTCGGGTGCGCGTAGTCCAGCGGCACGCTCACCCAGCCGCACTGGATCGGCTTCTCGAAGCCCCAGTCGGCCGGGCAGTCCTGCCAGTCGATCCCGGCCTTGGCGGCCCGCTCGGCGGCGACGGCCGCTCCGCGCTGCTCACGGCTCTGCCCTGAGCCGTGCCGCGAGTCGGCGGTGGCCGACGGCGCCGCGACGGCTCCGGCTATCAGGGTCGCCGTGACGAGCACGCCGGCCGAACCGAACGCCGCCACCCGTTTCGTCGGTCTCTTGGACCTCAAGTGTGACCTCCCCGTACATCATTGCGATTGGTACGGGGATCCTTTCGGCTGCGAGGTCCCTGAGAACAGACGTGACCGGTGTTCTTTACCAATCCGATAGCCGGTATGAAGTGTTCCGGTGAGCGGTGAAGCTGACGTGAATTGACCTTCCCAGTGCGGTAATTGACGTCACGTGAGTTCGCGCAGGGCTTCGTCCAGCAGTCGCCGCAGCCGCAGCGCGTCGGGGGCGAGCGCCGTCACGAGCACGGCGGGTCCGGCGAGCGGGGTGAGGGCCGCGCCCTCCCCGATCGGTCGCGCCGCAGGCATGTCCTTCTCGAACTCCGGCCGTACGACGAGAAGTTGCCCGAGTGCCCGGTGACCCGCCAGCACGGCGGGCCCGTCCCAGCCGCCGGGCGCTCCGGGACCGCACGCCAACTCCTGGTCGAGCAGGGCCCGTCCGTCGCGTCGCACGGTGAGACGGCTGACCAGCTGCCCGGGTTCCTCTCCCACGCGCCCGAGAATCTGCTCCTCACGGAGGACGAGCCGGGCATCGCCGCGGAGGTCGACCTGCGAGGAGACGGACAGTTCACTGCCACCGGCGGAGATCAACTGCTCGGGCGTCCACCACAGTTCGCCTCCGTCGGCGACGTCGAGGCGTAGGTCGTAGCGGGCCTCGCCCTTGGCCTGTCCGGGCAGCGCGATGGTGGCGGCGGCCGAGCCGAACCGCAGTCGCGCGCCCGGTCCGACCCGGACCTCCACGGCGAGGTGATCGCCTCCGAGGGGCCCGCTCATCGCCCCGACCAGCATCACACGGGCCTCGGACCCACTGCCCCGGATCCGGCGCAGGGCGAGCGGCCCCTCCCCGTCCAGCACCGGCAGCGAGGTCCCGCCGCGGCCGTCGTCCCTGGCCTCGACGCGGGCGGTCGCGCGCACTCCCGCCGTCGTCATGCCGTCCACGCCGCGAGCCGTTCCCGCACCCAGCCGGCGACCGCCGTGACACCGGCCTCGGTGCGCAACGACTGGAACACCACCGGCAGTCCGGCCCGCTGCGCCTTGGCGTCGGCCGCCATCCGCCCGAGGTCGGAGCCGACGTACGGCGCGAGGTCCGTCTTGTTCACGACGAGCAGGTCGGCCGTCGTGACGCCGGGCCCGCCCTTGCGCGGGATGTCGTCTCCGCCCGCGACGTCGATGACGAAGATCTGCGCGTCGACCAGGCCCTTGGAGAAGGTCGCGGTGAGGTTGTCTCCGCCGGACTCCACGAGGATCAGGTCCAGCGGCCCGATCTCGTCCTCCAGGTCCTCGACCGCTTCGAGGTTGGCGGAGATGTCGTCCCGGATCGCGGTGTGCGGGCACGCGCCCGTCTCGACCGCGGTGATGCGCTCGGGCGGCAGTACCGCCTCCCGCAGCAGGAACTCGGCGTCCTCGCGGGTGTAGATGTCGTTGGTGACGACGGCGAGGGACAGCTCGTCCCGTAGTGCCCGGCACAGCGCGGCGACGGTGGCGGTCTTCCCGGAGCCGACGGGGCCACCGAGCCCGATGCGCAGGGCACGGCGCCTGCCGTCGGGCCTGCGGGCGTCGGCGCTGACCGCGGACGGCCCGTCGTGAGTGTGATCGAGATGCACGCTGTGACTCCAGCTTCGGTCGAGGTCGGGTCGGGGTCGGGGCTCGAGGTCGGCGACGGCTGCCCGGAGGCTATGACGGCCTTGCCGGAACGAGGGGGACCGCCACCTCGGGGGTGGGTGCGGGGACCGGCAGGACGACCGCGTCGCAGGCGGCCGCCACCTGGCCCCCTGGCCCCCTGCGACGCGGATTCCGCGGAGAAGTCCTGATCGGCTGCACCAGAAAGCTCCCGGCCCGTTCCCTCTCGGCGACGAGGGCCCCCGGCGATCAGAGAGGGCCGGGGGGCTCCCGGCGGTACGAGAGGACCGAGGGCCCCCGGCGGTGCGAGAGGACCGGGGGGCTCCCGACGGTGCCGGAGCCCGCGTCCGCTAGGACGCGAACAGCCGCACCGGCCAGGCCGCGTGCGCCTCCGCTCCGATCTCCAGCAGCGGTGCCGACGCCGCGGGAAGTGCCTCGACACCCTCGTCGAGGACCCGCCGGGCCGCACGCGCCGCCGCGTGGGCGACGACGTCCAGTTCCGGCGCGAGCCGGGCCAGCGCGGCCGTCGCGTCGAACGGGTCGAGGCTCAGCAGCCGCACCGTCGCCGACGCGGGCCCGCTGACACACTCGTACACGGAGCTGTACGCGGCGTCCTCGGGCCCGAGACCGGCGGCCCGCGCGGTCACGCCCAGTACCACCGGCTGATGCGACCCCTTGGGGAACTCCCGCGCCAGTGCGTCGAGTTCGGCGCAAGGCCAGGCCGCCCTTGCCGCCCGTACGAGCTGCCGGCCCAGTCGGCGGGCGGCGACCCGCAGCGCGAGCGAGGGCGTGCGGGCGTCGGCGGCCGCGTCCAGGGCCACCGGATCGACCCCGAGCGCGCCCGCCGCCGCCAGCGCGGCCGAGACGAGTCCGTTCGTGTGCAGCCGCCCCCGGCAGAATTCCTCCAGGCTCGCCGCCCCGGTGATCCGCCCGGCCTTGACGGCCGCCTCGGCCCCGCCGGAGTGCGCGTGCCCTCCGGCGGGAAAGCGGCCGTCGGCCAGGACGAGAAGTGCCGCCCGGGACATCAGAAGAGGAAGTAACGCTGGGCCATGGGCAGTTCGGCGGCCGGAGTCGCCTCGACGAGCTCCCCGTCGATGTGCACGGCGAAGCTGTCGGGGTCGATCCGCACCTCGGGCCGGGCGTCGTTCTCCCGCATGTCGGCCTTGGTCACCGCCCGCGTCGACTCGATGGCGACGAACCGCTTGCCGAGCGAGAGCCGCTCCGGCAGCCCGTCCTCGATCGCCAACGGAGCGACGAAGTTGAACGAGTTGGCGGCCGGGGCCCGCCCGATCGCTCCGAACATCGGCCGGGGCAGAACCGGTTGCGGTGTCGGGATGGACGCGTTGGCATCGCCCATCTGCGCGTACGCGATCTGGCCGCCCTTGACGACCAGATGCGGCTTGACCCCGAAGAACGCGGGCTCCCACAGCACCAGGTCCGCGAGCTTGCCGGTCTCCACCGAGCCGATCTCACGGGCGAGTCCCTGCGCGAGCGCCGGGTTGATCGTGTATTTGGCGACATAGCGACGTACTCGGTGGTTGTCCGCGCGGCCGTCACCGGGCAGCGCGCCCCGGCGCCGCTTCATCACGTGGGCCGTCTGCCAGGTCCGCATGATCACCTCGCCGACGCGGCCCATGGCCTGGGAGTCGGAGGAGATGATCGAGATGGCGCCGAGGTCGTGGAGTATGTCCTCGGCCCCGATGGTGGAGGGCCGGATACGGGACTCGGCGAAGGCCAGGTCCTCGGGCACCGCCGGGTTCAGGTGGTGGCAGACCATCAGCATGTCGAGGTGTTCCTCGGCGGTGTTGACGGTGTAGGGCCGGGTCGGGTTGGTCGAGCTGGGCAGGACGTACGGCTCGGAGACCACGGACATGATGTCCGGCGCGTGCCCGCCCCCCGCACCCTCCGTGTGGTACGCGTGGATCCCGCGTCCGGCGATGGCCGCGAGGGTGTCGGCGACGAAGCCGGCTTCGTTCAGGGTGTCGGTGTGGATGGCGACCTGGACGCCGGTCAGGTCGGCGACGGTGAGCGCGGCGTCGATCGCGGCGGGCGTCGAGCCCCAGTCCTCGTGGATCTTCAGGCCGAGCGCGCCGCCCCGGATCTGCGAGAACATCGCCTCGTGCGAGACGGTGTTGCCCTTGCCGAGCAGACCGAAGTTGAGCGGGTACCCCTCCATGGCCTCCAGCATCCGGGCCAGATGCCAGGGGCCGGGGGTGACGGTGGTCGCCTTGGAGCCCTCGGCGGGACCCGTGCCGCCGCCGACGAGCGTGGTGATGCCGGAGGCGAGGGCCTCGTCGGCGATCTGCGGGCAGATCAGGTGGACGTGCGCGTCGATGGCGCCCGCGGTCATGATCCGTCCGTTGCCCGCGATGATCTCGGTCTCGGGACCGATCACCAGGTCGGGGTGCACCCCGTCCATGGTGTCCGGGTTGCCGGCCTTGCCGATGCCCGAGATCCGGCCGTCGCGGATGCCGACGTCGGCCTTGACGATCCCCCAGTGGTCGACGATCACGACGCCGGTGACGACCGTGTCAGGGGTGCCGTCCGCGCGCGTGGCGCGTGCCTGGCCCATGGATTCCCGGATGACCTTGCCGCCGCCGAACACCGCCTCGTCACCGGCGAGTCCGGGCCCGCCGGAGCGGTCCTCCTCGATCTCGATCAGCAGGTCGGTGTCGGCGAGGCGGATACGGTCCCCGGTGGTCGGCCCGAACAGATCGGCGTACGTGGCGCGTGAGATCTCAGGCATCGAGAGCACCCCCGGTCTCCCCGCGCAGCCCGGGCACCACACGGGCGCCGGCGATCGGCACGAGTTCGACCTCGACGGGAATCCCGGGCTCGAAGCGCACCGCGGTGCCGGCGGGGACGTTGAGCCGCTTGCCGCGCGCGGCGGCCCGGTCGAAGTCCAGGCCGGGATTGGCCTCGGCGAAGTGGTAGTGCGAGCCGACCTGAACGGGACGGTCGGCGGCGTTCAGGACGGTCAGGCGGGTGGTCTCGCGGCCCTCGTTGAACACGACGGGGTCGTCGGCGAAGAGGAATTCTCCCGGAATCACGGCGCTCCCCCCGTCAGACGATCGGATCGTGGACGGTGACCAGCTTGGTGCCGTCCGGGAAGGTCGCCTCGACCTGGACGTCGTGGATCATCTCGGGGATGCCCGTCATGACGTCGTCCCGGGTGAGGATCTTGCGCCCGGAGGACATCAGTTCGGCCACGGTGCGGCCGTCACGGGCGCCCTCGAGGATGTGCGAGGTGATCAGGGCGACGGCCTCGGGGTGGTTCAGTCTCAGTCCGCGGGCCCGGCGCTTCTCGGCGACATCCGCCGCCACATGGATCAGCAGCCTCTCCTGCTCGTGCGGGGTCAGTTGCACGACGTCCCACCTCACATCCTCGCTCCGGACCGTGCGGGGCCCGGTGGCCGCGGCCACCGAAAGCCCTGGTGGCGTGGATGGGCACGCTAGTTGGCCGGAGTTTCGAGGACGTTAACCAGCCTGTGATCCCTTCCGGGCCGGGCCGACGGAACCTCTCGGGTCCGCCGCACCGCCCGGCTTGCCCGGTCCACCCGAACGGACCGCGGCGGCGCCCCGGGGCGCCGTGAGGCCGCCGGGGGCCGGACCGTATACGGCGTGCCGCCCTGCTTCCGGGAGCCGCCCCTGGCCGGAGCACCGGTCCCCGCACGGGCGGCTACGAGGCGCTGGGCCCCCGGTGCTCCGCGGCGATGCCGAACCGCTGGTGCTCGCGGGGCGCGGACGCCACGTCACGGACTCGGGACAGAGAGCTGATCACCTGGTCGTCCGCGGGCTCGGGAAGTTCCTCGAGGCGCTCCAGGTCGGCGGCGGAGACCAGGGCGACGAGCGGCTTCCCGTGCCGCGTCACGACGACGCGCTCACCGCCGTACACGACGCGGTTGATCAGTTCGGCGAGCTCAGCCCTGGCTTGCGTCACCGGAATCTCGTAGGCCATGACGTCCAGCTTAGACCGGGCCTCCCGCACGGGGCCGGGCGCGAGATCCCCCTGGCCGACGGCACGCGCCGGCCCGCCGCCGCCTTCCCGCCAGGGGCGCCGCCGTTTTCGCTCTCGGCATGACGCTCTTCCACGACGACGTACGTCCTGTACATTTTTTACAGACGTCGATCCGAGGAGGCGCGCCATGGACAGCCCGTCCGCCCGCTATGTCCTGCCCGAGTTCACCGAGCGCACGAGTACGGGGCAGCAGACCCTGGATCCGTACTCGAAGCTGCTCGCCGAACGGATCGTGTTCCTGGGGACGCCGATCGACGACACCTCGGCGAACGACGTGATGGCGCAGTTCATGTACCTCGAACACCAGGCCCCTGAGCAGGACATCTCGCTCTACGTCAACTCCCCCGGCGGCTCTTTCAGCGCGATGACGGCGATCTACGACACGATCCGGTTCGTGACCTGCGACGTCGAGACGGTCTGCCTCGGCCGGGCGGAGTCGGCCGCCGCGGTGCTGCTGGCCGCCGGCACCCCGGGCAAGCGGCTCGCGCTGCCGGGAGCCCGCGTCCTCCTCCGGCAGCCGTCGATCCCGGAGCCGGTCCAGGGACGGACCAGCGACCTGGCGATCCAGGCAGAGGAGTTGGTCCGCACCCGCGAGATCCTGGAGGACATGCTCGTACGGCACACGGGACAGAGCCCGGAGCGGGTCGCCGCGGACATCGAGCGGGACAAGGTCCTCGACGCTCCGGCGGCGCTGGCCTACGGCCTGATCGACCTGATCGTGCCGAGCCGCGGGGCCGCGCGCCGGACGCCGGGCGCGAGGTGAGCGGCCGATGATCCCGGACCTCCCTCCGCTGCCGGCGCTGACCCGCGCCGAGGCCGAGCTGATCGACCGCTATCTCGACGTGGTCGACCTGGTCGGCCGTATCAACCCCTCCCGCCCCGGAGACACCTATCGCGGCCTGAGGGCGGCTCAGGCTCTGGTCGGCAAGGCGGAGGCCCTGCGGGACGCTCTCACGCTGATGCACCAGCGCGGCGAGAACGAGGTGCACGCCCCGACGCTGGCCCAGGCTCTGCGGGTGCTCGGCGGAGAACGGCGGGCCGCCAGGGTCACCGTGCCGCCCGAGCCGGGAAGTTGACGGACCCGCACCACGGCACCGGTGTGCGCCGCGACCCCGTGATGCCCGGACCACGACTCAAACGGACCGGATGGTGTACCCACCGATGGCGTATTCAGGGAACCTTTCTACGACCCCTCCGAGTTGCGCAACACGCGGTTCAGAAAGGCCGGATGAAGCCTTTCACCGCAGGTACGGGCCCCGCCGGCATCCCCAACACGCGCTCGAACGGGGGGTTGTTCACCCGAACAGGTGAGTGGTGAGTAAGCCCACAAAACGCCGGTTCCGCTCGGATTTTCCGACTCCCATGAGTGAAGATCCCTTCCGACGACAAGCCCCCGCCACAGCGGCGGGGCGGTCCGGGCGGACGCCGAGTCCTGCCGCCGCCCGGATGCCCGGTCGACAGAAGTGGATCGGCAGGAGTGGAGGACCCAGCTAGACGGTCCGCCGGAACAGTTCCGGGCGGTCCTTGGGGTGAAGCCGCAGCAGCGGCCGGGCAACTTCGCCAGCCCGAATCCGACAGGTCATCCTTCACAGGCGGCTGACGAAGGGTTGCGCATGACTGCGCTCAATCGTGTCCCGTCGCTGTGGACCCGGGCCGGTACGGCCTCGGCCCTCACCCTTGCCGCGGTGGGCGGCAGCCTCGTGGTCCCCGGCGTCGCACCCGACGCCGAGGCGGCCACGCTCGCGACGCGGGCACTCCAGGTCGCGGCGTCGAAGCACGGCTCCCCCTACCAGTGGGGCGCCACCGGACCGCACCGCTTCGACTGCTCCGGGCTCACGCTCTACTCGTACAAGAAGGCGGGCAAGACGCTGCCTCGTACGGCCGCGGCGCAGTACAACAAGACGCACCATGTCTCGGCCTCGCACCGCAAGGCCGGTGACCTCGTGTTCTTCCACTCGGGCCGGAACGTGTACCACGTCGGCATCTACGCCGGGAAGGGAAAGATCTGGCACTCCCCGAAGACCGGGGAAGTGGTGAAGCTCGAGAGGATCTGGACGAGAAGCGTCTGGTACGGCAGGGTCGGCTGATCCTCAGCCCCGGGGCGGCGGACCCTCGCCGCCCCGGCGCGGGCCCTCCCACGGCCCGCCGCGGGCCCCCACGGCCGCTGTGACGCCCTCTCAGCTCCTCAGGGGATCCAGCACCAGGACGAGGCCCAGCACGGTGAGGGCGCCGCCGGTGAGCCCGGCCACGGCGCGCGCGGCCCGCGGCTCGCGCAGCCACCGCCCGAGCCGGTCCACCAGAAGCGCGACCGCCGGGAACCACAGCAGGGCCAGGACGACCACGATCAGCGCGAGCAGCAGGGTCCGCGGCATCGCCGGCGTGCCCGCGGGCACGAACTGCGGCAGCAGGCTCAGGAACGTGATGGGCGCCTTCGGGTTGAGCGCGTTGGTGACGAAGCCCTGCCGCAGCGGGCGTGCGCGCCCCGCCGCCCGACGCGTCGTCGCCGCGCGCCGAACCGCGTCCGAACCCGGCTCCGCCGCCGTCCCGCGCAGGCCCGCGCCGGAGTCCGTCGCCTCCGCTTCCGTGCCGTGCGGACCCGGCCCCGTCCCGTCGGACGCCACGTCACTCGGACGGCCCAGCGAGCGGAGCGTGCGCAGGCCCAGGTACAGCACGTAGACCCCACCGAGCAGTTGGAGCGTCCGGAAGAGCGCCGGGACGGCCGTCAGGACGGCGGCGACCCCGGCGACCGCGAGCGCGGTGTGGAGCAGCAGCCCGCCCGCGATGCCGAGGGCGCAGGCGACCCCGGTCCGGCGGGACACGAGCGCGTTGCGTACGACGACGGTGAAGTCCGCGCCCGGCATGGCGACCATGCCGGCGGCGACGCCCGTGAAGGCGATGAGCTGAGCGTCCATGGCCCCCAGACTGCCCGGGACGGGCCTTCAGCAGGTATGTCGAATATCCTGGGTCGGTCTTAAGCGATCGTTAACACCCGGCCGGACACCGCCGGGCCCGGGAGGCGCGCGATGTACGACCCGACGCGGCTCGCGGCACTGGTGGCGATCGCCGAGGCGGGATCGATCACCCGGGCAGCCGAGCGCCTCGGATACAGCCCGCCCGCGCTGTCCCAGCAGGTGGCGAAGCTGGAGCGGGAGGCGGGGGCGACGCTGCTGGTGCGCTCCCATCGCGGGACCCGGCTCACCGGAGCGGGTGAACTGCTGGTCGTACGGGCCCGCCGGGTCCTCGACGAGATGGAGCTGGCCCGGCACGAACTGGCCCGGCTGACGGGACTGTCGGGCGGCACGCTGCGACTCGGCACCTTCCAGACGGCGGGCATCCATCTGCTCCCGCCCGTCCTCAGCGCCTTCCGCCGGGCCCACCCGGACGTGGCGCTCGCGGTCGCCGACTACGAGCCGCCGCACGGGATCGCCGCGGTCGCGGCCGGCGAGGTGGACCTGGCGCTCACGCACGCCTATCAGCCCGCCCCGCCGGTACCGCTCCCGTCGTCCGTCGGCATCGAGCCGGTGCTGGTCGAGGAACTGGTGCTGGTGACCGCCCCCGGTCACCTTCTCGCCGGCGGTTCGGCGCGGCTGCCGCTCGCCGAGCTCGCCGGGCAGCCGCTGATCAGCATGGCCCCGGACCACCCTCCCCGCCAGGGTGTGGAGGCCGCGCTCGCCGGGGCGGGGGCCACACCCGCGGTCCTCGTCGAGACCCCGGTGTACGCCCTGGTGTGCGCGCTGGTCAGCGCCGGGCTCGGGGTCGCGGTCGTGCCGGAGATGGTGGCGGCGACGGCGACGACTCCGGTGGGCACCAGGCTGCTGGAGCCGGGAGATCTGCGCCGCACGATCTCGGTCGTCCACCGGACGGATGTGACGGCACCGGCGGCCGACGCGTTCCGCGCCCTGCTGCGCGGCGCCTTCGGGCGGGCCGGGCGCCATCGGGCCGGTGGCGCCCGGCCGGATACCGGCGGGCGCCGGGACGAGATGCCTCAGGGCTCCTGAGGCCACCCGGCGGGCACCGGCCGGACCGGGACCGTCCAGGGGAGTTCGATGGAGACCGTCTTGCCGCCCTCCCGGGTCGGCAGCACGATGAGCCTGCCACCGCATTCCGCCGCCAGCCAGCGGATGATGACCATGCCGCGGCCGTTGTCCTGCTGGACGGCCGCGGGCAGTCGCTTCGGAAAGCGCGGATGGCTGTCGGTGACGCCGATGCGCAGCCGCTCCTCCCGTTCGAGGCACACCCCGACCGTGAACGTGGGCGACTGCCCGAATGTGTGCTGGACGGCGTTGGTGGCCAGTTCGGACACGATCAGGCGCACGGTCTCGGCGACTTCGCTGTCACGCGGCAGGCCCCATTCGGCCAGTACTTCGGCGACGAATTTACGGGCCACGGAAACCGAGGCCGGTTCGCTCGGCAGTGTGACGGATGCTTCCTGATGGTCTGCCATGGCGACGTTCGTCCCTTTCCCACGGGACCGGAACCCGACACCGAGCGTTTGGTTCGAGTACGGTCCCGGACTGGTGCTTGCGCCAGACTGCCATTACCGGGCCGGTCGCGGGTGCGATCCACCGAGGAATGCATATATCTGTCGCTCGATGCGGTGAACTCTGCGTCGGCAGAGCGTATTCGGGCGACTTGGAAGGAGTAAGGAGAACGGACATGCAGCACGGTCCCGCGGTGCGCCGCCGCAAGCTGGGTGCCGAACTGCGCGCGCTGCGCGCGGGGACGGGCCTCACGAGCGGTGAGGCGGCCCGCCTGCTCGGCTGGCACCAGTCGAAGGTGAGCCGCATCGAGACCGGCACCAGCGGGGTGAAACCGGCCGATGTGGAACGCCTGTTGCACGCGTACGGCGTCGAGGATCCCGAACTGCGCGAGCTTCTGGTCGTCCTGGCGGGATCCGACGGCAACGGCCGCCACCACTGGTGGCACGCGTACCGCGGTGTACTCCCGCAGGCCTACCGCGACTTCATCAGCCTGGAGTCGGGCGCGAGCGGTATGCGCACCCTGGAGACCTCTGTCGTACCCGGGCTGCTCCAGACGCCGGAGTACGCCCGCGCGGTGACGCGGGCCGCCGTGGACGGGCTGGAGGAGAGCAAGCTCGACGCCCTGGTCGAGGTGCGCCTGGCCCGGCAGGACGTCCTGCGTTCGGATCCGCCGCTGGAGCTGTCCGCCGTCCTGGACGAAGCGGTGTTACGGCGGGAGGTCGGCGGCCCCGATGTCATGGCACGCCAGCTGCGCCGGCTGCGGGAGGCCGCCGCTCTGCCCCAAGTACGGCTCCAGGTACTGCCGTTCGCCGCCGGGGCACACATCGGAGTGACCGGCCCTTTCGTTATTTTCTCATTTCCGAACACAACTGATCTGGATGTGGTTGTTCTCGACCACTTGACGAGTAGCCTCTATCTCGAACGGAGAGAAGACCTCCAGGCCTACGCCGAGGCCTTCAACGCCCTTCAGTTCCACGCCCTTTCACCCGAGGACTCGTTGGACTACATCGCCGCGATAGGTGACGACGCGTAAGGAGGCACGTCATGCCTGCAATGCCTCGGTACGTACCTTCCAGCACTTCACTGCACCCTGTGCGATGGCTGCGCA
Organism: Streptomyces sp. NPDC005281; assembly: GCF_040607495.1. Classification (NCBI taxonomy): domain Bacteria; kingdom Bacillati; phylum Actinomycetota; class Actinomycetes; order Kitasatosporales; family Streptomycetaceae; genus Streptomyces; species Streptomyces sp. NPDC005281. The sequence continues at coordinate 126,395 of NZ_JBEXGX010000007.1, read as the reverse complement.
GCAGCCGCAGTACCGGGATGAACAACTGCGTCGAGACCGCACGCCCGAGCACCGGACCCTGGTCCGGAATGGTCGCCGTGCGCGATTCCAAGAACACGGCGGGACCCGCCCTGCTGTTCGCCCCGGACGTCTGGGAGGGGTTCATCACCGGGCTGAACTGACCCCGCACGGTTCACCGCTCCGCCGCACCACCGGCCGGCCGCTCCCGCGGACCACCGGTCGGTCGCTCCACCGGTTCACCGGTTCATGGCTCCACCGCTCCATGGCTCCACCGGATCGCTCCACCGGATCACCGGTTCCGGCTGATCACGTCCACCGCGTACTCGATCTGCTCCTCGGTGAGGTCCGCGCGGGCCGTCAGCCGCAGCCGCGAAACACCGTCGGGCACCGACGGGGGACGGAAACAGCCGACGGCGAGGCCCGCCTCGCGGCAGTCGGCCGCCCATCGCACCGCCCGTTCGGGGGACGGTGCCCGCACGGAGACGACCGCTGCGTCCGGTCGTACCGCGGAGAGCCCCTCCGCCGTCAGACGCGTGTGCAGTGCCGTGGCCACCTCGCGCGCCCGCGCCGCCCGCTGCGGTTCGCGGCGCAGCAGCCGCAGTGCCGAGAGCGCCGCGCCCGCCGCCGCCGGCGCCAGACCGGTGTCGAAGATGAAGGTGCGCGCCGCGTTGATCAGATGGTCGATGACCGCCGCCGGGCCGAGGACGGCTCCGCCCTGGCTTCCGAGCGACTTGGAGAGCGTGACGGTCACGACGACGTCCGGGTCGCCCGCGAGCCCCGCGGCGTGCGGGGCGCCCCTGCCGCCGTCGCCGAGAACACCGAGTCCGTGCGCGTCGTCGACGATCAGTCCGGCGCCGTACTCCCGGCAGGCGAGGGCGAGTTCGGCGAGCGGGGCGGCGTCGCCGTCCACCGAGAAGACGGTGTCGGAGACGGTGACGGCGGGTCCGTCGTGGGTGCCGAGCGCCTTGCGCACGCCCTCGGGGTCCGCGTGCGAGACCACCTGTGTGGTGCCGCGGGCCAGCCGGCAGCCGTCGATCAGGGAGGCGTGGTTGCCCGCGTCCGAGACGACCAGCGAGCCGTGCGGCGCGAGCGCGGTGACGGCCGCGAGGTTGGCCGCGTAGCCCGAGGACAGGACGAGCGCGGATTCGAAGCCGCAGAAGTCGGCCAGCTCGCGTTCCAGTTCGCTGTGCAGTTCGGTGGTGCCGGTGACGAGCCGGGAGCCGGTCGCGCCGCCGCCCCATCGGCGGGCGGCCTCGGCGGCGCCCTCGGTGACCTCCGGATGGCGGGCGAGCCCGAGATAGTCGTTGCTCGCGAGATCGAGGAGCGGTGAGTCGGCTGGGCGCGGGCGCAACGTACGGACGAGTCCGGCCCGGCGGCGCGCCTCGGCCTGTCCGTCGATCCAGCCGAACGCCATGTGTCCTCCGGGTCTCGCTGCGGTGCGGTGGCGGTGATTTGTAGGCAGTGAACAGACCCTAGCGGTCGCTCCGGCGGCGCATGATGTGGCAATACCCACACGTCGAACCATCTCTGTTGTGCAAACTCTCCTTGGCCGGGAGCGGTCGCATGGTCCAGGATCGGACCTCATGGACCTGCTGAACACGCTGGTGGACAAGGGGCTTCGGCGCGAGCTGCCGACCCGCGACGAGGCGCTGGCCGTACTGGCCACCTCCGACGACGACGTGCTGGACGTGGTGGCCGCGGCCGGCAAGGTACGCCGGCACTGGTTCGGCCGACGGGTGAAACTGAACTATCTCGTCAACCTGAAGTCGGGCCTGTGCCCGGAGGACTGCTCATACTGCTCGCAGCGGCTCGGCTCCACGGCCGGCATCCTCAAGTACAGCTGGCTCAAGCCCGACGAGGCCTCCCGGGCGGCGGCGGCCGGGCTCGCCGGGGGCGCCAAGCGGGTCTGCCTGGTGGCCAGCGGGCGCGGCCCGACGGACCGGGACGTGGACCGGGTCTCCGACACGATCAAGGCGATCAAGGACCAGAACGAGAACGTCGAGGTGTGCGCCTGCCTCGGTCTGCTCTCCGACGGCCAGGCCGAGCGGCTGCGCGAGGCGGGCGCGGACGCCTACAACCACAACCTGAACACGTCCGAGGGGACGTACGGGGAGATCACGACCACCCACACGTACGCCGACCGGGTGGACACCGTCCAGAAGGCGCACGCGGCCGGGCTGTCCGCCTGCTCGGGTCTGATCGCCGGCATGGGCGAGTCGGACGAGGACCTCGTGGACGTCGTGTACGCGCTGCGCGAGCTCGACCCCGACTCCGTTCCGGTGAATTTCCTGATCCCGTTCGAGGGAACCCCCCTCGCCAAGGAGTGGAACCTCACCCCGCAGCGCTGTCTGCGCATTCTCGCCATGGTCCGGTTCGTCTGCCCGGACGTCGAGGTCCGTATCGCCGGCGGCCGCGAGGTGCATCTGCGCACGCTCCAGCCGCTCGCCCTGAACCTCGCCAACTCGATCTTCCTCGGCGACTACCTCACCAGTGAGGGCCAGGCGGGCAAGGCCGACCTGGAGATGATCGCGGACGCCGGCTTCGAGGTGGAGAACGCGGGCGAGGTGACGCTGCCCGAGCACCGCGCGCCCTCCGGCGGCGGCTGCGGCTCGCACGCGGAGGACGGGTGCGGATCGCACGGCGCCGCCGGCTGCGGATCGCACGCCGGGGCGGGCTGCGGGTCCCACGAGGGCGGCGGCGTGTGCGGCCCGGCGGCCGAGGCTCCGGCCGAGGTGCCCGCCGACGCCCGTACGGACCTCGTCTCCGTGCGTCGCCGCGGTGCCGGAACGGATCTCGCGCCCAATGCCTGAGCTGTCCGTGCGGGAACTGCTCGACCTCGACCGGCGGCACGTCTGGCATCCGTACGGGCCCATGCCCGGCCGCCAGGAGCCGCTGGTCGTGGAATCGGCGAGCGGAGTACGGCTGCGGCTGGCCGACGGCACGGGCGAACTGATCGACGGCATGTCGTCCTGGTGGTCGGCCATCCACGGCTACAACCATCCGGTCCTGAACGACGCGGCGCGCGGCCAGCTCGACCGCATGAGCCATGTGATGTTCGGCGGGCTCACCCACGAGCCCGCCGTCCGCCTGGCGAAGCGGCTGGTCGACATCACGCCGGAGGGCCTGGAGCACGTCTTCCTCGCCGACTCCGGCTCGGTCTCGGTCGAGGTCGCCGTCAAGATGTGCCTCCAGCACTGGCGCTCGCTCGGCCGCCTGGGCAAGCAGCGGCTGCTGACCTGGCGGGGCGGCTATCACGGGGACACCTGGCAGCCCATGTCGGTGTGCGACCCCGAGGGCGGGATGCACGAGCTGTGGCAGGGCGTGCTCCAGCGCCAGGTGTTCGCCGACGCGCCGCCTGCCGCGTACGAGGAGTCGTACGCCGACCACCTGCGCGAGCTGATCGGGCGGCACGCCGACGAGCTGGCCGCCGTCATCGTGGAGCCGGTGGTGCAGGGCGCGGGCGGGATGCGGTTCCACTCCCCCGAATATCTGCGGGTGCTGCGCGAGGCCTGCGACGAGCACGACGTGCTGCTGGTCCTCGACGAGATCGCGACCGGTTTCGGCCGGACGGGTGAACTGTTCGCGGCCGACCACGCGGGCGTGACCCCGGACGTGATGTGTGTCGGCAAGGCGCTGACCGGTGGCTATCTGACGATGGCCGCGACGCTGTGCACCGCGCGGGTGGCCGACGGCATCTCGCGCGGCGAGGTCCCGGTGCTCGCGCACGGCCCGACGTTCATGGGCAATCCGCTGGCCGCCGCGGTGGCGTGCGCCTCCATCGATCTGTTGCTGGGACAGGACTGGCGGACCGAGGTGAAGCGCATCGAGACGGGTCTGCGGGACGGGCTCGCGGAGGCCGCCTCGCTGCCGGGCGTCCGGGACGTACGCGTGCTCGGCGCGATCGGGGTCGTCCAGCTCGACCACGAGGTGGACATGAAGGCGGCGACGGCGGCGGCCGTGCGCGAGGGCGTGTGGCTGCGGCCGTTCCGCGACCTCGTCTACACGATGCCGCCGTACGTCACGGGCGACACGGACCTGGCACGGATCACGCGCGCGGTGTGCGCGGCGGCGCGGGAGGGCTGAGATGGCGGTACTGGTGATCACGGGTACGGGCACGGAGGTGGGCAAGACGGTCGTCACGGCCGCCGTCGCCGCCACGGCTCTCGCGGCGGGCCGGTCCGTGGCCGTCCTGAAGCCCGCGCAGACGGGTGTACGACCGGACGAGCGCGGCGACGCCGACGAGGTGGCCCGGCTCGCCGGTGCCGTGACGACCCTCGAACTGGGCCGCTACCCCGAGCCGTTGGCCCCGGCGACGGCCGCCAGGCGGGCCGGACTGGCGGCGGTTTCCCCGGAGGCGGCCGCGGAGGCGGCGGCGAAGCTCGCCACCGAGCACGATCTGGTGCTGGTCGAGGGCGCGGGCGGGCTGCTCGTCCGCTTCGACGACGAGGACGGGACGCTGGCGGACGTGGCCCGGCTGCTGGACGCACCCGTGCTGGTCGTCGCTTCGGCGGGGCTGGGCACGCTCAACACGACGGAACTGACGGCTCGTCAACTCCGGTCACGTGAGCTGGAGTTCGCCGGGGTCGTGATCGGCAGCTGGCCGGACTCCCCCGATCTGGCGATGCGGTGCAATCTCGCGGACCTCCCGGCGGTGTCCGGGGCGCCCCTGCTGGGCGCGGTCCCGGCGGGCGCGGGTGGCCTCTCGCCCACGGACTTCCGTACCGGAGCGCCGAGTTGGCTGGACCACCGGCTGGGCGGACGCTGGAACGCCGGCGCTTTCGCGGCGGCGCACACGGCCTGACCCGACCACCCGACGCACCGGGCCGGCGCGCTCTGCCCCGGCGGTTTCGGTCACCGGCGCCGGGCGACTACGCAGCGGCCCGGGACCGGGTCAGGGCGGGGGCGCGGCCAGGACAGGGCCGCGGGGCCGGGGGCGGGTGAATCCGCGGCGCGCCCGGTGCGGGGTGCGTGCGGTGGGCGTCCTGGGGGGACAATCCTGGTGAGCCCTGGATCCCGGGAGGTCCGAAATGCCGTTCAAGCCGCTCCGGCCTGCCGACTCCGGCAAGGCCTCCGCGAGAGCCGTGCACCATCCGGTGTTCGCCCGCTACTACGCCCGCTTCAGCACCGGCGCCGAGACCCGCATGGGGATGGGCCGGATGCGCGAACGGCTGCTCGCGGGGCTGTCCGGGCGGGTGATCGAGATCGGCGCGGGCAACGGCCTGAACTTCGCCCACTATCCGGGCACGGTCTCGGAGGTCGTCGCCATCGAACCCGAGCGGCTGCTGCGGCGGTTGGCGGTGGAGGCGGCGCTGCGCTGCGAGGTGCCCGTCGATGTGGCGCCGGGTGCGGCGGAGGCTCTGCCGGTCAAGAGCGAGGCGTACGACGCCGCCGTGCTCTCGCTCGTGCTGTGCAGCGTGCGGGACGTGCCGAGGGCGCTCGCCGAGGTGCGCCGGGTGCTGCGCCCCGGCGGCACGGTGCGGTTCTTCGAGCACGGCAGGGGTGGCGGACGGGTCATGGGGTCCGTCCAGCGGGGCCTGGACGCCACGGTGTGGCCGCGGTTGTGCGGCGGCTGCCACGTGGCCCGCGACCCGATCGCCGCGCTGCGCGAGGCAGGCTTCGAACTGGGCCCGTACCGGAGGCTGTCGATGCCCGAGAAGGGACCGCGTCTGCCTACGTCGTACTGCGTTCTGGGCACGGCCCGCCGACCGCTCGACTGACGGCCGGTACCCGCGCCCCACGCCGTCCTGTCACAGACTCCAGCGGCGCAGTTCGTGCGCGATGTCGTGGACCGTGGCCTCACCGCTCTTGACCAGCCGGGCCAGGTCCCGCACCTGTTCGGGCGAGGTGACGACCTTCAGGCCGCTGGCGACGAGATAGGCGTAGGCGACGGCCGAGGCGAACATCGCGTTGGAGCGTTCCAGCGCCGGGACGTGCAGCAGGAGCTGAAGCAGCGCGGCGGCGCGGGCGTGCGGGCTGTCGTAGACGGGAATGCCGAGGATCTCCGCCTCGTGCCGGCTGACCGCGGCGACGAGCGCTCCCCAGTCGGTGACCTGGGGGTCTCCGGGTGTCTTCCGTTCGGCGATCATGAGAAGCCAGGCAAGATCGACTCTGATACTGCTCAAGGGATCAACGACGACCTTCGCTGGTGCCTTCGCGCTCCGCGCCGAACTCCTCGGCGAAGACGGACTCGTACTGCTTCATGAAATCGGCGGCGGCCTCCACGAAGGTGTGGCCCACTTCCCCGGTGTCCTGGCGGACCAGTTCCTCGATGTAGCGGTTCACGCTCATCCCCCGTTCCAGGGCTCTCTCCCGGGCGGCCCGCGCGGTGCCCTCGTCCACCCGGACGTTCAGCTGAGTCTTCGCCATCCTTCGAAGCTAGCGCGATATCGCTAGCACAGGCAAGAGGGGCCGAGCCACGGTGGAGATTGCCCCTTACATCCATATCGGGGCCACACCCTGGGAGGGAGACCGTGCGGCACCTAGGGGGGATACCGGGTGTGCGTCCGATCACACTACGCTCGGGCCGGACGAGGTGTCCGGACCATCCATGACAGAGGAGGCGGTCTTGTCCACAGCTGCTGCGGAGCAGATTCCCGGCCGCGCGGAGGGGGACGGGATCGCCGCCCGCGCCCGCGGCCTGACCAAGGCGTACGGTTCCGGCGAGACCGCGGTACTGGCCCTCGACTCGGTCGACGTGGACATCGCACGCGGCCGGTTCACCGCCGTCATGGGCCCGTCGGGCTCCGGGAAGTCCACCCTCATGCACTGTCTGGCGGGCCTGGACACCGTCTCGGCCGGGCAGGTGTGGCTGGGCGGCACCGAGATCACCGGGCTGAAGGACCGCGAGCTGACCCGGCTGCGACGGGACCGGATCGGGTTCATGTTCCAGTCGTTCAATCTGATCCCCACCCTCAACGCCGCCGAGAACATCACGCTGCCCATGGACATCGCGGGCCAGAAGCCCGACCAGAAGTGGCTCGACCAGGTCATCGACACCCTCGGGCTGCGCGACCGGCTCAAGCACCGGCCCGCCCAGCTCTCAGGCGGCCAGCAGCAACGCGTCGCCTGCGCGCGGGCGCTGGCCTCCCGGCCCGAGCTGATCTTCGCTGACGAGCCGACCGGGAACCTGGACTCGCGGGCGGGCCTCGAAGTCCTCGGATTCCTGCGCGAGGCCGTGGACGACCTGGGCCAGACCGTCGTCATGGTCACGCACGATCCCGGTGCCGCCGCCCACTCCGACCTGGTGCTGTTCCTCGCGGACGGCCGCATCGTCGACGAGATGGAACGGCCCTCGGCGGAAGCGGTGCTGGAGCGAATGAAGCGTTTCGACACGGCCCGGGTGGCCTTCGACGGCGGGCGCGACGGAGCCGGTGAGGCGGTACCCGAGGGCGAAGGGGGCCTCACCGCGGGCGTACGCGGCGTGGGTGACACGACTCCCGCCGCCGGCGGCACGGCCCACGGCAGCCTCGGCGACACCGCTCCCGGCTCCGGCTCCGGCTCCGGCGACGTAACCCCCGACAAGGACTGAGGCGGTCGTGCTCAAGGCGACACTGCGAAGCTTTCTCGCGCACAAAGGACGGCTGCTGCTCTCGGCGCTCGCCATCGTCCTGTCCGTGGCCTTCGTCGCGGGCAGTCTCATCTTCTCGGACACGGTGACCCGCACCTTCGACCGGCTCTTCGCCTCCACCGCGGCCGACGTGACCGTGGAGCCGAAGAACGACCTGAAGTCCCAACTTCCCACGGGCGCCACCGAGACCGTCCCGGCCTCCCTCGCGGACCGGCTCGCGAAGGTCGACGGAGTCTCCGCCACCCATGTGGACGCGTCGGTGGAGAACGCCCCCGTCGTCGACAGCGCGAACAAGTCGGTCGGGCCGACGACGGGCGCCCCCACGATCGTCACCAACTGGGAGCTCACCGAACGCAGTCCGGTGAAGCTGACCTCCGGGCACGAGGCGCACGGCAGCGGCGAGGCACTGCTCGACGCGGACACCGCCGACAAGAAGCACCTCGGCATCGGTGACACCCTGACCGTGCAGGCGCAGCCCGGTTCGTTCAAGGTGCGGATCGTCGGGATCGCCACCTTCACCACCACGAACCCCGGTGCCGCGCTCATCTTCCTGGACACCCCGACCGCGCAGACCAAGCTGCTCGGCCGCGCCGGCCTCGCCACGAGCATCTCCGTCGACGCCGCACCCGGCGTCGACAACGCGGCCCTCAAGCAGCGCGTCTCGGCCGAACTCGGCTCCGGTCCCTACGACGTGAAGACCGCCGAGGAGCAGGCGAAGTCGTCCGCCGAGCAACTCGGCGGATTCCTCGACGTCATCAAGTACGTGATGCTCGGCTTCGCCGGGATCGCGGTGCTCGTCGGCATATTCCTCATCGTCAACACCTTCTCCATGCTGATCGCCCAGCGCACCCGAGAACTCGGGCTGCTGCGGGCGCTCGGCGCCGACCGCCGTCAGGTGCGCCGGTCGGTGCTCACCGAGGCGCTGCTCCTCGGCCTGGTCGGCTCGACCCTCGGCCTCGCGGCCGGGATCGGGCTGGCGGTCGGGCTGATCAAACTGATGACCGCCTTCGGCATGAACCTCAAGTCCACCGAGATGGTGATCGGTTGGCCGACTCCCGTGGCGGCGTACGTCGTCGGCGTCGGCGTCACGTACATCGCGGCCTATCTGCCGGCCAGGCGCGCGGCGGGCGTCTCCCCCATGGCGGCTCTCTCGGACGCCGAAGTCTCCGGCGTGGGACGGCCGTTGCGGGTGCGGGCCGTGGTGGGCGGAGTCGTCGGCGCGGCCGGGGCCGCGGCGCTCGCGGGATGCGCCTCCTCGACGAAGACGTCGACCGCGGCCTCGCTGCTGGGACTCGGTGTCGTCCTGACGCTGATCGCGACGGTGATCGCCGGACCGCTGCTCGTCCGCCCGGTGATCCGCGTCCTCGGCGGCGCGTTCCCGGCGCTCTTCGGCCCGGTGGGCCGGATGAGCCAGCGCAACGCGCTGCGCAATCCCAGGCGCACCGGCGCCACCGCCGCCGCCCTGATGGTCGGACTCGCCCTGGTCGGCGGGATGTCCGTGGCCAGCGCGTCCATGAGCAAGTCCTTCGACCAGCAGATCGACAGGACGCTCGGCGCCGACTTCGTGCTCCAGAACGCCAACTTCGTGCCGTTCTCGCACGAGGTCACGGACAAGGTGCGTGCCATCGAGGGGGTCGGCCTGGTCGTCCGGCAGCGGTTCACCCCGGTCGCGGTCAGGCTGCCCGACGGCAAGCGGGTGGAGACGACGGCCGCGGCCTACGATCCGCGGCTCGACGACGTCGCCCACGTCACGTACGTGCAGGGCGACACCGCGGCGGCGCTCGGCGACGGCCGGATCGCCATGGACGTGAAGTTCGCGAAGGACCACGACGTGCGGGTCGGCAGCACGATTCCGGTCGAGTTCCCCGCCGGCCGCACGACCCGGCTGACGGTGGGCGCGCTCACCGACCAGGGCGGCGGAGGGTTCGGGACACAGGGCGGACTCGTCTTCGGCTTCGGCACGATCGAGAAGTACGTGCCCGGCGGGCAGGACTCGGCGCTGTACGTGAACGCGGCCCCGGGCACCGCCCCGGACAAGCTGCGCCCCCGGCTGGAGAAGACCCTGGAGCCGTATCCGCAGGTCCAGGTCCGCGACCAGGCCGACTACAAGAAGCTGGTCCACGACCAGATCGCCGTGCTGCTCTATCTCGTGTACGCGCTGCTCGGCCTCGCGATCGTCATCGCCGTGCTGGGCGTGGTCAACACCCTGGCCCTGTCGGTCGTGGAGCGCACCCGCGAGATCGGGCTGCTGCGCGCCATCGGTCTCGGCCGGCGCCAGCTGCGCCGGATGATCCGTCTGGAGTCCGTGGTGATCGCCGTGTTCGGCGCGGTCCTCGGCCTGGCACTCGGGATCGTCTGGGGTGTCTGCGTCCAGCAGATCCTCGCGCTTCAGGGCCTGAAGGCGCTCGCCATCCCCTGGACGACGATCGTCGCGGTCGTGATCGGCTCGGCCGTCGTCGGTATCGTCGCGGCACTGCTCCCGGCACTGCGCGCCTCGCGCATGAACGTGCTCGCGGCCATCGCGCACGAGTGACCACGGCCGGTTCGGCCCCTGGCCCGTGCGGGCCGGGGGCCGAACGCAGCGGGGACTCGCGGGTCGAGGGCCGCACGTGGCAGGGGCGCCCGGGTCGGGGACCGCTCGGGTCCAGGTCCGCGCGGGTCTTCGCTCCCGCGGTCCGCGAGCCGAGCCGCGCGGCCGGTGATCGTCCGCATGGCGGAAATCCCGTTCCGGCACTTGGTCCGCGTGGTGGGATCGGGCCATGACCGACCTGCGCATACGGACCGCTCGGCCCGAGGACCTCGACGCCGTGCTCGCCTTCTGGAAGGCGGCCGCCGAGGGCACCAGCATCAGTGACGACCGAGGCGGCGTGGAAGGCCTCGTCGCCCGGGACCCCGGAGCCCTGATCCTCGCGGAGCGCGACGGTGAGCTGGTGGGCACGGTGATCGCCGGCTTCGACGGCTGGCGCTGTCATCTGTACCGGCTGGCGGTCCGTCCGGACCGACGGCGCCTCGGCATCGGCTCGGCGTTGCTGGCCGCTGCGGAGGAACGTTTCGTACGGCTCGGGGGGCGGCGCGGGGACGCCATGGTGCTGAAGCGGAACGAGACCGCCCATCATGCCTGGCGGGCGGCGGGGTATACGCCGGAGGAGCACTGGCGGCGCTGGGTGAAGCCGCTCACCGACTAGCCGGGGCCCTGCCGTGACGGACGAAGTCGCCTGTCGCGGCACCGGGAATCCCCGGCGTCCGGGGCGGACGAGGAGGCCCGCACCGTGGGGCGACGGCCGCCGCCGACTCCGCTTTGCCGATCCTTTACCCTTATTGGACCATCGTTCCTCCGACGAAAGGTGTGAGCGTCCGCCCATGGGCGAGCCTCCCAGTACCCGCGGCCGTGATTCCCACGGTGGCCGCGGACATCGCGCGATCCCCCTGTCCCTGGCCGATCATGGGACGGAGGTGACCCGATGACCGAAGTGTTCCTCCTGCTGGTCGCAGTTCTGCTGTCACTGGCCTGCGGCGCCTTCGTGGCGGCCGAGTTCTCCCTGACCACGGTCGAGCGCAGCGAACTGGAACGTGCCGTGGAACGCGGCGAGACGGGCGCCTCCGGGGCTCTGAAGGCCGTACGGAACCTCACCTTCCAGCTGTCCGGCGCCCAGCTCGGCATCACCGTGACGAACCTGGTCGTCGGCATGCTCTCCGAGGCGTCGATCGCCAAGCTCATCGCGGGTCCCCTGGAGTCGCTCGGCGTCCCGGCCTCCGCGTCGAACTCGGTGGCCCTGATCATCGGCACGGCACTCTCGACGATATTCCTGATGGTCGTCGGCGAGCTGGTGCCCAAGAACTGGGCGATCTCCTCGCCACTGGCCGTGGCCAAGCGGGTGGCGACACCACAGCGTTGGTTCAGCGCGGCGTTCCGCCCGTTCATCGCCCATCTCAACAACAGCGCGAACCACGTCGTACGCCGCTTCGGCCTCGAACCCGCCGAGGAGCTGGCCTCCGCCCGGGGGCCCCAGGAGCTCGTGGCGCTCGCCCGGCACTCCGCCAAGGAGGGCGCGCTGGAGGCGGACACGGCCGAGCTGTTCGTGCGGACGCTGAACCTCGCCGACCTGACCGCGGAGAACGTGATGACACCGCGCGTCCAGGTCATCGCGCTCGACGTCCAGGCGACCTGTGAGGACGTGGCGAACGCGACCCGGGCTACGGGCCTGTCCCGGTTCCCGGTCTACCACGCGAGCCTCGACGAGGTCGTCGGGGTCGCGCACATCAGGGACGTACTGACCGTGCACGCCGCGAGCCGGACGCAGACACCGGTCTCGCAGATCATGCGCGAGCCGTTGTTCGTACCGGAGTCGCTGACCGTCGACAGGCTTCTGGACCGGCTGGCGGGCAAGCGCACGATGGCCGTGGTCATCGACGAGTACGGCGGTACGGCCGGTGTGGCCACGCTGGAGGACATCGTGGAGGAGGTCGTCGGCGAGGTCCGCGACGAGCACGACCCGCACGAGACCCCCGACCTCGCCCCGGTCGGCACGGACGCCGACGGCCGGGCGCTGTACTCGGCCGACGGGTCCGCCCGTACCGACCAGCTCGCCCGGGTCGGACTGCGGGTGCCCGACGGACCGTACGAGACCCTGGCCGGGTTCATCGCGGCCGAGCTCGGCCGCATCCCCGCCGAGGGAGACACCGTCGAGGCCGACGACTGGCGGCTCGATGTCGTGGACGCCTCGGGGCGGCGGGCCGCACGGGTGCTGCTGCACGCCCCGCACGACGCCGAGGAGAGCGCGCGATGACCGCCGTACAACTGCTGATCGGACTCGCGACACTCGTCGTGAACGGCTTCTTCGTCGGCGCCGAGTTCGGGCTGATCTCGGTGCGCCGCAGCCAGATCGAACCGCACGCCGAGCGGGGCGACCGGCGGGCTCGGAGTGTGCTCTGGGGACTCGAACACGTCTCCGCGCTGCTGGCGACCGCGCAGCTCGGCATCACGCTGTGCACCCTGGTGCTCGGAATCGTGGCCGAACCCGCCATCGCGCACCTGCTGGAGCCGGTGTTCCACGCGGCGGGCGTCCCCTCGGGCGCGGGCCACGCCGTCTCCTTCGTCATCGCGCTGGCCCTGGCGACGTATCTGCACATGCTGCTCGGCGAGATGGTGCCGAAGAACGTGGCACTCGCAGAGCCCGTGCGGACGGCGCTGGTGCTCGGACCGCCGCTGGTGGCGCTCTCCCGCGCGCTTCGCCCGGTGATCTTCACGGTCAACGCCTTCGCCAACGGGCTGCTGAAGCTGCTGCGGGTCGAGGTGAAGGACGAGGTCGCGGCGACGTTCTCCGACGACGAACTCTCCCGCCTGGTCAAGGACTCCAGTGCGGCGGGGCTCATCGACCACCGCGCCCAGGAGCGGTTGCATGACGCCCTGGAGCTGGGCCGGCGGCCCGTGCACGACGTCGTGCTCCCGGTGGAACGCGTGGTCTACGCGCGCGTGGGCGTAACTCCGGAAGCGCTGGAGCGGCTGTCGGTCGAGTCGGGATTCTCCCGCTTCCCGGTCGTCGACGAGGGGCGCCGGATCGTCGGCTACCTGCACGTCAAGGACGCGCTGGACGCGGTCCCCCGCGAGGTGCCGTTCCGCGTGGAGGACATGCGGCACATCGCTCGCGTCCGGGAGAGCACCCCGCTGGACGACGTCCTGACCGCGATGCGCCGCAGCCGCACTCACCTCGCGGCGGTCATGGGCAGCGACGGACGGCTCACGGGACTGGTGACGATGGAGGACGTCCTGAGGGAACTGTTCGGACAGCCGGCGTAGGAGAGTCGCTCCGGGTCCGGGGCGGGTCCGGGTCCGGGTCGGGGCGGGGTCCAGGTCTGGACCCGGGGGCGGAGTCCGGATCTGGTCCGGGTCCGGGTCCGGGTCGAGGACGGGTCGGGGCGGGGCGGGGTGGAGACGGTCCGACCGACCGATGGGTATGTGTTCGGGTTACCATCTTTCTCGCCATGCAGATGAATGCCTCTTACACCAGCCTCGTCGCGGTCGGCGACTCCTTCACCGAGGGCATGTCGGACCTGTTGCCCGACGGCTCGTACCGAGGATGGGCCGACCTCCTCGCGGGCCGGATGGCGGCCCGGGCACCCGGTTTCCGCTACGCCAATCTCGCGGTGCGCGGCAAGCTGATCGGGCAGATCGTCGAGGAGCAGGTGGACGTGGCCGCCGCCATGCGGCCCGATGTGATCACCTTGGTGGGCGGTCTCAACGACACCCTGCGGCCCAAGGTCGACATGGGGCGTGTCCGCGGCCTGCTGGAGGAGGCCGTGGAGCGTCTCGCCCCGGCCTGCGAGCAGCTCGTCCTGATGCGCAGCCCCGGCCGAAGCGGTCCGGTGCTCGAGCGCTTCCGGCCCCGCATGGAGGAGCTGTTCACCATCGTCGACGAGCTGGCCGGGCGGCACGGAGCGCTGGTGGTCGACCTCTACGGGGCACCCTCGCTCGCCGACCCCCGATCCTGGGACGTCGACCGGCTGCACCTGACCGCCGAGGGACACCGCCGGGTCGCGGAGGCCGTGTGGCAGACCCTCGGCTACAAGGCCGAGGGCCCGGACTGGCGCCTCCCGTCGGCGCCCACCCCGCCTCCCGGCTGGGTCTCGCGCCGCACCGCCGACGCCCGCTTCGCCCGACAGCATCTGCTGCCGTGGATAGGGCGACGGCTGACGGGGCGTTCGTCCGGCGACGGACTGCCCGCGAAGCGGCCCGAGCTGCTGCCCTACGAGGGTCCTGTCACGGGTGTTCACGGCGGCTGAGCCGGTGATCCAGCGGGGCGACTCCGGGAACCGCGCGCCCCGCGTGTGCGCAAGACCCGTACACCGCGGCCGCGGTGATCGAGGGCAGCGCCGTCGTGGCGGCTTCCGCCGTGCCGCTCTCTCGAGTGACACGGCGGCCCATGCTCCGCATGAAGGAGGACGCTACCGGTTGCCCCCTGGTCCGCCACAGGGCGCACAGGGGGCGCTCGACAGCGCGGGAGCGCCGTTGCCGCGCACGCCCACACCCTGGAAGTACGGCCGGGCCCGGCGCGTACGCCGGGCCCCGCCGACGGCCCCTCCAGCTTTGCGGAGCATGGAGAGGAGCCGTCTCGCCACCCTGGAGGGGATGGCAAGTAACAGGCCAGCCGAGGATTCCAGCTGGACTCAGCATCAAAGCACTCATGCCTGGGCCTGAGAAGTACGCCCCTGAGCACGGTCGGAGGAACTTGCCGGCGCCTTCCCACGGGCGTGGCCGGGGCAAAGGCGCATGCGTACCTTTTGGCACCGACACGCCACCGGTGGACCGATCAGGGCCGATGTGCCCCATCAGCACCGTTGGGACGGGCCGTGGGCAAGGTTCGAAACCAGCCAGACCACGCGACAGCACCTACTACCTGCCGGGATCGCTCTGCGCCAGGTGCAGTACACGGAACGTGAGCATGGGTGGACGCGCCGGCCCGGTCCACCTCATACAGAGAGGCGGACGTGACGAGTGAGAAACAGTCAGCCGGGGCGGCACCCCGGCAGCTGTCAGGCGCTGTCCCCGGCCATTCCTGCCGAGGGCAGGGGGGCCGCCGTCAGCGGGCCGTGCGCCATGACGATCGAGGCGAGCGGGTACGGGGGCCCGTCGGTGCCGCGCAGGATGAGCAGCGGCATCCCGCGCTCGTCCTGGCGCCTGCCGAGGGACAGCCAGATGCGGTCGGTCCGGTCGATCTGCGCCATCCCGAGGTCGTAGATCCGCCCCCAGAGATAGAAGGGATCGGCGGCCGCGTCACTCGCCTCCTGGAGGAGTTCGGGGACACCGTGCGCGGTGAGGTGAACGGCTACCCCGTCGAGGGTTCCCGCGGCCACCTGCGCGTGCCCGGCCGTCCTGGTCCGGACGTTTCGGGGGGCCCCGATCGCGTCGAGCCAGTACCCCCAGTCGTCCAGACACGTGGCCTTGACGGCCACCGTCACCCGCTCGCCGTCCGCCGTGATCTGCATGGCCTCCAGGCGTGCGAGGTGGTCGGACTGGAGGCTCGCGGCGACGGAGACCGCCCGGGCGGAGGCACTGCCCCATCCGACCACGCGCGACCGCGCCGCGGCCGGCCGCACCCGCGGAACCTGGCCGTCGACGAGTTGAGGAACCGACCCCGCCCCGTAGTCCGCCACGACCCGTCCGGCACCGCGGGCGGCGAGATGCAGGACGATCGCACCCCGCGCGGGCGGCACGAGCGGCGAGGACGCGGAAGCCCGGTCGTGCCGTGGCTCGGGGTCCTGACCAGCGGGATCGGGACTCTTGTGGCCGGGGGCGGACGCGGGAGCGTGATCACGCCGGGGCTCGGGCTCCTCACCGCCGAGTACGAATTCCTCCGGGTCCGCCCCGGGCGCGGGAGCCCGGTCGTGCCGCGGCTCGGAGCCGTCGGCGCCGAGGTCCCGTTCCTCGCGGTCCGGTGCGGACGCGGGCTCGCGGTCGTGCGGCGGCTCGGCCTCGTCGCCCGGGATCAGCCCCTTGCGGTTCAGCGCGGTGGCGATCCGCATGGCGACCTCGCTCGGATAACCGCAGTCCTCGACGATCGTGTCGACGGCCGCGTGATAGGCCTCCGGACGGTTCTGCCCGGCCTCGACCTGTGTCCGCAGCCGTTCGAGGACACCGGCACCGCCCGCCTCCACCAGACGCCCCTGGGCTTCCAGGTCGGCGACGAACTCCCTTGCAAAAGCGCCGAGTTGCTCGGCGAGATTGGCTTCGACGGCCGAACGGATCCCGGGCACGGTGGTCATGCCGCCACCCCCAGGTACTCACTGCGCAGCTTGGCCAGAGCCCTGAACTGGAGTGTCTTCACGGCGCCTTCGGACCGTTCCATCTGACGTGCCGTCTCCAGCACCGAGAACTCCATGAGGAATCGGCGTGTGAGGACTTCGCGTTGCGGGGGGCGCAGTTGCTCCAGCGCCTGGCGCAGCAATTCCTCGTCCAGACTGATCAGCACGGTGTCCTCGGTGCTGACCGTGAGATCTTCGTCGAAGCCGAGCATGTCCTCGACGACGAATTCGCGACGCTGGGCACTCTTGCAATGATCGATGACCTTGTTCCGGGCGATGGTGATCAGCCACCCGACGAAGCCGATACCGCGATACGTGAAAGTCCCGCGTTTCATCCAGGCGTTGAGAAAGGTCTCGCCGGTGATGTCCTCGGCGACCTGCCGATTGCGTACACGGCGCTGCACGTAAGCCAGGACCGCGGGGTGATGCAGAGCGTAGAGCTCCCCGAACGCGTCCCGGTCGCCCGCGAGCGCACGGGCGATAAGGGCCGGTTCTCTGGTGTCGAACCGCGGTGTGGCGGCGTTAGCCTCGGCGATCAAGGCCTACTCCGTTCATGAGTGGATGAACTGCGGTGGGCAGGTGCTGCGACGGTCCGCTCCGGCCGTGGCCGGGTCGGGGTGCCGGATGACCGGGTCGTCGCATCCGAACGTTTCGAGGCGTCCCCCGCGGATGCCTCGCAGCTCCGGAGCCTGTTCGAGCCGATGCCGAGGCGGTGCAAATAGGGTCCCCTCAAAGGGACTTGCATACGTGCGACTAACTCACAGTCATGCAACATATGCAACTTGCGTACATGCACGCAAGTTGCTTCGCCGGTATGACGGAGAGACTTTTTGCTGGGAACTGGCGTACGAGCCGTCCCTCTTGGCCTGGCATGACACTCACACACCGATTGACCTGCGAAGATGCACGCATGCAAGTCGCGTGCAAGTTGCATACACGCGCGCTACTCTCCGGAACATGCGGAGCATGGAAGAGTCCCCCCACGAGTCCCGCGATGAGCGACAAGCTCTCGCAAGGAAGGTGGGCGAGTACCTCACGAACGCCGCGACAGCGGCCGGGTACGACGTTCGCCCACGAGCCGGCGGCCGGGTTCAGCTGGCCGCCTCGATTGGAGTGAGCCTCACAACGATCAGCAGAACGCTGGAAGGAAAGACCCTCCCCCTTCCCTCGCAACTGACCACTTGGGCGTCAGTACTCGGCCTCGACCAGCGAGAGATGTTGGTGAACAGCGGCATGCTTCCGCCGGAACACGGGCCTCAGCCCGCGGTACGGAGGGTAGCCTCAGCATCACTCACCCCGGAGGAGGCCATGGACGCATGGGGAATCACTGATCTCAGAATCCGCACAATGCTCAGCGGGAACATCGTCCAAGCTATCGAGCTTCAAAAGGATCTCGATGCCGACGACAGCCGGGGGGCCACTGCAAGGGGGTAACGAAACGTGGCGTACAGACTGGCATTCGCGTCAACAGCCAGCTGCACAGCCGGCTGGACATTCGTGGGCGAGGGCGTCTGGCACCATACATGGGAGTTCGCGACAGTCGGGATCGGCCTGTTGACGATGGGCGTGGCCGGAGCACTTACGGTCGTGCTCCGTCACACGGTCAGACAGGTCGACGCCCGCACACGGCATGATCTCAGCGTCCTGGCGGAACACCGAAGACGTCTTGAGCTGGAGATGCACAAGCGCGAGCTGGAACTGTCCCGGCGGGAGAAAGCCATGGCCCGCAGGGCCACCATCACGGCCATCAGACTCGGCAGCCATGCCCGAGCCCTCGACGACGCGCGGAACGCGAACACGGCACTGCGCGCCAAGAACTCCCGGCTCATGCAGGAGATCGAGGAAGTCAACGACGAGCGCAACCAGCTGATCATGGCCGAGCTCACCCTCGCCCATGACCGGTTCACCTCGAAGACGTACGGGGGTCTGCGCGCTGTGGTCGGCAGCCAGCAGCCCCACCCCGATCCGCACGCCCAGGCAGGTTACGGGAGCCGCCCTCCTCGGTCGGGTTCCTGAGCACGAACCCTGCGAAAACGTTCCACCAAGCCATCCGTCCATCAATACGGTGAACAACTCCCTTCTGTTCAAAGGAGTTGAGCGTCGATCCGCCAAGACCACCGGCGGACGGCAGGAGCGACGACGTGGTCCGTGGTGCGCGCCGAGCGCGACACCCGCGTCCCGTCCCCGCGCCTCTCACGCACACCCCGGTCCGCCGGGGGGTGCCGCTCCGCCCTGACCTGCGCATCCGGGACGCCGCGGACATAACAGGAGCGGTGCCGGACAGCCGGTAAGCTCCGTACACGTGACTGCCGCGCCTGCAAAGCCCCGTATCCCCAACGTTCTCGCCGGACGCTACGCCTCCGCCGAGCTCGCCACGCTCTGGTCCCCCGAGCAGAAGGTCAAGCTGGAGCGTCAGCTCTGGCTCGCCGTGCTGCGGGCCCAGAAGGACCTCGGGATCGAGGTGCCGGACGCCGCCATCGCCGACTACGAGCGCGTCCTCGACCAGGTCGACCTCGCCTCCATCGCCGAGCGCGAGAAGGTCACCCGGCACGACGTGAAGGCACGGATCGAGGAGTTCAACGACCTCGCCGGTCACGAGCACGTGCACAAGGGCATGACGTCCCGCGACCTCACCGAGAACGTCGAGCAGTTGCAGATCCGGCTCTCCCTGGAGCTGATGCGCGACCGTACGGTGGCGGTCCTCGCCCGGCTGGCCAAGCTCGCCGGCGAGTACGCCGAGCTGGTCATGGCCGGCCGCTCGCACAACGTGGCCGCGCAGGCCACCACCCTGGGCAAGCGCTTCGCGACCGCCGCGGACGAGATGCTCGTCGCGTACGGCCGGCTCGAGGAACTGCTCGGCCGCTACCCGCTCCGCGGCATCAAGGGCCCGGTCGGCACGGCCCAGGACATGCTCGACCTGCTGGGCGGCGACGTGGCCAAGCTCGCGGACCTGGAGCAGCGGATCGCCGGGCACCTCGGCTTCGCGCAGGCCTTCACCTCCGTCGGCCAGGTCTACCCGCGCTCCCTGGACTACGACGTCGTCACCGCGCTGGTCCAGCTGGCGGCCGCGCCGTCCTCGACGGCCAAGACGATCCGGCTCATGGCCGGGCACGAGCTGGTCACCGAGGGCTTCAAGCCCGGCCAGGTCGGCTCCTCCGCGATGCCGCACAAGATGAACACCCGCTCCTGCGAGCGCGTCAACGGCCTGATGGTCATCCTGCGCGGCTACGCGTCGATGACGGGCGAGCTGGCCGGTGACCAGTGGAACGAGGGCGACGTGTCGTGCTCCGTGGTGCGTCGCGTCGCACTGCCGGACGCCTTCTTCGCGCTGGACGGTCTCCTGGAGACCTTCCTGACCGTCCTCGACGAGTTCGGCGCCTTCCCGGCCGTCGTCGCCCGCGAGCTCGACCGCTACCTGCCGTTCCTCGCGACGACCAAGGTCCTGATGGGCGCGGTGCGCGCCGGTGTCGGCCGTGAGGTCGCCCACGAGGCGATCAAGGAGAACGCCGTCGCCTCCGCCCTCGCCATGCGGGAGCAGGGCACCGAGCGCAACGAGCTGCTCGACAAGCTCGCGGCGGACGAGCGGATCCCGCTGGACCGCGCGCAGCTCGACGAGCTGATGGCCGACAAGCTGTCCTTCACGGGGGCCGCGGCCGGGCAGGTCGCCGTCGTCGTCGGCCGCGTCGAGGAGATCGTGAAGCAGCACCCGGAGGCCGCGGGCTACACGCCCGGCGCGATCCTCTGACACAGCTCGAACGAGCGGACCTGGAGGCCGCCCGCGACCGGCTCCTGCCGGATTCCCGCGGGCGGCCTCTCGGCGTTCCCGGGCGGCGCCCCGGCGCTTCCGCACGGCGTCCTGGCGTTCCTCGGCCACGACCCGGTGTTCCTCCGCGGACTCTCGGCGTCGTCCGGCGGCCGTCCGTCGTCCGGCGGCGCTCGGGCCTGGCTGACGGCTGCGGCCTCCGGCCCCGGTTCCGGCCGGCGCGGCAACCCGTTCCGGCCCGTAGGGGCTGCTCAGCGCGGCGGTGAAGCGGGGAGCGCGTCGGCATGCGTCCCGGGCAATTCGGTCGCGCCCGCGGGTCCGCCTCGGCAGACTCCGGGGTATGGATCGTCCGGGGGAGATCGCACAGCGGCTGTCCGAGGTCGACGGCATCGTCGGTGTGTGTCTGGGAGGCAGCCGGGCGAGCGGCACGCACGGTCCCGGTTCCGACTTCGACCTGGGCCTGTACTACCGGCCCGCCACTGGACACCGGCGCGCTGCGTCTGCTCGCGGCCCGGCTGACCGGAGGCCCGGTGGAGGTGACCGAGCCTGGCGGCTGGGGACCCTGGGTGGACGGTGGCGGCCGGCTGACGATCGACGGTCACCGCGTCGACTGGATCCACCGCGACCTGGACCGGGTGCACGACATCTGGCGGCAGTGCCTCGCCGGGCGGTTCGAGATCGGTGCCCAGCCCGGCCATCCCCTGGGCGTGTACTCCCACGCCTACGTGGGCGAACTGGCCGTCGGACAAGTCCTCGCCGACCCCGGCGGTGAGCTTCGGAGCCTGCGGGAGCTGACGCGCCGCTACCCCGAGCCGCTGCGCGAAGCACTCGTCGACAACGCGCGGTGGGAGGCACCGTTCGTCCTGGCCGGCGCGCGCAAGGGGGCTGCTCGCGGTGACGTCTTCCACGTCGCAGGCTGCCTCTTCCGCGCGGTCGGACTTCTCACGCACGCCCTCCACGCCCATGCCGGAGCTGGGTGCTCAACGAAAAAGGGGCGGTGCGGGCCGCGGGAGAACTCGCCGTCGCCCCGGCGGACTTCGCCGGGCGGGCTCACCGGCTGTTCTCCGCGCTCGGCACCACGTCGGAGACGCTCGCCGCCGCACTGGACGACGCCGACCGGCTCGTCGCCGAGGTGTGCGGTCACCTCGACCGGTAAACAGGTCCCCGAACGATCGTGTCCCCATGGCGCCCGCTTCGACTTGATCACGAAGTCACGGCGGGTCCGTCTCCGTGACCACCGCCAGCAGCCTGAACTCCTGGCCCTCACCGAGTCGGGAGATGCCGAGAACGAGCCAGCGGCCGGTGTCGTCCACCCGCCAGACCTGCGCGTTCCTCATGTGCGAACCGAGAGAGGCCCAGGGCTCCGGTATGAGTTCGTCGCCCTGCTGGGCGCGCAGGAACACTCCGTCGAAGCTCATCCATTGCGGCTCCCCCCGCCGGTCGGTGAGCCGCTGAGCGAGGGCCTCCCGCTGCGCCTCGAACTCCTCGGCCTCCTCCCGTTCGCCGCCCGGGCCCCCCGCGGAACCGGTGCTCCGCTCCAGCTCGACGACGTGGAAACCGGGTCCCCCCGGACCGCCGTACGACCCGGCGGCCGACCCGCCGTGCCCCGTGGGAAAGTCCTCGGCGCACAGCCGGTCGATCGTGGCGAGATGCTGCGCGATGGTCATGACGTCCAGTAAAGCCGCCACCACTGACAATTGGTGAGGCGTCAGGAAGCCCGCGCGGTCACGCGTCCCTGCGCCGGACGCACCACGCGCCCGCGCCCAATGCCGCCGCGGTCCACAGCGCGGTCACGCCGAGCCCGGTCCAGGGGCCGAGGGCTCCGTCCGACGTCTCGTGCAGAACCGTCTGCCCGGCCTTGTCCGGCAGGAAGTCCGCCACGCTCCCCGAAGCTCCCCCGACGACGAAGGACACGATCAGGAGGAACGGGATCAGGATGCCCAGCGTGGCGACCCCGCTGCGCAGGACGGCCGCGAGGCCCGCCGCGAACAGGGCCATCAAGGCCAGGTAGACCGCGCAGCCGGCCACTCCCCGCAGCTCCTCCGTCCAGGTCAGGGCGTCCGCCCGGGAACCGAGCACGGCCGTCCCGACGACCAGCGCGGCCACGCCGGTGACCAGGCCGATGCCCAGGGCCGGTACTCCGATCGCCACCGCCTTCGCCAGGAACCAGCGCCCCCGGTCGGGAACCGCCGTGAGCGAGACACGCAGCGCGCCGCCCTGGTACTCGGCCGAGACCGCCTGCGCTCCGAAGGTGATGGCCGCGATCTGGCCGAAACTCACACCGAAGAAGGTCGAGAAGAGCGCGTCGAAGTCCCGCTCACCGGAGTCGTCGAGTCCGGCGAGTGCAGAGAACGCCACCGTGGCCGCGAGCACGGCGAACAGGCCCCACAGGAGCGGGCGCAGCGTCCGGATCTTGATCAGTTCCGCGCGGAGTACGGGTGCGAAGGACATGGTCAGGCCTCCTGAGGCTGTGTCGGGGTGGCGGCGAACTCGGTCTCGGCGGCTGTCAGATCCAGATAGGCCTGCTCCAACGTGCCGTCCTCCGAGGCGAGTTCGAGGATCGGCAGGCCCGCGGCCGAGACAAAGCGACCGATGTCCTCCAGCCGCGCGTCGAGGGCGGTCCAGCGGCCCTCCTCGCCCTCGACCGCCTCGACGCCGTGCCGCGCGAGCAGGCCTCCCAGCGCGCGGCTGTCCGTGCTGCGTACCCGCACGCGAGGCTGGACGCGTGCGTCGATGAACTCGCGCATGGGCATGTCGGCCAGCAGCCTGCCGCGGCCGAGGACGACGAGCCGGTCGGCGAAGGAGGCCGTCTCGTTCATGAGGTGGCTGGAGACGAGGACGGTGCGCCCCTCCCGGGCCAGCCGGCGCAGCAGCTCCCGGATCCAGATGATCCCCTCGGGGTCCAGCCCGTTCGACGGTTCGTCCAGGAGCACCACGGGCGGATCTCCGAGAAGGGCTGCCGCGATGCCCAGCCGCTGACGCATGCCCAGGGAGTACGTCTTCACCCGGTGCCTGGCCACCGGGGCGAGCCCGGTCTCCTCCAGCACGTCGTCGACCCGGCGTTCGGGGATGCGGCTCGTGACGGCGAGTGCCCTCAGGTGGTCCCGGGCGGTCCGCGATCCGTGCGCGGCTCCCGCGTCGAGGAGGGCGCCCACCTTCCGGAGCGGCTCGTCGAGGGTGGCGTACGCGCGGCCCCCGATGGTGGCGGTGCCCGAGGTGGACCGGTCCAGGCCCAGCACGAGCCGCATGGTGGTGGACTTTCCGGCACCGTTGGGGCCGAGGAATCCGGTGACACGGCCCGGGAGAACGCTGAAGGTCAGGTGGTCCACGGCGCGCTTGCCGCCGTACTCCTTGGTCAGGTCTTGGACGTCGATGCTGGTCATGGGCCCAGCCTGGCCGCCGTCGGCCACCGCCCGCCTCCCCCGCGGGTGGAGATCGCCTCCCCCGGCCGGGGGAGGTCCGCTGTCGGTGCCCGCTGGCACGATGGCGCGATGGCCCGGTTTCTGCGCCCGCTGCTGTGGGGGACGACGTACACGCGATTGCTGCACCTGTGGGTGCCGATGCTGTTCGTCAGCGTGTGGCTGTTCATCGACATGACAAGGCCGTGGGTGCCCGCGCTGATGCTCATTCCGCTGGGGCTGATCCCGGCCGTGCGGCGGGGCGAGGGTGTACAGGCTCGGTTCATGCTGGCGCCCGGCGAGCGGGGCGGCGAGGATACGGCGTTCTCGGTCGCCCCCTCGGCCGGCCCGAGGGACCGGTGGCGGACCGTGCTCTGGCTGGAGGCGCGCCTGCTGCTGAGCGTGGCGACCTCCGCGGTCACCGTGTGGCTGCCCACGTTCGCCGTCGACCTCACGAGAGCGGCCCTCGGCTACTGGCCGTCCGGCGACCCCGTGATCCGGCTCCTGGACCCGCACTGGAGCTGCGCGCTGCTCATTCCCCTGCCCCTGCTCGCCCTGTACGGCGCGGTGGTCGGCCTGGGCGAGCTGACCACGGCGCTCGCTCGACGGCTCCTCGGTCCCTCCCCCACCGAGCGGCTCGCCGCGCTGGAGGAGCGCACCGAGCAGCTCTTGGAGCGCAATCGCATAGCCCGAGAGCTGCACGACTCCATCGGCCACGCGCTCACCGTCGCGGTGGTGCAGGCCGGCGCCGCGCGCGCGGCCGGCGACCCGGAGTTCACCGACCGTGCCCTGACCGCCATCGAGGAGACCGGAAGAGCCGCTCTGGAGGACCTGGAGCGGGTGCTCGGGGTGCTGCGCGAGGCGGAACGCCCGGCGAGCGGCCGCCCCACGCTGACCGACGCCGACCGGCTGCTGGAGTCGGCGCGCATCTCGGGGGCCGAGGTGGACGCCGAGGTGACGGGTCCTTTGGAGACGGTGGCCGGTCCGGTGTCCAGAGAGGGCTACCGCATCCTCCAGGAGTCGCTCACCAACGTGCTGCGGCACGCCGGAAGCGTTCCGGTGCGGGTGCGTATCGATGTCAGGGACGGCGCGCTCTCCCTGGAGGTCCGCAATCCCCTGCCGGACGGCAGATCCGCTCCCGGACGGGGCAGCGGTCTGCGCGGCATACGGGAGCGGGCCGCCCTGCTCGGCGGCAGCGCCCGCACGGGCCCGCACGAGGGCGACTGGCAGGTGCATGCCGAGCTGCCGCTGCACTGATCTACGCTGGCCGGATGCCGGTCACCGTTCTGCTCGTCGACGACGAACCCCTCGTACGCGCGGGACTGCGCGCCGTTCTGGAGGCGCAGCCCGACATCGAGGTCGTCGGTGAGGCCGCCGACGGCGCCGCCGTGATCCCGCTGGTCCGGCAGTTGCGGCCGGACGTGGTCGCCATGGATGTCCGCATGCCCCTGATGGACGGCATCGAGGCCACCCGCGCGGTGCTGCGGACCGTCGCCGACCCACCCAAGATCCTTGTGGTGACGACGTTCGAGAACGACGAATACGTCTACGAGGCGCTGCGCGCGGGGGCCGACGGATTCCTCCTGAAGCGGGCCCGGCCGGCCGAGATCGTGCACGCGGTGCGACTGGTGGCCGAGGGCGAGTCCCTGCTGTTCCCCGCCTCCGTACGGCAGTTGGCGGCCGACTACGGGGACGGCGGGGCCAGTCCGGCGGCGCGAGCGGTCATGGAGCGGGCCGCGCTGACCGAGCGGGAGGCGGAGGTGCTGCGGCTGATGGCCCGGGGGATGTCCAACGCCGAGATCGCCGCGCGGCTGGTCGTCGGCACGGAGACGGTCAAGTCGCACGTGAGCTCCGTACTGGCGAAGCTGGGGGCCAGGGACCGTACTCAGGCGGTCATCGCTGCCTACGAGTCGGGGTTCGTGGCGCCGGGCTGACGGCGGCCCGTGAACGGGAAAGGGTCCCCGGCCCTCGCCGGGGTCCCCCACGACGAGTACGATCCGGCCAACACGCGTACAAGCTGGGAGGACGGACGTTGGGGCGGTTGACCGGCGGGGATCCCTCTCTGCTGCGACGGATCAATTCGGCGGTGGTCCTGCACGCCTTGCGTGCAACGGACTGCGCGACCCTCACCGAGATCACCCGGGTGACCGGATTGTCACGGCCGACGGTCGAAGGAGTCGTCGAGGGGCTGATCGAGAACGGGCTCGTCGTCGAGAAGGCGGCCGAGGAGGGCGCCGCACGGCGCCAGGGACGTCCGGCGCGCAGGTTCCGGTTCCGGGCCGAGGCGGGGCACCTGCTGGGCCTGGAGATCGGCCCACACCGCGTCGCGGCGCTGCTCGCGGACCTGGACGGGCGCGTGCTGGGCGCGATGGCCAAGGACGTGGAGGAGACTGCGTCCGCCGACGAGCGGCTCGAGCGGCTCCGGATGGCGGTCGCCGAACTGCTGCGCAGGGCGGGTGTCGCCCGTAGCTCCCTGCGCGCGGTGGGCGTCGGAAGCCCCGGCATCGTCGAGGCGGACGGCACCGTACGCCTGGGCACCGCGCTGCCGGAGTGGACGGGCCTGCCGCTGGGCGAGCGGCTGAGCCGTTCCTTCAAGTGTCCGGTGCTCGTGGAGAACGACGCCAACGCGGCGGCGGTCGCGGAGCACTGGAAGGGTTCGGCGACCGAGGTCGACGATGTCGTGTTCGTCCTGGCGGGGCTGAGTCCGGGCGCCGGCTCACTGATCGGCGGACGGCTGCACCGGGGGTACGGCGGGGCGGCCGGTGAGATCGGCGCACTGCATCTGCTGGGCCGTGACGTCACCCCTGAGACGCTGCTGTCGACGACGGACGAGCCGTTGCACCCGCTCGACGAGCAGGCGGTCGCGAAGGTCTTCGCGCTGGCCAGGAACGGCGACCAGCGGGCGCGTGCGGCCGTCGACCGCTTCATCCAGCGGCTGGTGCACGATGTGGCCGCCCTGGTCCTCGCCCTCGACCCGGAGCTGGTCGTCATCGGCGGCTGGGCGGCCGGTCTGGACGGCGTACTGGAGCCGCTGCGCAGGGAGTTGGCTCGCTACTGCCTGCGTCCGCCCAAGGTGGCCCTCTCGTTGCTGGGAGAAGCGGCCGTGGCGACCGGCGCGCTGCGGCTGGCCCTCGACCATGTGGAGGAGCAGCTGTTCGCGGTGGAGGGAACCGTGACCGCGCGCCACTGAAGCGCGGGCGGGGCGATGGAGACGGCCGACCACCCGTCCCGCCCCAACCGACCCGGCTCCGCCTCCAGCTCCAGCTCCAGCTCCAGCTCCAGCTCCAGCTCCAGCTCCAGCTCCAGCTCCAGCTCCAGCCACAAAACCCGTCGCGCCCCGAAGTGTTCCGGGGTGCGACGGGTGAGGTCCGGGACCCGTCTCGGACGGCTCGACTGTCCGGGTCGGACGGCTCAGGAGGCGCGGCGCTCCGGGTCGTGGTGGATCTCCACACCACCGGAAGCACCGAACGTGAGCCGGCAGGTGTCGGCGCGATACGTGGCCACGGACACCGCCGCGGTGCGCCCCTCGGTGAAGAAGCGGGTCGTCACGACGAGAACGGGCGCCCCGGGAAGGCGGTCGAGCTCCTTGGCGTCGTCCGCGCGGGCCGACCCCAGCTCGACGGCACGGTCCTGGCCTCCCAAGTCCCGTCGCTGGAGTTCCCGCAGCACGGCACGCGCGCGTGCGGCGCCCGAGGGCGCGTCGATCGCCGACAGGTCCGGCACCGAGGACGCCGGGATGTACAGGAGCTCGGCGGCTGCGGGCTGGCCATGCGTCACCAGGGAACGGCGCACGGTGTGCACCGTCTCACCGTCGGCGGTCTCCAGCATGCCGGCCACCGGCGCGGGCGGCGCCGCAACGGTGCAGTCCGCGGCGTGCCAGGCGTCACCGGCCGCCCCCGGCCACACGTGCTGTTCGGTTCCCACGGCCACACCCACGCGCGGTGGCGCGACGGTGGTGCCCACTCCGCGACGGCGCTGGAGACGGCCTTCGAGTTCGAGCTGCTCGAGCGCTTGGCGCAGGGTCGCCCGAGCGACACCGAAGCGGGCCGCGAGGTCACGTTCGTTGGGCAGGATCTCGCCCACCGTGAACTCGGAGTCCAGCGCTTCGCTGAGCACGGTCCTGAGATGCCAGTACTTCGGTTCCGGCACCGATTCCAACTGCGTGGTCCCCACCCTGTCCTCCGCAATCGCCGTTGCCCGGCGGCGTTTTAAAGCCCTTGTTTATTAAAGGTTCCTGCACTATCCCTGCGACGATAGGCCCGGCCCCACCCTTGGTCAAGACCAATCCTCGAACCCTTACGGTTCGCACAGGCACCCCGCCGCGGAGCGTTCACGGGGTGTTCGCGCCGGGCGACGTTCCTGACACAACGCCGAAAGCCCCCGTACAAAGACGGGGGCTTTCGGGGTCCTGCGGTGCCTCGAACGTGACGTTTCCAGGGCGGCCGATGCCGTGACGGACGCTGCCCGCTGCGGAACTAGTCGGCAGGGATCCTGAGCAGCTTCTCCGGGTTGCGCACGATGTAGACGCACTGGACACGGCCGTCGGCGACGTCCAGTTGGATGATGCTGTCGGGCTTGCCCTCGGACAGCGCCAGCACCGCGAGACCGCCGTTGACCTCGAGGAAGCGCAACGACAGACCGGAGACGCCCTTCCTGGCGACGCCGATGACGAAGCGGGCGACCTTCTCGGCCGTGTCGAGGATCCGCAGCGGTGCCTGGGCCAGGCCCCCGCTGTCTCCGATGAGCCGCGCCTCGGGCGCCAGCAGGGAGACGAGTCCCTCCAGATCGCCCTCGCCCGCCGCGGCGAGGAACCGCTCGGTGAGGTCCCGGCGTTCGGCCGGGTCTACGTCGTAGCGTGGCCGCCGCTCCTCCACATGCTTGCGCGCCCGCCCGGCGAGCTGACGCACCGCGGGTTCGCCCCGGTCGAGGACGGCCGCGATGTCGGCGTACGGATAGCCGAACGCCTCCCTCAGGACGAACACCGCGCGTTCGAGGGGAGACAGGGACTCCAGGACGACGAGGACCGCGAGGGACACGGAGTCCGCGAGGACCGCCCGTTCGGCACTGTCGGGTACGGGGTCACCGAAGTCGGTGACATACGGTTCCGGGAGCCACGGTCCTACGTAGGCCTCGCGGCGCGACTGGACCTGACGCAGCCGGTCGATGGCGAGCCGGGTCGTGACACGGACCAGGTACGCGCGCGGTTCACGCACCTCGGACCGGTCCTCGGCGGACCAGCGCAACCACGCTTCCTGGACCACGTCCTCCGCGTCGGCCACACGTGCGAGCATGCGGTACGCCACGCCCATCAGTACGGGACGGTGCTCTTCGAAGACATCGGTCGCCGTGTCGAGTGCCACCGCACCATCCCACCCGACACGTTCCCCGGTGTCCAGGCGAAGCGGCCGCTCCGGAGCACAATGACCGCGGACCGCCGGTGACCGACGGTCCCGACAACGGGAGGAACGACCATGCGATACGGGGTTCTGGGTACGGGAGACGTGGGGCGCGCCCTGGCCGGCAAGCTGATCGAACTGGGCCACGAGGTCTCCCTGGGCTCACGCACGAAGGACAACACGGCGGCCGTCGAGTGGGCCGACGGCGCCGGTCCCACGGCGCATCACGGCACCTTCGCGGACGCCGCGGCCTTCGGCGAGGCGGTCGTGAACGCGGTGGGAGGGCGGATCGCGCTCACCGTGCTGCGCTCGGCCGGGGAGGAACACCTGGACGGCAAGGTACTGCTGGACGTGTCCAACCCCATGGCGTTCGAGGATGGCGAACTGCGGCTGTCCCCCGTCGAGTCGGACAGCGTGGGCGAGCAGATCCAGCGGGCGTTCCCGCGGGCCCGTGTGGTGAAGAGTCTGAACACCGTCAACTGTCAGGTGATGGTGGACCCTTCCAGGGTGCCGGGCGAGCACCAGATCTTCGTCTCGGGTGACGACGACAGCGCCAAGGAACAGGTGACGGCGTTGCTGGGCGAGTTCGGCTGGCCCACGCACCGGGTGTTCGACCTCGGCGGCATCCGGACCGCGCGGGCCGCTGAGATGTATCTGCCGCTGTGGCTGGACCTCATGCGGGGCATCGGCCACCCGGACTTCAACGTGGAGGTGCGCAAGGCGCGTTAGCGCGGGGTGCGTTAGCGGAGGGTGAGCGATCCGGGTTTGGGACGCCGGGGGGCGGGAGCCGGGGCCCGGCAGGCGCGCGTGTGCGGGCGGCCAGCCGGCCCCCCGCGCCTCACACCGCCCGCTCCCAGCCGTGCCGTCCTCTCCGCCCACTCGGGCGGCTGGGCGGCTGGGCGGCTGGGCGGCTGGGCGGCTGGGCGGCTGGGCGGCTGGGCGGCTGGGCGGCTGGGCGGCTGGGCGGCTGGGCACCATGCGGTCGCTCCGCCCGGTCCACGCCACTCCGCCGCGCCGTTCGGTGCCTGGCGTACGGTTCGTGAGGGTGCGGGGCTACCCGTCGGTAGCAGTTGCTGACAAGCTGTCTACGAGATGGTTCGTCACGGCGTTCAGACGAGGAGCAGTCCCATGTCCGACACGGTCACCGTCAGCCTCCCCTCACCGCGCGGCCCGAAGGAAATACCCGTGTCCTACGCGCGCGTGGGCACCGGTGCACCGCTGCTCCTGCTGCACGGGATCGGCCACCATCGCCAGGCCTGGGACCCGGTCATCCCCATCCTCGCGGCCGAACGCGACGTGATAGCGGTCGACCTCCCCGGCTTCGGCGCGTCCCCGGCACTGCCCGAAGGGCTCACCCACGACCTGCCGACGGTGGTGTCCCTGCTCGGGGCGCTGTGCGAGGCCCTGGAGATCGAGCGTCCGCACGTCGCCGGCAACTCGCTCGGCGGGCTGCTGGCCCTGGAACTGGGACGCGAGAAGCTCGTACGGTCCGTGACCGCGCTCTCGCCCGCCGGCTTCTGGTCACCGGTGGAGCGCCGCTACGCCTTCGGCGTGCTGATCGCCATGCGCCAGACGGCCCGGCGCATGCCGCTCCCGGTCGTCGAGCGGCTCTCCCGCTCCGCGGCCGGGCGGACGGTGCTGACCAGCACCATCTACGCCCGGCCCGGCCGCCGTTCACCCGAAGCGGTCGTCGCCGAGACCCTGGCGCTGGCCAATGCCGAGGGATTCGCCGAGACCCTCCGGGCGGGTACGAACGTCCAGTTCACGGACGACATCCCGGCGCTCCCCGTCACCGTGGCCTGGGGCACCCGTGACCGGCTCCTGATCCGCCGCCAGGGCGTCCGGGCCAAGCAGATCATTCCGCGGGCGCGGCTGGTGCGGCTGCCCGGCTGCGGCCACGTCCCGATGAACGACGACCCGGCGCTCGTCGCCCGGGTCCTCCTCGACGGCAGCCGCTGAGCCGTCTTCGGAGGGCGTGACCGAGCCGCGGCCCTTGGCGGAAGCCCGTGGGCCGCGTCCCACAACGCGGCTCAACGCGCCTGATCCGAGGGCGACTCCGGCGCCCACGAGGGCACTGCCCGCGGCCTGCGCGATCCCGTACGAGCCCGTGCCCACGAGCGGCGCGGTGCAGGCGGCGGAGACCGGGATCAGGCCGGAGAAGAGCGTGGCGCGCTCCGCGCCGATGCGCTGCACGCCCATGTACCAGCAGACGAAGCCGACGACCGTGACGACCGCGGCCTGCCACAGCAGCGCGGTCGCCTCGGTGGCGTCCGGTACCCGCAGCCACGCTCCACGTCCGGAGATCACCCCGACCACGGCCGCCTCGGCCGCGGCGACACCGCACACGGTGGCCGACAGCAGCCGCGGCCCGAGCGGGCGCAGTACGGGGACGGCCAGTACGGCGAAGCCGGCTTCCCCGGCCAGGGCGCCCAGGGAGTACGCGATCCCGGCGGCGTCCGTGCGACCCCACCCCTGGACGGCGAAGGCCCCCAGAGCGACCAGCAACGCCCCGTACAGGACGCGGCGTTGTTGACGGCGGCCCTCAAGTAGCGGCACGAGCACCGCCACGACGAGCGGCGCGCAGCCCACGAAGACACCGGGGACCGCCGGTTCGGCCGTGCGCTCGGCGGACAGCACGGCGAGGTTGAAACCGACCATGCCGACGGCCGCGATCAGGGCGAGGCGCCCCCACTGGCGCAGCGTGAGCAGCCGCAGCGGGGCGGTCCCGCGCCGGCCGACGAGAGGCAGCAGAAGGACGCAGGCGAGGGCGTAACGCAGGAACTGGCCGCCCGCGTACGGATAGTGGCCCATGACGCTGTTGGCGGTGAAGGACCCTCCGACGAGGACACAGGCGAGGGCGGCGAGCAGCGCGCCCCGGGTGGTGGTGGCGTTCATGACTCCGACGCTATGAACGGACGTGGTCCGGTTTAAGGTCCACTTCCATGACGTCATCGGGGACCAATCGCATGGGGCCGCCGGCTTCCGCTCCAGAAGCGGCGGCGCCCCCGTCGGCCGCGTGGGAGCTGCTGCTGCCGGCCACGGCGGCACCGCCACGCGCGCGTGGACGCACCCTTCAGGCCGCTCTGCGCGAGGCGGTCCGTTCCGGGCGGCTCGCTTCCGGTACCCGGCTGCCGTCCAGCCGTGAGCTGGCCGGTGATCTCGGCGTGTCGCGGGGGCTGGTCACCGAGGCGTACGAGCAGTTGACGGCCGAGGGGTATCTGCGCAGTGACCGGGGTTCCGGCACCTGGGTCGGCGGCGCGGTCCGCGCGGCCGACCCACGCGCGCGTGACGGCGCGCCGCGGCCGTCCGGAGCGCGGACCGACTTCGTCCCGGGAACCCCCGACCTGTCCCTCTTCCCGCGCTCCGCGTGGGCCGCGGCGCACCGCGCGGTGCTGGCCGAACTGCCCCACCAGGGGCTGGGCTACCCGGATCCCCGTGGTCTGCCGGAACTGCGGACCGCCCTCGCCGAACTCCTCGTGCGCCGCCGGGGTGTGGTCGCGGACCCGGAGCACGTCATCGTGGTCTCCGGGGTCGCCCAGGCGATGACGCTGCTCGGATTCGTGCTCCACGCGCGCGGGACCCCCGGCGTGGGAATCGAGAGTCCGGGCAGCCCGGAACACGCCGCGCTGTTCGCGTCGGCCGGTGTCGGCACCGTACCCCTGCCGATCGACGACGAAGGCCTCGCCATCGCTCCGCTCCGTGCCTCCGGTGTACGGGCCGTGGTGACGACGCCCGCCCACCAGTTCCCCACGGGGATCGCGTACTCGGCGCGGCGCCGCGCCGGACTCCTCGACTGGGCCCGGTCCGTGGACGGGCTGGTGATCGAGGACGACTACGACGGCGACTTCCGCTACGACCGTGCCCCGGTGGGTGCCCTCCAGGGACTCGACCCCGGACATGTCGCGTACACGGGCTCGGTCAGCAAATCGCTCGCTCCGGGGCTGCGGCTCGGCTGGCTCCTCGTCCCGGCGTCCCTCTTCGAGGAGGTCGTCGAGCGCAAACGCACCATGGACCTCGGCAACCCGGTCCTGGACCAGGCGCTCCTGGCCCGTTTCGTCGAACGGGGCGACTACGACCGTCAACTGCGCCGCTGCCAGCGCGCGTACCGGGAGCGGCGTGACGTCCTGGTCGCGGCCCTGGAGGAACACTTCCCGGGCACGGAGGTGTCGGGGATCGCGGCCGGACTGCACGTCGTCGCCGCGTTGCCCGCCCGGTACGGGCCGCCGGCCCGTTTCCTCGAGCGGGTCACGGCGGCCGGTGTCGTGGTCCGGCCCTCGGGGCACTACGGAGCGACGTCCGCGGACCGCATAGGGCTGGTCCTGGGGTACGCCCATCTGCCGCCCGCGCGGATACGGGACGGTGTGCGGCTGATGGCTACGGCCATGTGCGGCTGATGGCGACGGCCGTGCGCGGCTGATGGCGACGACGGGCTGATGGCGACGGGCGTGCACGGCCAGGGCGCCGACAACGAGTCCCGGGCGCCCTGAGAGGCCCGCGCGGAGGCCCGGGACGGGCGCCTGTCGGGCGACAGCCGGTTGTTCACCCGTGGTTTGCGTGCGCGCTGCGGCGCACCAGTAGGTGTGGCTCTGCACACTGGCCGAATCCGTACTCGGAGGCGTTTCCATGTCGCACCGTCCGCTCAGCTCGTTCCCCGGCCGCCGCAGCGTGCTGCGCGGCTCCCTCGCCGCGTCGGCGGCGCTGGCCCTTCCCACCACGCTCGGCGCGGCGCCGGCGCTCGCTCTGTCGGGCCGGCCGAAGGCGGGCTGGGGCGTCCAGACCGGCGACGTGACCGGCGACTCCGGTCTGGTGTGGGTCCGTTCCGACCGGCCCGCACGGATGATCGTCGAAACCTCGGCGACCGCGTCGTTCCGCGCCCCGCGCCGATGGCACGGCCCGCTCCTGGGCGCGGACACGGACTTCACGGGCACCACCCGGCTGCGCGGACTGCCGTCCGGCGAACAGATCCACTACCGCGTCCTGCTCGCCGACCCCGACGACTCCCGGCGCACCGGCGAGCCGGTGAGCGGGACGTTCCGTACCGCTCCGCACGGGCGCCGGGGCGGCGTGCGCTTCCTGTGGTCGGGCGACCTTGCGGGACAGGGCTGGGGCATCAACCCGGACCTCGGCGGCTACCGCATCTACGACGCGATGGCCGGGCTCGACCCCGACTTCTTCCTGTGCAGCGGCGACAACATCTACGCGGACGGACCGATCGCCGCGACGGCCGCGCTCCCCGACGGAAGCACCTGGCGGAACGTCACGACCGAGGAGAAGTCCAAGGTCGCCGAGTCGCTGGCCGAGTTCCGCGGCAACTTCCGCTACAACCTGCTCGACGAGAACCTCAAGCGGTTCAACGCCCAAGTGCCTTCCGTCATCCAGTGGGACGACCACGAGGTGCGCAACAACTGGTACCCCGGTGAGGTGGTCGCCACCACGGACACGCGCTACACGGAGAAGAGCGTCGACGTCCTGGCGGCGCGGGCCCGGCGCGCGTTCAGCGAGTACTTCCCCGTGTCGACCCTGCGGCCCGGCGACAAGGACGGACGTGTGCACCGGGTCATGCGCCACGGCCCGCTCCTGGACGTGTTCGTCCTCGACATGCGCACCTACCGCAACGCCAACTCGCCGGACGACCAGGCGACGGATCCGCAGGGCATCCTCGGTGCCGCGCAGCTGGAGTGGCTGAAGCGGGAGCTGTCTCGGTCGCGGGCCGTGTGGAAGGTGATCGCCGCGGACATGCCGCTCGGCCTCGTCGTGCCGGACACGACCGAGGGGCGGCCGAACTTCGAGGCCGTGGCGCAGGGCGACCCCGGCCTGCCGCTCGGTCGTGAACTCCAGCTGGCCGAGCTGCTGCGGTTCATCAAGCACCGGCGGATCACGGGCACCGTGTGGCTCACGGCCGATGTCCACCACACCTCGGCGCAGCACTATCAGCCGTCGCGGGCAGCGTTCACCGACTTCGAGCCGTTCTGGGAGTTCGTCTCGGGCCCGCTCAACGCCGGAGCCTTTCCGGCCAGCGCGCTGGACAACACCTTCGGTCCGGAGCGGGTGTTCGTGAAGGCGCCCGTCGCCTCGAACGTCTCGCCCGCCGGCGGCTACCAGTTCTTCGGCGAGGTCGACATCGACGGCGACAGCGGCGAACTGACGGTTCGACTGCGCGAGCAGGACGGGACCGTGCTGTTCACACAGGTGCTCCAGCCGGGGCGCGTGGGGCAGTAGGCGTGAGGTACCGCCGTGCCGGACACCGGGCTCGCCCGTCCCAGGGCGCCCGGCACGGCGGGTCCGCCGACGCGACTCGCCCCTGCGACCCGTCGGCGAGGCCGGCGCGCGAGGTCGACGGGCGAGGCGGGCGGCGCGAGTTCGGCAGGCAAGGTCGGCAGGCAAGCCGGGCGGGCAAGGTAGGCGGGCTGGCCGGCCGGTGAACACCGACCGGTGAATCCCGTCGCCGAGATCAGTGAGAAAAGTCGACCGTTGAGCAAGTCGTCGCAGGTCAGGGGCGATTGTCAGTGGTCGCCTCTACGGTTTTTCCATGACGCGATCGTTGCAGGCCGTGGCCTACACCCGACCCTCCGCTCTGGAGTCCGCCCCCGGCGGACGGCGGCTGGGCCTCGAGACCTCGCGGGGCTCGACGCCCACGGGGATTCAGGACCATCCGCGCTTCTTCGCGGGCTTTCTGACCTCACCTCAGGTGGCCGCCGCGGGCCTGCTCGCGGTCGCCGACGTCGCAGGGGCGCGCTACTACCAGCCGCAGCTGCGGGCCTCCCTGGACCCGGTGGTCACGGGCAACGGTGACCGTCTGCGGTTCGAGTCCTTCTCCGGCTGCGGCGGGGTGTATGCCCGCCTGGACGTGCTGGCACCGGGCCTCGACGGCGACGAGATCGGTCACGGAACGACGAACGTCGACGTCAACAACCCGTTGCGCGAAGCCCTTTCCCGCATAGGAACGGACGATCCGCTGCATCTTCGGGTCGGTCCCGACGAGATGGCCGTGACCACCCTGGACGGACCGGTGGTGGAGAAGAAGGTCCCGCTTCCCGACCGCTGGCTGCGGGGATTCGCCGAAGCCCAGGTGACCGCGGCCGGGTTCGATCTGCGGGCCGAGCTGCCCGCGGCCGAGGCGGTGCGGTTCCTGCGCTCGCTCCCGCGCGGCGCGGTGCGCGGCCGGTCGGGCGGCGTTCAGTGGGTGGTGCCGGCGGGGCGGGGACTGCGTCCGACGACCCGGCCGGTTCCGGGAGCGGTGTGTCTGCCGGGACCCGACCGGCTGATCGCGCTCCAGCGGGTGCTGCGCCATGCGACGGCCCTGCGGGTGTACGGCCCGCCGGTCACCGGCGACGCCACGCTCGCCGGCGCCTGGGAAGCCGTCCTGCCCGGGATGCGGCTGACGCTCACGCTGTCGCCGGACGCCTCCCGGGGCTTCTCCGGGGAGGGCGGGGTACTGGACGCCCTCGCCACCGACGAGGCGGCCGAGGACGCCGAGCTCATCGCGGTGCTGCTGGCCTGGGAACCGCGCGTGGACGTGGGCGACCTGGCCGCCGCCTCCGGTCTGCCGGCCGAGCGGGTGAGGGCCGCCCTGGTCCGGCTCGGCACGTCGGGCCGCGTCGGCTACGACACCGCGGAAGCCGCGTACTTCCACCGGGAACTGCCGTACGACTCGGGGCGGGCCGAGCGGCACAATCCGCGCCTGCGGTCGGCGCGTGCCCTGGTGTCCGCCGGCGCGGTCGCGCTGGAGGGAGCCATCGGCACGGTGACGGCGGACGACGGACATGTGCACCGGGTCCGCGACGACGCGGGGACGCTGAGCTGTTCCTGCCTGTGGTGGGCGAAGTACCGCGGCGGCCGCGGACCGTGCAAGCACGCTCTCGCGGTGCGGATGGTCCGCCGGGGCGCTCGGGCCGAACACCGGGACGCTCCGGCTCCGACCGCGACCGCGACTGCGACTGCGACTGCGACTGCGACTGCGACTGCGGGACGACGCGAGGCATTCATGGAAGTTCCGGTCGACGGGGGCGAAGAGCGATGAGCGACGAAGCACTGCTGACGGCGGTACGGGCGGGGCGGACCGTCGAGGCGGCCGGCCTCCTGGACGGGATGACCGACGCCGAACGCCGGGCCTGTCTGCCCGCGTTGAAGGAACTCCGCAAGGAACTGCGGTCCGCGCCGTGGAACGCGGCCTCCCGCGTGGCCCATCCCGCGCTGCACGCGGCGGGGGCCGCGTGTCACTCGGGTGCCGCCGGAGCGGCGGCCTGGATCGCCGGCGTCGACATGCGCTGGTCCCAGGCCTCCCCCGGAGTCCTGCTCCACATGCTCGGAGACCGCGAATCGAACTGGCTCGCCGATCTGACGCACCGGCTCGCCGCCCGGCCGGCGACGTCCCGGCTCCCGTTCCCCCTGTTGTCGGGGCTGGTGGGGCTGTCCGGCTGCGAGGTCCCGACGACCGACGCCTACGTGCGGGGCTGGTTCGAGCACATCGGTGCCTCATGGCGCGACGGGCGCTCCGTGACGCAGCGTCTCCGCAACGAACCGCACCTGCCCGTGATGATCACCGCGCTGTTCGAGTCGCCGGAGGTCACGGGGCAGATCGGTTGGCTGTTCGGCGACGGACCGGGCAGCTGGTGCAACGCCCTCGCCGAGCTGGCCGAGGAGGGTGCTCTCGACCGCAAGGTCCTGGTGGACGGGTGCATCGCGCGGCTCGTACGCGGCGGCGCCCCGGCCGACCAGCGGGTGTTCCTGCGTCTCCTGTCATCGCTGGCCCTGACACGTGACGAGGAACGTGAGCGTTCCGCCGACTGGACGGCTCTCGCCTCCCAGGCCGTGCCGTCCGTCGCCTGGCACGCGCAGTCCGTGCTCGCGTCCTTCGCGCTGGACGGCGAGCTGACGTCCCGGCAGCTGGCCGAGATGTCCTCGGGCGTGCTCTTCCGTACCGAGAAGAAGCTGGTCCGCGCTCAGCTCGTCCTGCTGGGGAAGGTCCTCAAGCGCGATCCGTCCACGGCGGAGGTGCTGCTGCCGGCGGTGGCGGAAGCCTTCGGGCACGAGGACCCGGATGTGCAGGAGCGCGCTCTGAGGCTGGTGGAGCGCCATGTCACGGCGCTGCCCGACGCGGTCGATGCGAACAATGCGAACACCACGAACACCGCGAGGGAACGACTCGGCGAACTCTCCGCCGACCTGAGCCCGGGGCTGCGGATCCGGGCGCAGCGGGTCCTCGGCATCGAGGTTCCGTGCTCCGCTGCCACGGTCCAGGAGGAGGTGCTGCCGCCGGTTCCGGAGCGGGAACGGCTGGTGCCCGCACCGGAGTCGGTGGCCGAACTGGCGGAGGAGGTCAGCGCGATACTGGCCTCCGGCGGTGGAGTCGCCACGTTCGAGCGCACCCTGGACGGCCTGGTCCGCCACGCCCACCGGGACCGGGACGCCCTGGTCGAGGCCCTCGGACCCGTGGTCGCACGCTGCTGGTGGAAGGACCTCGATCCGCGGTACCCGAGCACGGACAAGGTCTTCCGTGAGTCGCCGCACGGTCTCGAAGTCGTCCTCGCGGCCCTGTTCGAACAGGTCGGCATGGACACCCTTCATGCGGCGGTACAGCGGGGAGCGACGAACGGGAACTGTCATCACAGCGCTCTCTCACGCGCCTTCGAGGCACGTCTTTGGGAGGTGGCCTACCGGCTCCGCGCCGACCCGATGCCGTTCCTGCTGGCCACACCCAGCTGGGACACCGGGCTTCTGGAGCCGGACGTGCTGGTGGAACGCCTCACCGAGTACCGCCGCCGCGACGCCCGGCCGGGAACGGCCGACTTCGCCCAGGCACTCCTGCGCGTACGGCGCGACGACCCGGCGACGGCGGCGGCAGCCGCGGCGCGGGCCCGCGCGCTCGGCAGCCCGGAGGGGTACCGGCTGGCCCAATGGCTCACCGCGGAAGGACCGCTGCTCCCGACGAGCCGCCGTAGGACCTCTGGTGCCCGTGTTCTTCTGGAACTGGGTGAACTCGAGGAGATACAGGGCCTGTTCCCCGTGGAGTTCCGGCCGCTGGGCCGCCCCCTCACGGTGTTCAAGGACCACTGGTACTGCCGGCACTGGGGGGTCACGGACCAGCGGCACTGGCCGGCCGTCGTTCCAGGACGACGTGAGCTGGTGGCGGCGCGTCTGCTGCGCGACATCAGCGCGGCGGCGGTGGAGGACACCCGCATGGACGCCGCGATGCTGCCGCTGCTCGCCGAGGCCGACGGGACAGCGGGCGAGGCACTGCATCTGTGCGTGGCGTACGGGCTCGGGGCCCGGCATCCCGAGGACCGGCTCGCCGCGGTGGACGCCCTGCTGGTCCTCGCCGCCCGGGGGCAGCTGGACGCCGGGCGGCTCGGCGCGGACCTCGGGGAACTGGTGGGCAGGGGAGCGCTGAAGAGGTCCCGGCTGGCCGAGTCGATACGCACGGCGGCGGCCACGGGTGCGTACGCCACCCTCTGGTCCGTGTCGCGCGGCCTGTTGCCCGCCCTGCTGGCCGACCTCGCCGCCGACGGGGCGGGCGGCGGCGCGGTACGGGGGCTGGGTGAGCTGCTTGCCATCGCCGCCGACTGCGCCGAGCGGTCCGGGGCGCGCGGCGATCTCACGCATCTCGCCGGGATCGCCGAGCGGCGGGGTTCGTCCAAGGTGGTGACCCAGGCCCGAAGGCTGCGGACCACGCTGACGCAGGAGGCCGCCGCCTGACACCGGAAGCCCATGGCTGGCACCGGGGGCCCAAGTCTGGCGGGGGGAGGCCCAAGGCTGACGTGGGAATCCCAAGTCTGGCGCGGGAAGCCACTACAGACGCTGCCGACGCGGGACCGACGCGCTTGTGACGCAGGACCGTCGAGCACTTGACGGCCCTGACCAGGTGAACAGTCAGGTCCCGCGTTCGAGGCAAAAGAACCGTAAAAAGAACTGCAAAAAGGACAGAACGACGCTTAACCGATCAGTCACAAGCCGTTCGTGATCACGCAACACCATTCCTTCACAGTGACTGTATGACTCCAGACATGTCTGATGTGACGCGTGCGAAGCACGGACGACCCGTTCACCACTGGCGACGGGACGTCGTCGAACTCGCCGCACTGTTCACGGCCGTGGCAGTCGCGGACGGCGTGGCCAACCTGATCGGGCACGGGCCCGGCGGCCCCGCACTCCTGGTGATCTCGGCGGTGTTCCTGGCCGCGACGGCCGGATTCCACACATGGTGGGCACGGCGCCACGGTCACGCGCCTCCGACAAGCGATACCGGCGCCCGGCCGCCCTCGGACGGGCGAACGGGCGCACTCTCCGGTGAAGGGGCGGGCACCTCGGCGCCACTGGCCGCTGCGGAGGCGACGGCGCTGCTGCGGATGCGGACAACGGTCAAGGACGCCCCGGGTTCGCTCGCCGCGCTGTGCACGGCGCTCGCACAGAGCCAGGTCGACATCCTGAGCCTCCAGACGCACCCGTTGGCGGACGGAACGGTCGACGAGTTCCTGCTGCGCGCGCCCGCCGAGCTGCCCACGTCCGAGATCACCCGCAGTGTGGCGCTCGCCGGCGGCACCGCCACCTGGATCGAGCGGGCCGACGCCCACGATCTGGTCGACGCCCCGACCCGGGTGCTCGGGCTGGCCACCCGTACAGCCCTCGACGCTTCCGAACTGCCGCTCGCACTGAGGCAGTTGCTCGGCCGGTGCACGATCCGTTCGCTGCCCGCCACCTCTCCCGTCTCCGGCCGGGCGACGGAGGGGGCTCCCGTGGAGGGGGCGCTGGAGGACACGGTGATGCGGCTGCGCGCGCCGGAGGGCGGAGTGATCACGGTCGAGCGGCCGTATCTGCCGTTCACACCGACCGAGTTCGCCCGGGCGCGGGCGCTGGTCGAACTGGACGCGCGGCTCGGTCCGCGCGTCCCGCGCGGGCAGGACATGCTGACGCTGCCCGAGGGCAACGCGATCACCGTGCAGCGTGCGGACGTCTCCGACCTCGAGGCCGCCAAGGCGATGCACGAGCGCTGCTCGCCGCGCACGCTGAGCATGCGGTACCACGGCCCGGTCTCCGACGCGGACCGCTACCTCAACCACCTGCTCAGCCCCAGTTTCGGGCGCACCCTCGCCGTCCGCACCGCGTCCGGCAGGATCGTCGGGCTCGGTCATCTCCTCTGGGACGGTGACGAGACGGAGGTCGCGCTGCTCGTCGAGGACGACTGGCAGCGGCGCGGAATCGGCGTCGAACTGCTCGGCCGTCTGGTGGCGATGGCCGTCGAGGCAGGCTGCGAGAGCGTGTACGCCGTCACGCAGGCGTCGAACACCGGCATGGTCGCCGCCATGCGCGGCCTCGGCCTCCCCCTCGACTACCAGATCGAGGAGGGCACCCTGGTCATCACCGCCCGTCTGGAAACCGCACCGGTGACATCACAGCAGCCGTACGCCCACGGGCACGCACAGCCTGGGGCGGCCACGGGGATGGGCCCCGGCACCGCACTGGGCCGGGACTGACCCGAAGAACCCCGGCCCACCCCCTCCGGTCGGACCCCAGCCCCGCCTTCGCCCATCAAGCCCCCCGCACCCACCGGGCACCACCAGACAGGGCTAGGCGCCACCGGGCACCGCCGGGCGCGCCCGCCCCACCGGGCATCGCCGGGACCTTCGACCATCCCCAGAGCCCCTTCGACCGCCCCCGGAGCGAGCCTGGGGCGCGCGCCCGCACCACCGCGCGCGCCCCAGGCACCACCGAGCAGCACCGAGCAGCACCAAGACAGCCAAGCGCCCCTGGCACCCTGAGCCCCCGGGCGCCGCCGCCACGGTCAAGCACCCCCGGCACCACAGGACACGCCCCCGGCACACCCCGTACCGAGGGCGCCGCTCCCCCGCCCCCGCTCCCTCACCCCCTGCTGCTGAACCCCAATGCCGAGTCCAGGTCGGACCACAGGTCGTCCACGTCCTCCAGGCCCACCGACAGTCGCAGCAGCCGGTCGCTGACGCCCGCTTCGTGGCGGTCCGCCGTGGGGACGATGCGGTGGCTTATGGAGGCCGGGTGCTGGATGAGGCTGTCGACGCTGCCGAGGCTCACGGCCGGGGTGATCAGCCGGACTCCGGCGATCACGTCGTGCGGGTCGCCGTGCACCTCGAAGGCGATCATGGCGCCGCCGATGCGCGGATAGTGCACGCGGGCGACGCGCGGGTCGGCGGCGAGCCGGCCGGCGAGTTCCGCGGCGTTCGAGGACGCGGCCCGGACCCGGACGGGCAGGGTCGACAGCCCGCGCAGCAGCAGATAGCCGGCCAGCGGATGCAGGACGCCTCCCGTCGCGAACCGCACCTGGCGCAGTTTGCGGGCGAAGTCCTCGTCGCAGGCGACCACTCCGGCCATCACGTCCCCGTGTCCGCCCAGGTACTTGGTCGCGCTGTGCAGGACCAGTCGCGCGCCGTGTTCGGCGGGGCGTTGCAGCACAGGGGTGGCGAAGGTGTTGTCGGCCAGGAGCGGGATGGAGCCGCAGGCGTGCGCCACGGCCCGGAGGTCGAGTTCGGCGAGCGTCGGGTTGGCCGGGGACTCGACCATCACGAGACCCGTGTCGGGCCGCAGCGCGTCGGCGATCCCGGCCGGGTCGACCCAGGTGACCTCGCTGCCGAGCAGCCCGGCCGTCAGGAGGTGGTCGCTACAGCCGTACAGCGGACGCACGGCGACGACATGGCGCAGGCCCATCGCGTTGCGTACGAGGAGGACGGCGCTCAGCGCGGCCATGCCGCTCGCGAAGGCGACCGCGCTCTCGGTGCCTTCGAGACGCGCGAGTGCGGTCTCGAAGCGGGCGACGGTGGGATTGCCGAGACGGGCGTAGACGGGTGGCCCGTCCGGTTCGGCGCCCTCGGCCGCGAAGGCGTCGATCCGGGCGGCCTCGCCACGGCTGTCGTACGAGGGGTAGGTGGTGGACAGGTCGATCGGGGCCGCGTGCAGCCCCAGGGCCGCCAGATCCTCCCGGCCGGCGTGCACGGCTTCCGTGGCGAGTGCCCGGACCGGAGCCGACAGGACCTGACCGTTCCCGTTCAGGTCGTCCTGCGCGTCCTGCGCGCCCTGCGTGTCGTACACAACGGTGTCCATGCGCCGAAGCCTGAACACCGGGCGGGGTTTCGGCGCCACATCCCGTGTTACGTTCGCGCCATGGCCGATTCTGTCGTACTCGATCCGGTGGATCTTCATCTCCTGCGGCTGTTGCAGAACGACGCACGGACGACCTACCGCGATCTCGCCGCGCAGGTCGGGGTCGCCCCGTCGACCTGTCTCGACCGGGTGACCCGGCTGCGGCGGGCAGGAGTGATTCTCGGCCATCAGCTGCGGCTGGACCCGGCGAAGCTCGGACGGGGTCTGGAGGCGCTGCTTTCCGTACAGGTCAGGCCGCACCGCCGGGAACTGGTGGGCCCCTTCGTCGACCGGATCCGGCTGCTGCCGGAGTCGCGGACCGTCTTCCATCTGACAGGACCCGACGACTATCTCGTCCATGTCGCGGTCGCGGACATGGCGGATCTCCAGCGGCTGGTGCTCGACGAGTTCACCTCGCAGCGTGAAGTGGCCCGGGTGGAGACGCGGCTGATATTCCAGCAGTGGGACTGCGGCCCCTTGCTGCCGCCCACCGCGCCCGGCACACCGTCTCCGGCCAAATCCGACTGACGCGCTGAAAAGCCCGGCTGGGCGGGCTGACGCGGCGCCCGTGCCCGTACGAGGATGTGCGCATGTCAGAGACGAAGAACCCGCTGCCCCGCGAGGTCGCCGACACCTACGTCGACGAGCTCATCGCCCTCGACCCGGTTCTCGGTACCTACCTCGGTGTGCAGGAGAGTCACGGCAGGCTTCCCGACAACTCGCCCGCGGGCCAGGAGGCCGTCGCCGAGCTGGCCCGGGTGACGCTCGCGCGGCTGGACGAGGCGGAGCGGCGGCCGGGAGCGGACCGTGACATCGAGCGCCGTTGTGCCCGGCTGCTGCGGGAGCGGCTCACCGCCGCGCTCGCGGTGCACGAGGCCGGCGAGGGCCTGCGGGCGGTCGGCAATCTGCACACGCCGGTGCACTCGGTGCGGCAGGTCTTCACCCTGACACCGACGGAGACGGACGAGGACTGGGCGACGGTCGCCGAGCGGCTGCGCGCGGTTCCGGCCGCGTTCGCGGGCTACCGGGAGTCGCTCGCGCTCGGACTCGACCGCAAGCTGTACGCGGGACCGCGCCCGACCGCGACGTTCGTCGAACAGCTCACGGAGTGGTCGGACACGGACGGGCAGGGCAGGGGCTGGTTCGAGGACTTCGTCTCGGCGGGTCCGGCCGCCGCTCGCGAGGAGCTGGACGCGGCGGCGCGTACCGCGACGGAGGCCGTGATCGCTCTGCGGGACTGGATGCGTGATGTGTACGCGCCCACGATCGAGGGCGCGCCCGACACCGTGGGACACGAGCGGTACGCGCGGCTGGCGCGCTACTTCAACGGTACGGATCTCGACCTCGACGAGGCGTACGCGTACGGCTGGGCCGAGTACCACCGTCTCCTGGCCGAGATGAGGACCGAGGCCGAGAAGATCCTGCCCGGCGCGGCGACCCCCTGGGTGGCGCTCGCGCACCTCGACGAGCACGGCCGGCACATCGAGGGCGTCGAGGAGGTCCAGGGCTGGCTCCAGGGGCTGATGGACG
Organism: Streptomyces sp. NPDC005281; assembly: GCF_040607495.1. NCBI lineage: Bacteria > Bacillati > Actinomycetota > Actinomycetes > Kitasatosporales > Streptomycetaceae > Streptomyces > Streptomyces sp. NPDC005281. Next base: position 81,836 of record NZ_JBEXGX010000007.1, on the reverse strand, counting down.
AGGCGATCACCGCCCTGGACGGCACGCACTTCGAACTCGCCGAGCCGGTACGGAAGGTGGAGTCCCGTATCGCGCCGCCCGGCGGTGCCGCGGCCCCCTACTACACCGCCCCGTCGCAGGACTTCTCGCGGCCCGGCCGCACCTGGCTGCCCACGATGGGCCAGACCCGCTTCCCCGTCTACGATCTCGTCTCGACCTGGTACCACGAGGGGGTGCCCGGCCATCACCTCCAGCTCGCGCAGTGGGCTTACGTCGTCGACGACCTGTCCCGCTACCAGGCCACCGTCGGCATGGTCAGCGCCAACTGCGAGGGCTGGGCCCTGTACGCGGAGCGGCTGATGGACGAGCTCGGCTTCCTCACGGACGCGGAGCAGCGGCTCGGCTATCTCGACGCGCAGATGATGCGAGCGGCCCGGGTCATCGTCGACATCGGCATGCACCTGGAGCTGGAGATCCCGGCCGACGCGCCCTTCCACCCGGGTGAGCGGTGGACCCCGGAGCTGGCGCAGGAGTTCTTCGGTGCCCACAGCAGCCGGCCGGCCGACTTCGTGGAGAGCGAGCTGACCCGCTATCTCACGATGCCCGGCCAGGCCATCGGCTACAAGCTCGGCGAGCGCGCCTGGCTCCTCGGCCGTGAGAACGCCAGGAAGCGCCATGGTGACGCCTTCGACGCGAAGGCCTGGCACATGGCCGCCCTGTCCCAGGGTTCCCTGGGGCTGGACGACCTGGTGGACGAGCTCTCCCGGCTCTGACGGCCCTGCGCGGCGGCCGCTCCCGGCCGCCGCGTGTGTCCCCGTGGCGTCAGGCGTCAGTGCGTCAGCCGGCGCAGTTGTACGAGGCCCACCCATGTCTCGGGCCCCGGTTCGACGCGGGCCGCGCGGACCCCGTAGCGGCCCGGTTCGAGTTCCACCCTGAGATGGTCCGTGCTCTCGGAGGCGGTGCCCGGCCAGGTGGCGTCGAAGAGGACGACGGGGCCGGGCACGGTCCACTCCACCTCCGGCTCCCAGGCGGCCTGGACCAGCGCCGCCGGGACGACGGCGAGCAGTTCCTCCTCGGACTCGGCGGCGCACCAGCGTACGAAGGTGCCGTGCTCGGGGAGGTAGGTGGTCGAGGCGGGATCGTCGCCGAGGACCAGGGCCCGGGTGTCGCCGACAGGCAGGAGGCCTACGAACCCGTCGACGTCACAGGCCCGGTCGTAGTCGCAGGACATGTCGTCGCCGTCGGCCCCCGCCCAGAACGGGAGCACCGTCTCCGGAATCGCTATGAGCGGCCCGCCGCCCGACTCCACCCACTGGACCGCACCAGGGTCCGCGTATCTTGGCATGCGCAGAAGCTACACGGCGGGCGTCCGCCCCCGTACGGCAGGCAGCTCCCGGAAACAGGATCCGGACACGGCAGGGAAAGCGGGGGCCGGGTCCGTCGACGGGCCCCCTTCCCCGGTGGTCAGCAGCCGCAGTCCTCCGCGTCCACGGGCGCGGTCAGCGGGTCCGCGCCGCGGTTCTCACGCCCCTGCCACGTCTCGAACTCGAAGCCCTCGCGCGCCCAGTACTCGAAACCGCCGAGCATCTCCTTGACCTGGAAGCCGAGTTCGGCGAGGGCGAGGGCCGCGCGGGTGGCGCCGTTGCATCCGGGTCCCCAGCAATAGGTGACGACCGGCACGGACTTGTCCAGCAGCCGCTCGGCCTGCTCGGGGATGAGAGCGGTGGGCAAGTGGACCGCGCCGGGGATGTGGCCCTGGTCCCACGACGCGGTGGAGCGGGAGTCGAGGACGACGAACCCGGGGTCGCCGCCGGCCGCGAGGACCGCGGCCACGTCGGACACGTCGGCGTGGAACGCGAGGCTCGCGCCGAAGTAGGCGGCGGACGCGGCCGGGGAGGCGGGCGGCACCCTCAGAACGGGGTTCGACGCCACCGCCGAACCGGGCACGGAAGTGGTCGCCGCGTTGTTCGCGGCGGTGACCGAGTTCTTCGTCGCAGTCATGACCTGGCCTTTCCTTGAACCGTGGCCCCGCCGGACCGATGCCGCCCTTGCCACCGCGGTGCTTCCTGCGCACCGACCTCCGCGGGACTTCCTGACCAAAAATCTACGTGGCCCGCTCCCCGTCCTGAAGTGATGATCCACGGCAGTGCAGTTGATCGGCCGGGGATCTCCCTGGTATTCATCGTGGATGACCACGTATTCCCCGGACGCCACCGACTGGCGCATCCTCGACGTCCTCCAGCGCGAGGGCCGGTCCAGCTTCGCCGAGCTGGCACGGGCCGTCTCCATGTCACCGAGCGCGGTCACCGAGCGGGTTCGCCGGATGGAGGAGGCGGGCGTCATCCGGGGGTACGCGGCCCTCGTCGACCCCGAGCGCCTCGGCCTGCCGATCCTCGCGTTCGTCCGGCTCAGATATCCGAACGGCAACTACAAGCCGTTCCACGACCTCGTCGAGGTCACGCCCGAGATCCTGGAGGCGCACCACGTCACGGGTGACGACTGCTTCGTCATCAAGGTCGCGGCGCGGTCGATGGCCCATCTCGAGACGGTGTCGGGCAAGATCGGCACGCTGGGGTCGGTGACGACGAGCGTCGTCTACTCCTCACCGCTGCCGAGCCGCCCACTGGGCCGCTGAGCCCCGGGGACGACCACCGCGCACCGCCCTCTGAGCCCGCAGGGACGACCACCGCGCACCGCCCTCGGCGTACGGTCACGGCGCACCGCCCTCGGCGTACGCTCACGACGCACCGCCCCCGACGACGGTCACGGCGGACCACCCCGGGGACAACCACGGCGCACCGCCCCCGGCGACGATCACGCGCCCCGCTGCCGTACGACCGACCCCGTTCTCTCCTTCACGACCTCCAGCTGGGCGTGGATGCGGCGACGCAGGTCGCCGACGTGGCTGACGATGCCGACGCTGCGGTCGCGTTCGCGCAGCGAGTCGAGGACGTCGAGCACCTCGTCGAGGGTCTGGTCGTCGAGGCTTCCGAAGCCCTCGTCGATGAACAGCGTGTCGAGCCGCACCCCGCCGGCCTCGTCCGTGACCACGTCGGCGAGACCGAGGGCCAGGGCGAGGGAGGCGAAGAACGTCTCGCCGCCGGAGAGTGTCGCCGTGTCGCGCTCCCGCCCGGTCCAGGCGTCCACGACATGGAGTCCGAGCCCGCTGCGTCCGCGGCCCGCCCGGTCGTCGGAGTGCACCAGGGTGTAGCGCCCCGAGGACATCCGCTGGAGGCGGACGGTCGCGGCGGCCGCGACCTGCTCGAGCCGGGCGGCGAGGACGTAGGCCTCGAGGCGCATCCTGCGTTCGTTGTCCGTCGACGTTCCCGCCGCCAGTCCGGCGAGACGGGCCACCCGTTCGTACTCCTCGCGCAGCGGGGCGAGCCGGCGGGCTCCTCCGGTCGCGTGGGCGGAGAGCGCGTCGAGCTCGGTGCAGCGCCGCGCCGCCGCGTCCCGCGCCGACGCGGTCTCCCGCAGCCGCCCGGCGGCGGACTCGGCGGTCCGCTCGGCGGCCCGCAGGTCGACGGGAGGGCGCCGCGCCGCGGCCGTGGTGTCGGCCTCCGCGAGCACGGCGCGTACCGAGGATTCCTCCAACTGCCAGGCGTCGAGCTGCCGTTGGAGATCGCGGTGGGCCGCGTCGTCGAGCATCGCGGCGGCCGCGGCCTGCGGGGTCTCGAAACCGGCCCTGAAGGCCGCGTCGGCCAGACGCGCGTCGGCGTCCTTCAGGCGCCGCGCGATGTCCTCCGCCGCCCGGACGCCGTCCGCGGCCTCGGTGAGCAGGGCGACCTGCCGCTCCAGCTGCGTGGCCCGCTCGGACACGCTCACCGCGGCGCCCCGCGCCAGCTCCAACTCCCCTTCCAGCAGGGCCCTCTCGCGGTCGAGCGAATCCCGGTGCGAGGCCCGTGCGGCGACCCGCCGGGCGGCCTCCTGCCGGTCCGTCAGCCGCCGCTCATGTTCCCGCTCGGCCTGCTCCCGGGCCTCGCGCGCCGCATGCAGCCCCGAGGCAACCGCGCGGGCCTCGGTGTGCAGCCGGTCCAACTCCTCTGCCTGTTGCGTGAGTTGCTGGGTCGACGCGTCGCCCGCCTCGGCGGTCGCGGCGGCCAGCGCCTCGCGTACGACACCGAGCCGGCGCTCGGCCTCGGCACGCTCCTCGTCGGCGCTTCGGTGGGCGGCGAGGGCCCGCTCCTCCGTCTCGCGGTCGACATGGCCGGCGATCTTACGGGCGGGCGCCGGGTGTTCGGTGGCTCCGCACACGGCGCAGGACTCGCCGTCCACCAGACCGGCGGCGAGTTCGGCGGCGATGCCCTGGAGACGCTGTTCCTTGAGTTCGAGCCAGTGGGCGTGCGCCTGCGTCGCGCGCTCGCGCGCGGCCAGGCTCCCGGCATGGGCACCCTCGGTGTCCTCGGCCAGTGCGTCGCGCAGCCGGGACGCGGCGAGCCGCTTGAAGGCCGGTTCGCGCTGGACGGCGAGCTGCTCGGCGCGCGCCGCGGCCTCCTGAGCGGAGTCGACCCGCGTCTCGACGGCGGCGCGGGTCTCCTCCCAGTCGGCAAGCCAGCTCTCGGCGTCCTGGAGGACGTCCTCGTCGGCGCGTTCCTGACGGTCCAAGGAGGCGCGTTCCGAACCGAGTTCAGCGAGGCGCCGCTCGGCTCGGCGCGCCGACTCCAGGCCGCCCAGCTCCTCGGCGGCCTTGCGTGCGGCGGCCGCGAGACCGGGCGCTCCGGCACCGGCGAACGGCTCAGGCAGGGCGGCACGCGTGCGGGTCTCCTCGGCGGCCGCGCGCCGGTGCTCGGCGTCGGCCGCTTCGCGCAGTTCGAGCGCAGGGGCCACGGCCTCCGCCTTGCGCGCTCGTTCCATGCGCGTCCGTGCGTCCCGGTGGGCGTCGGCGCGCTGCTCCAGTCGTGCCGCCCGCTCCTGTGCCTCGGTGAACCGGCGCTGGAGCCTGTCCACTTCGCGTACGTCGTCGAGGGCGCGGTCGGCCACGGCCTGCGCGGATTCCGCGGCCCCGCGGGCGCAGTGGGCGACGGTCAGCGCCTCGCGAGCGGTGCTGCGGGCCAGCGCGGCCCAGCCGAGCACCGACTCGGCGAGGCCCGGGTCGCCGGGCGCGAGGTCGGGCAGCGGCTCCTCGGCGGTGCGCCCGGCCGCCTGGTGCATCCGGTGCGCGTCGGCCAGCAACGCGGTGTCACCTGCCCGCACTTCGGCCTCGGCGGCCCGCCGACGCTCGGCGAGGCGCTTTTCGACCTCGGCGAAGCGGTGGGTGTCGAAGAGCCGGCCGAGCAGTTTGCCGCGGGCCTCGGCGTCGGCCCGCAGGAAGCGCGCGAAGTCGCCCTGGGGCAGCAGCACGACCTGGCAGAACTGCTCGCGGCTCATGCCCAGCAGCTGGGTGATCTCCTCACCGATCTCCTGATGGGAGCGGCTGAGGTCCTTCCAGGTGCCGGCCGCGGAGTCGTACGCGCGCAGCCAGCTCTGGGCCTTCTCGGTGGTCGTGCCCGTGCCGCGCTTCTTGGGACGCTCCCAGGGCGGCTGCCGGGTGACTTCAAGCCGGCGTCCGGCGACGCTGAGTTCGAGGCGGATCTCGGTGCGGACCTCGGGTGCGGCGTGGTCGCTGCGCAGGCCGAGTCCCTGACCGCTCTGCCGGGCGCCGGGAACCGCTCCGTACAGCGCGTAGCAGACGGCGTCGAGGACGGACGTCTTGCCCGCGCCCGTCGGTCCGTGCAGCAGGAAGAGCCCGGCGGCGGACAGCTCGTCGAAGTCGACCCGCTGGGCGCCGCCGAACGGGCCGAAGGCGGTGATGTCCAGGCGGTGCAGCCTCATCGGTCTCCCTCGGTCACCGGGCGGCCGGCGCCCCGGGTGTACTGCGGACGTGATGTCACCGGGCGGTCTCCCGTACGGTCTCGTCGGCGCGGACGGCGTCGAACGCGTCCCGGAGCACGGCCTGTTCCCGGGCGTCGGGACCCACACCGCGCACATGGGCGACGAAGTCCTCGGCGATCTGTTCCTCGCTGCGGCCCGCGATCCGGCGGGCGTACGAGACGTCCGGGGCCTGCGGTGAGCGTTCGGGGTCGAAGACGAGGCTGAGCGTGTGCGGGAAGCGCTCGGCCAGCCGCGCCATGGGGTCGGCGGGCCGCACGGGGTCGGTGAGGGTCGCCTCGACCCAGGCGCCCGTGTGACGCTCGAGGTCCGGGTCGGCGAGCAGGTCCTCCAGGTTTCCGCGGACGCGGGCGAGCGGACGGGGCACCGGGCAGTCGATCCGCTCGGCGGCGAGGGAGCCGTCGGGGCCGAGGTCCACGAGCCACATGCTCTTGCGGTGGCCGGCCTCCGAGAAGGAGTACGGCAGCGGGGATCCCGAGTAGCGCACGCGCTCGGTGATGGTCTGGCTGCCGTGCAGATGGCCGAGTGCGGTGTAGTCGACGCCGTCGAAGACTCCGGCGGGCACCGAGGCGACGCCGCCGACGGTGATGTCCCGCTCACTGTCGCTCGCCTGGCCGCCGGTGACGAAGGCGTGGGCGAGGACGACGGAGCGGGTGCCCGGCGCCCGGCCGGCGAGGTCGGCGCGGACCCGGTCCACGGCGGCGGCCAGCACACTCTCGTGGCCCGCCTTCTCCACCCCGAACTCGTCCTTCACCAGGGCGGGTTCGAGATAGGGCAGGCCGTAGAAGGCGACATCGCCGTGGGCGTCGGCCAGCACCACGGGCGTTCCGCACCCGGCGGGGTCGGTCCGCAGATGGACACCCGCGCGCCCGATGAGTCCGGCACCGACGCCGAGCCGGCGCGCCGAGTCGTGGTTCCCGGAGATCATCACGGTGGGCACGCCGAGGTCGGCCAGCCGGTGCAGGGCGTCGTCGAAGAGCTGGACCGCGGCCAGGGGCGGCACGGCACGGTCGTACACGTCTCCCGAGACGACCACCGCGTCGACCTCGCGCTCGCGGGCGGTCGCGACGAGGTGGCCGATGAACCGGGACTGGGCGTCGAGCATGTTCACGCGATGGAACGCCCGGCCCAGATGCCAGTCGGAAGTGTGCAGGAGCCTCATGATCCCCGAAGGGTATCGGCCGGGTCTGACATCACGGGCGGTTACTCCCGTATCGGCCCACCACGACCGCCCCCACATCTTGACCATTCGCGCCGATTGCCCGGATTGTCACGCGTCTCCGTAGGCCTCCCCGCCCAGCTCGAAGCCGGCCGCGCCCGCGGTCGCGTCGGCCAACCATGCCCGGAAGGCGTCCACATCGGCGTCCGGCAACCCGATCTCGATGGTGACCGCCTCGCCGTAACGCACATCACGTACCTCGCGGCCGGTTGACCGAAGATCGTTCTGCACCTTGCCCGCCCGCAGGTGATCGACGGTCACCGTGGCCAGCCGGAACCGGCGGCGGGTGATCGTGCCCAGCGCGTCCAGCGCCTCGCCCACCGAGCCGCCGTACGCCCTGATCAGTCCGCCGGCGCCCAGCTTGACCCCGCCGTAGTAGCGCGTGACGACGGCGACGACGTACCGCATGTCGCGGCGCAGCAGCATCTGGAGCATGGGGACGCCCGCGGTGCCGCCCGGTTCACCGTCGTCGCTCGCCTTCTGTACGGCGCCGTCGGCTCCGATGACGTACGCGAAGCAGTTGTGCGTGGCGTCCGCGTGTTCCTTCCTGACGGCCGCGATGAAGTCCTGGGCCTCCCGCTCGGTGGCGGCCGGGGCGAGGGCGCACAGGAAACGGGAGCGGTTGATCTCGGTCTCGTGCACGCCCGCGTGGGCCACTGTGCGGTACTCGTCCTGCATCAGGCCAGCGTATGCGCTGCGCGCGGCGGCGGCGGACGGGGCGGCGCCCCCTCCCTCTCGCGCCTCTCGTGCGAGGCGACGATCACGTGCCGCACACCAGTGGCCCCCGAGCGGGAGGCACACCGCGCCCCCGAGCGGTACCGGGGCGACACGCACGCCCACGATCCCCTGCCCCTGCCCGTGCCGGCGACCGACAGGCCGGGCCAGGGTTGGGGCGACACATGCGCCCATGATCACGCACCGCGCACCCGCGCGCCGCCGACAGGCCACAGCCGGGGCCACATCCCGGGGCCACAGCCGGGGCCGGGACCGGCACCCAGGGCTCCTCCGGGGGCGGGAACCCGTCACGCGGGCGTACGTCGACCCGGACTCACTCCTTCTTGCCCCTCGGCACGACGACGTCCGTCAACAGCGCGTCGCCGGAGCCGAGTTCGTGCCAGGCGGCGCCGTGCCAGACGAGGACCGCGACGGCCGAGGTCGGGAACTTCGTCCGGACCCGGCCCAGCGTGCCGTCGAAGCCGTCCCCGGCCAGTTCGAGGACCAGTTCCTCAAGTCCCGGGTTGTGTCCGACGAGCAGCAACGTCCTCACATGTTCCGGGACTTCACCGACGGCTTCCAACAACTCCGGTACGTCCGCCCCGTACAACCGCCCGTCGAGCCGTATGGGCGGCGGGGTGCCCCACTGCCGAGCCGCCAACTCCCAGGTCTCGCGCGCCCGTACGGCGGTCGAGCACAGGGCGAGGTCCGGCAGCAGGTCGGCTTCCGCGAGGGCGCGGCCGACGGCCGGGGCGTCGAGACGGCCGCGGGTCGCGAGCGGCCTCTCATGGTCGGGCACCCTGTCGGGCCAGGCGGACTTGGCGTGCCGCAGGACGACCAGTCTTCGCCTCGGGCCACCGGCCGCGCGCGCGTTCACAGCGACGATCCGATCTCGCGGGTGAGTTCGAGGCCGAGCAGCCGGTCGGCGTAGGCGTACGTCTCGAACCGGGCCCCCTCCGGAATGCCGGAGGTCTCCACCGACCGGAGCACGTCCAGCACGGCGAGCACGTCCAGGTCGTCCTCCCACGCGGCGCGCAGCCGCAGCCGTACGTCCTCGGGGACCGGCTTGGAGGGACGTGTCGCCCATCCGGCGACGGCGGCGCGCCAGCGCCCGAGCGTGGCCTCCGCCTCGGCGAGGGCCTCGGCGTCGAGACTCAGCGGCAGATCCCGTCGCCGTGCGAGCAGCGTCAGCCGCAGCGCCGTGGAGTCCATGGGAGCGGCCCCGGGCCCGGGTCCGGTTTCGACCGGCGCCACCTCGACACGCGGCCCGTCCGTCACCGCGGCCCCCTGGGCGACGATGTCGACGGTCCGTGTCGCGGCCGGTCCCGGCTGCGTGTCCGGGTGATCCTCGAACGGCCGGATCCCGAGTTCGGCGGCGCGCGCCCGGAGTCCCGCCCCGCTCCAGGGGGCTTCCCCGTCCCCCGGCTCCGCCCGGTCCCCGGTGGCCTCCGGGTCCGGGACCGAAGTCACGGTCGCCCAGGCGGGGTTGCCGCCGATCTCCAGGGCCCGCACCAGGACGTCGGCGACCAGGAGCACGCGCAGACCCGTGAAGTCGGACCCTGGCGGATGGGCGTGGACGCGGACCAGACCGCGGCGGGCGAGGGCTGCGTCGACGGGTTCGCCCGTGCGGGCGTCGAGGATACGGAGCACGAGGTGAGCCTAAGCGGCCGTCGGGGCGGGTGTGGGGAGGTGGGGGCCGTTCCGGACACGCGCCCGCGCCCCGATCGCTGTCCGCCGCCGGACACAGGCGCCCGATGCCGGCCGCGTGGGTGCCGTCGACTGTGAACAGCGTGTGTCGTACGGTCCGTTGGGCGCCGAGGGTCGGGACTGGGTGCCGGTGGCGCGAACGGCTCGGGTCGAGCACGCCCTGCGGCCGCGGGACCCGGCCGGCCCCTGCACCCGAGCACCGGCACCCGCATCGGCACCGACACCGACGCAGCAATCCCAGAACCGGCAAGCCCGGACACAGGGACCGCGGGTCTGGGCGGCCTTGACAATCCGCTTCCAGCGACGGAAAGGTTACCGACCAGTCGGTTTGAAGGAGTGAGTCGTGACCGGGATGAGCATCTCCACCGCCGCTGGCGTGTTCGACGCCATCGCGGCGGGTCCGTCCGACGGCCGCCCCGTTCTGCTGCTGCACGGTTTCCCCCAGACGGGGCTGGCGTGGCAAGGTCAGATCGCGGCACTGGCCGCGGAGGGCTACCGCGTGGTGGCGCCCGACCAGCGCGGCTACTCCCCCGGGGTCCGGCCGGAGCGGGCCGAGGACTATCGCATCAGCCTCCTGGTCGCGGACGTCGTCGCGATCGCGGATGAGCTGGGCTGGTCGACGTTCGACCTCGTCGGTCACGACTGGGGCGGCGCGGTGGCGTGGTGGACGGCCTCCGCCCATCCCGGCCGCGTATCCACCCTCACGGTCGTCTCCACCCCGCACCCCGACGCTCTCGCCGAGGCCCTGCGCACCGACGACGACCAGCGCGCGCGATCCCGGTACATGATCGACTGGCGCGAGACGCCCGCGACCGAACAGCGCATGCTGGCCGACGACGCCGGACTGCTTCGCTCGCTCTACGCGGAGAAGGTCCCGCGGGCCAGTGCCGACGCCTACGTCCGGCACCTGTCCCGGCCGGGCGCACTCACCGCGGCACTGAACTGGTACCGGTCCGGGCGCCCCGACGGCACGATCGACGTCATCGAGGTGCCCACGTTGTACGTCTGGAGCACGGGGGACACGGCCTTCGGCCCGGTGCCCGCGCGGGAGACCGGGCGCTGGGTGGAGGGGCCCTACCGGTTCGAGGTCCTCCCGGACCTCAGCCACTGGATCCCGGAAGAGGCCCCCGAGACCCTGAACCGGCTGCTGCTCGAACACCTGCGGGTACACGGCACGAGGAATCATCGCGCGCCGCTCACCGTTGAGAAGACCGGAAGCGACTGACCGATTCCCGAGGAGGCCGAGCGTGTACGGCGACGCAGAGACGATCCGCAGGATCCTGACCGAGCGGGGCGACACCTGGGCGATCGTGGGGCTCTCGTCGAACGAGCGCCGCGCGGCCCACGGCGTCGCCGACGTCCTCCAGCGCTACGGCAAGCGGATCGTGCCCGTGCACCCGAAGGCCGAGACCGTGCACGGGGAGCAGGGGTACGCCTCTCTCGCGGACATCCCCTTCGAGGTGGATGTCGTCGACGTCTTCGTCAACAGCAACCTCGCCGGACCCGTCGCGGACGAGGCGGTCGCCATCGGCGCCAAGGCCGTCTGGTTCCAGCTCGACGTGATCGACGAAGTCGCGTACGCGCGGACGCGCGCCGCCGGACTCGACATCGTGATGGACCGCTGCCCGGCGATCGAGATCCCGCGGCTGGGCTGAGCCCACAGGGCACCCGCGCTCTCCGAGCCCGAGCGGTCCGGACCCTCCTGGCCGTCCTGGCCGTCCTGGCCGTCCTGCCGAAGCGTCAAACAACGTGTGCCCTGCGGGCGTTGTCCCTTGTGGGTGCAAGCGGGTGTGCATCTCGACTCCGACTCGCGTCGGCTTCGTCTGCGGTTCTCCCGCCGTATTCCTCCGATTGCTTCCATCGAGGGATGGACCACATCACGTTCCTCGTGGCGGTCGTCATCGTCACGGCTCCGGCCTTCGATTCCACCAACGGATTCCACGACACGGCGAACGCGATGGCAACCTCCATCGCGACAGGAGCCCTCAAACCGCGAACAGCGGTCCTCATCAGCGGTGTCCTGAACGTGTGCGGCGCGCTCCTGTCCCACCTGGGTTTCGCGCTCTCCACCACGCAGGTCTGCGCCGGCGGCGACGCCCCGGGTTCGGGCAGGCCGCGTTCCGCTTCCTCGGCTGCGCGGCCGTGGTGGCGTACGGGATCTGTCTGATCATGCCGCAAATGCCACCGAAACGGCAGGAACAACAAGATCGTCGGACAATCGGAGCACGGGAAGAGGAGGACCGGATGACGGAACTGCTGGCTGGGATGCGGGTGGACTACACCGACCACGACGACCCCGTACTGATCCGGCCGGACGGCAGCCCGGTGGACACCTGGCGGGAGAACTACCCGTACGAGCAGCGCATGGAGCGCAAGGAGTACGAGTGGCACAAGCGGCTCCAGCAGATCGAGCTGCTGAAGCTCCAGAGCTGGATCAAGGAGACCGGCCGACGGCTCGTCGTCGTCTTCGAGGGGCGCGACGCGGCGGGCAAGGGCGGGACGATCAAGCGGTTCACCGAGCACCTCAACCCGCGCGGCGCCCGGGTGGTGGCGCTGGAGAAGCCGACGGAGCGGGAGCGCGGGCAGTGGTACTTCCAGCGATACGTGGAGCATCTGCCGACCGCGGGCGAGATCGTGATGTTCGACCGGTCCTGGTACAACCGGGCGGGCGTGGAGCGGGTGATGGGTTTCTGCACCGACGACGAGTACCGGCGCTTCATGCGGCAGGCGCCCGCCTTCGAGCGGATGCTCGTCGACGACGGCGTGGACCTGATCAAGTTCTGGTTCTCGGTCTCCCAGAGTGAGCAGCGCACCCGCTTCACGATCCGTCAGGTCGACCCGGTACGGCAGTGGAAGCTGAGCCCCATGGACCTGGCCTCGCTGGACCTCTGGGACGACTACACGGCGGCCAAGGTCGCCATGTTCCGCGAGACGGACACCGCGCAGGCGCCCTGGACCGTGGTGAAGAGCAACGACAAGAAGCGGGCCCGCGTCGAGGCCATGCGCAGTGTGCTGGCCCGCTTCGCCTACAGCGACAAGGACCGGGAGGTCGTCGGCAGCCCCGACCCGAGCATCGTGGGCGCGGCGGCGAACCTGCTGGAGGAGGGCGAGGAGAGCGAGGACGGCGTCCCGCCCGTGGGAGACCGCGCGGTCGCGGGCGACGGCACGCTCACCCGCTGACCGCACCGCGCTCACGGACTCGGCCGTACGCGGCGCGGGCGGGCTCCGGCCGTGCGCGGCCCGGGGGGCTCCGGTTCGACCGCGCCGTGCGCTCGCGGATCCGGCCGTACGTGGCCCGGGCGGGCTCCGGCTCGTCCGCGCCGCGGCTCCGGCCCGGGCCAGGGCTCCGCACCGTGGCCTCAGTCGTGCGCAGGCCGATCGGAGAGCCGGTGGTCGGCGAAGCTCAGCGCCTCGTCGACCACCCGGCGCAGATGGCCGTCCCCTAGCGAGTAGATCACCCGGCGCCCTTCCTTCCTCGTGTTCACGAGCCCGGCCAGACGGAGCCGGGCCAGATGCTGGCTGACGGCCGGACGGGCCGCTCCGCACGCCTCGGTCAGCGTCGTGACATCGGCCTCGCCGTCGGTCAGGGCGTGCAGCAGCGTGAGTCGGGTGCGATCGGCGAGGAGCGCGAGGAGTTCGGCGGCGAGCGTGAACTGTTCCTCGCCGGGGGTGCGCGGGTGCGCATCGTGCGCAGGTGATAGGTGCATGCGTGCGCTCATACGCACATAATGGCCTCGTGGACACGGACTCGTCCACTCCCGCGCTCGGAAGGGGACGCACGTGAACGACCGCCACGACCACGACCACCATCGCGGGGACGGGCATCGCCACGGAGCCGGGCATGACCACGGGGACGGCCAGCCTCGCCGGGAGGCCCGACACCGCGCGCACGACCATCCTCGCGGGGAGGCCCATCACGACGGGGACGGCCATCCTCGCGTGGACGGCCATGGCCGCGGGGACGGTCATCACCACGGAGCCGGGCATGACCACGGGGACGGCCGCGGCCGGCACGGCCGTTGGAACCGGCTTCGCCATCTCCTCGCCCCGCACTCCCACGAGACGGCCGACAAGGTCGACTCCGCGCTGGAGACGTCGGTGCGGGGCATGCGGGCGCTGTGGGTCTCTCTGGCCGTCCTCGGCACAACGGCCATGGCACAGGCCGCCGTTGTCATGGTGTCCGGGTCGGTCGCGCTGCTCGGCGACACCGTGCACAACGCGGCCGACGCGCTGACCGCCCTGCCACTCGCGGTCGCCTTCACACTGGGCCGCCGCGCGGCGACCCGGCGCTTCACCTACGGCTACGGGAGGGCGGAGGACCTGGCCGGCATCGTGATCGTGCTGACGATCGCGGCCTCCGGCGCCTTCGCGGCCTGGACGGCGGTCGGCCGGCTGCTCGATCCGCAGCCGGTGCGACACCTCGCGGTGGTCGTGGTCGCCGCGCTCATCGGCTTCGCCGGCAACGAGTGGGTCGCCCGGTACCGCATCCGCGTCGGCCGCGAGATCGGCTCCGCCGCACTGGTCGCGGACGGACTCCATGCCCGTACCGACGGGTTCGCCTCACTCGCCGTGGTGGTGGGCGCGGGCGGCGCGGCCCTCGGGTGGCAACTCGCCGATCCGCTGGTGGGACTGGCCATCACCGCCGCGATCCTGCTCGTGCTGCGCGATGCCGCCAGAGAGGTCTTCCGGCGTGTGATGGACGCCGTGGAGCCGGAGTCGGTGGACCGGGCCGAGCGGGCGCTGCGCCAGGTCGCGGGGGTGCGCGACGTGGGAGAACTGCGGATGCGCTGGATCGGCCACAGGCTGCGCGCAGAGGTGGCGGTCGTGGTGGACGGCGACGCCACCGTGCGTCAGGCCCACGACATCGCCGTGAACGCGGAACACGCCCTGCTGCACGCCGTTCCGCGACTGACCGCCGCCCTGGTCCACGCCGATCCGGCGCCGGAACCCGGCGGGGCGGATCCGCACGGGGCGCTGGCACATCACGCCGCCGCGTGAACGGACAGCGCATCGGGCCGGAGCCCATGTTCGTCAGACGTCGATCCGGCGCCCCGTCGACGGGCGCGAGGCTCCGACGGACGCCGGCCCTCCGGCCCTCCTGCGCGAACGGAGCCGGCCGGGCACGCAGGCATCACGAGCGGGCGGCGTCAGACGGCGACGCCCAGGCCCTCCACCACCACCGCGTTCGGCAGCTCCGCGAACGCCTTGCCGGGCACCAGGAGTTTGCCGCGCCGTCGACCGCTGCCGACCAGCACGTACGGCAGCCCGACGACGGCCGGATCGACCAACACCGGCCAGTCGTCCGGGAGTCCGACGGGGGTGATGCCGCCGTACTCCATGCCGCTCTCGCCGGTCGCGAGGTCCATCGGGGCGAACGAGGCCTTGCGGGCGCCCAGTTGACGTCGTACGACACCGTTGACGTCGACGCGGGTGGTGGACAGGACGACGCACGCGGCGAGCGTGGTCTCGCTGCCGCGCCTGCCCGCGACGACCACGCAGTTGGCGGACGTGTCGAGCAGTTCCTTGCCGTAGTGCTCGACGAAGACGGCGGTGTCGGCCCACTCCGGGTTCGTCTCTACGTAGACGAGCTGCTCGGCGGGGGTGTCACCGCGCCACCCGCGCACCGCGTCGGCGACGGGGCCGACGAGGTCGTCCAGGCGGTCGGGGGCCGGGAAGGCATCGTCGAAGTGTCCGATGGGTGCGCGCATGACGGCACGCTAACAGCCTCGCGGTGGCGCCCGGGGAGAGCCTGCCGCGCCTGCCGGGACCGGCAGGGCCGAGGGGGCCGCGCCGGGCCTCAGTGCACGAGCGGGACCGACACGGCCATGACCATCTCGACCGGGACCTCGCCCTTGTTGGCGTACGTATGGGGGGTGTCGGCCTCGAACGAGACGCTCGCCCCCTCGGGAACGCTGTGCTCGACCCCGTCGACGGTCAGCGTCATGTCCCCCGAGATGACATGGACGAGTTCGACGGTGCCGGCGGGGTGCGGGTCGGACGGGCTCCCCTCGCCCGGCATGAGCCGCCAGTCCCACATCTCCAGCGGGCCGGGCGCCTCGGTGCCGGCCAGCAGCCTGTTGTAGCTGCCCGCCTCGGTGTGCCACAGCCGTACGGCCTGGTCGGCGGGGACGATCCGGACCTTGGGGCCCTGCTCGTAGTCGAGAAGGGTGGTGATGCTGACGCCGAGCGCGTCACCGATCTTGACGACGGTGCCCAGGCTGGGATTGGTCCTGGCCTGCTCGATCTGGATGAGCATGCCGCGGCTGACTCCGGCGCGGGCGGCGAGCGCGTCCAGGGTGAAGCCGCGTTCGGTGCGCCAGCGCTTCACATTGCGCGCCAGGGACTGAGTCAGCAGGTCGAGATCCGACACATTCCGTCCAATATTTTGAATGACAGAGTTCAATCAAGTGGACTATCGTGTGGTGCACCTGATCGTTCACCGAACTGTACTGCGAGGCCCCCCGTGACAGCACTCTTCGCCCTGGCCACCAGCCTGCTGTGGGGCCTGGCCGACTTCGGCGGAGGTCTGCTGACCCGGCGGACGCCCGCCCTCACCGTGGTCGTCGCCTCCCAGTCGATCGCCGCGGTGGTCCTGGGCGCGATCGTGCTGGCCACCGGCGGCTGGAGCGCGGCGGGACCGCAGCTGTGGTTCGCGGTGGCCGCGGGCCTGGTGGGCCCGGTCGCGCTGCTCTCCTTCTACAAGGCGCTCGCGCTCGGCCCCATGGGCGTGGTCTCGCCGCTCGGCTCGCTGGCCGTGGCCATCCCCATCGGTGTCGGTCTGTTCCTCGGCGAGCGCCCGGGACTGGTGCAGATCGCGGGCATCGCGGTCGCCGTGGCGGGGGTGGTGCTCGCGGGCGGGCCCCAGCTGCGGGGCGCGCCCGTGCAGCGGCAGGCCATCCTCCTGACCCTGATCGCGGCCGCCGGATTCGGCACGGTGTTCGTACTCATCGCGCAGGCGTCGTCGTCGGTCACCGGCCTCTTCCTGGCACTGTTCGTGCAGCGCATGACCAATGTCGTCACCGGCGGCGCGGCCCTGGCCCTCTCCGTCCGGTACGGGGGGCGGGCCCTTCCCGAGGGCGGGTTCCCCTGGGTGTCCCTGCCCGCGCTGGCCTTCGTGGGCCTCGCCGACGTCGCGGCGAACGGAACGTACTCGGTGGCCGCCCAGCACGGCCCGGTCACCGTCGCCGCCGTCCTCGCCTCGCTCTACCCCGTGGTCACGGCGCTGGCCGCGCGCGGTGTCCTCAGGGAACGGCTACGGGCCGTACAGGCCACCGGAGCGGCACTGGCACTGGTCGGCACGGTGCTGCTGGCAACCGGCTGAGCCGGCTCCGGCGCCAGGACTCGGACGCGTGCGGGGCCAGGACTCGGATCCGCTCCGGGGTCACGACTCGGGTCCGCTCCGGGGTCAGGACTCCGCGCGGACGTCCCCCGACCGCGCGTGCACGTCCTCGGCCGCGTCCCGCGCGTCGAGATCCAGCTCCGCGAGCCGCGCGACGGTCTCCTCGTCCAGTTCCGCGAGCGCCTGGAGCTGCCCGGGTGTCACTCCGTCGGGAATCGGCACCGGCGGCGGCGTACGCAGCGGCGGCTGCCATCCGGCGACCGGGTCCCAGCGCCGTACGACCCTCGCGGGAGCCCCGGCGACGACGCAGTGGTCCGGCACCACACCTCGTACCACCGCACCCGCCGCGACCACGACGTTCCGTCCGATCCGCGCGCCGGGAAGGATCACGGCATTGGTCCCGATCCAGCAGCCGGGCCCGATCTCCACGGGCTCCATCCGCGGCCACTGCTTGCCGATGGGCTCGTGCGGATCGTCGTACGAGTGGTTCGTGGAGGTCACGTACACGTAGGGCCCGAAGTAGCAGTCGTTACCGATCGTGACCGTCGTGTCGGCGATGACATGGCTGCCGCGGCCGAGCACGACGCCGTCCCCGATGCGCAGGATCGGGTCGGGACCGAGGTCCAGGTCGGGCATCAGGCCCGCGGTCAGCGTGACCTGTTCGGCGACGATGCAGTACGAGCCGAGGTGGATCCAGGGCTCGCCGAAGACGGTCCCCAGCGGGAAGGCGAGCCGGGTGTTCTCGCCGATGGCACCGAAACGGAACCTGCCCGGCTGCTCTGCCGAGACCGTACCGGCGCGCCGCATCCAGGCCCAGCCCGTGTGGACGGCGCGCTGCGCGAGGCGTCGCCGCCATGATGAGAACGTGTTCTTGCTCCTGGACACGCGTTCACGGTACTCAGAGCGGGGCTCGCCGACGTGGCCGCACCGCTGTGATCTTCGCCCCACCGGAGGTACGCGGGGGCGATGGCATACCGTGCCGGTGTACTCAGAAGGACCGGACCACGAGACGACGAGACGGTGACACGGTGACGACGCAGCAGGCGCTGATCAAGGGGATCGGCGGCAAGGATCCGCGGCTGGACCCGGAGGCGTTCGTCTCCCCCACCTCCGTGGTCATCGGGGACGTCACGCTGGGCGCCGGCGCGAGCGTCTGGTACGGCGCGGTGCTGCGCGCCGACTGCGGTCCGATCGTCATCGGCGCCGACAGCAACGTGCAGGACAATTGCAGCCTGCATGTCGACCCCGGCTTCCCCATCACCGTCGGGGAGCGCGTCTCGATCGGCCACAACGCCGTGGTGCACGGTGCCACCGTGGAGGACGACTGTCTGATCGGCATGGGGGCCACGGTGCTCAACGGGGCCGTGATCGGAGCCGGCTCGCTGGTGGCCGCGCAAGCGCTGGTGCCGCAGGGGATGCGGGTCCCGCCGGGCTCGCTCGTCGCGGGTGTCCCCGCCAAGGTCAGGCGTCCGCTGACCGACGAGGAGCGCGAGGGTCTCACACTGAACGGCGTCTTCTACGTGGAACTGGCGAAGGCACACCGCGAGATCCACGAGTAGCCCCGCGCCCCCACTCGGCGGCACGCGCCGCAGGGCCCACGGAACTACCAGGAGCCGCCCTACTCGGCGGCGGGGACGGGCTCCGTCTCCGCCGTGCCGTGGTCCGTCGCCGCCTTCTTGGCCTTGCGGCGGACGATAAGCATCGAGGCGACTCCGACGAGCACCGCGGCGACCAGGCCGAGCCACGAGAAGCGCTTGAGCCAGGACTCTGCGACGACACCCACGTAGTAGATGACCGCGGTGGTGCCGCCGGCCCAGATGATGCCGCCGAGGACGTTGGCGATCAGGAACTTCCAGTACGGCATCCGCAGCACACCCGCGAGCGGGCCCGCGAAGATCCGCAGCAGGGCGATGAAGCGGCCGAAGAAGACGGCCCACATGCCCCACTTCTGGAAGGAACGCTCGGCGGTGGCGACATGGGCCTCGCCGAAGTGTCTGGGGAACTTCGCGCCGAGCCAGGCGAGCAGCGGGCGTCCGCCCTTGCGGCCGATGGCGTAGCCGATGGAGTCGCCGACGATCGCCCCGAGGCTGGCGCACACGCCGAGGACGACGGGGTTGATGCCGCCGTGCTGCGAGGAGAGCAGCGCCGCCGAGACCAGGACGATCTCGCCGGGCAGCGGGATGCCCAGGCTCTCCAGGCCGATGACCAGCGCCACGAGCGCGTAGATACTGACCGCGGGCACCGTCTCGAGCCAGTCCTGGACGTGCAACGCCGGTTCCTCCCGTTTCGGTGTACGTGACCCGGCCGACCGCGTTTCGCATGATCACCGAGGTGCGCTTCCCCGGAGCGCCCGCCGGGAAGCCTACCTGGTCGCTCTGAACGGCGGCCGGGACGTGGGACTCGTCACGTCCGTTGCCTCCAGGACTCGTAGTGGTCGAGCAGGGTCTCCTCGACCGGGCGGTAGGTGATCCCCAGTTCGCGCACGCTGCGGCTGTTGTCCACGCGGAACCGGATACCGAGGTGTTTGCGGATGTAGTCCTGGGTCAGTCCGAACGCCGGGCCGAGGACGCGGACCGGCCAGTGCGGGAGCGCGGTGCGGGGCAGCCGCAGCCCTCGGGGATACCGGCCGCGGATGACGCGCGCCATGTCGTGGAAGGACGTCATCGTCTCGGCCGCGACGATGTAGCGGCCCTTGGCGCCGTCGTGCTCCGCCGCCGCGATGTGCGCGTCCGCGACCTCGCGGACGTCCGCCGTGGTGAAGCTGAAATCGGGTGCGCCGTAGAAGAAGTAGCCCTTGAACAGTTCGTCCAGCAGGAACAGGCTGCCGGACTGGGAAGCCGGGGTCAGCGAGGGGCCGAGGATCAGACCGGGATTGACGGACACCAGGCGCCAGCGGTTCTGCGCCGCCTCCGCCGCCCAGGCCTCGCGCTCGGCGAGTGTCTTCGCGTAGTGGTACGGGTTGTTCTCGACCGTGCTGGTGGTGTTGAAGTACTTCTCCGACAGGACGCCGCCGTCCATGCCCCGGACGTCGATGTAGTCGCCGAAGATCGCGCCGACGGTGGAGGTGAGGACGAGCTTCTCGACCGTCGGTGTCCGTTCCACCCCGGCCAGCACGTTGCGTGTGCCGAGCAGCGCCGGGTCGACCATGTCCCTGCGGCCGTCCTTGATCTTCTCCGGCATCAGGAACGGCGACGCGACATGGAAGACCACGGCGCAGCCGCTCATCGCCGCGTCGAAGGAGCCGTCGGCCAGCAGATCCGCCTCGAACAGCTCGAGCCGGCCGGGAAAGGCCTCCCGCATCCCCAGCAGCGGGGCCACCTTCGCGGTGTTCGCCGCGCTTCGTACGGTGGTACGGACCCGGTATCCCCGCTCCAGCAGCCGCCGCACCAGATGGCTCCCGACGAACCCGCTGCCACCGGTCACCAGAACGGCGCCCTGCCCGCGTACGCCCACGCTCGCACTCCTCGATCCCGGCCTGCCCCGGCCCTCGGGCAATGCGCGCGCACCGCCCGAGGGCCAGGGTCCGGCATGGACGACCGGAAGGGAACAGGTGCTCGCTCCCCGGGCCGTCCGGCCGGCTAGGCGGGTGAGGTGAGGAAGTCCCGTACGGGCAGGGCGTGGTCGACGATGCGGGTGTCGCCGATCCAGCCGTAGAAACCCTGCCCGAAGCTCTCGTCGAACTGGGTGGCGCCGAGGACGAAGGGCTTGCCGAGCGTCGCGATCCCGGTGGACGGCTGCGCGGGGTTGCGGGCGATCTTCGAGCCGTCCACGTACAGCACGGTACGGCGGCCGTCGTTGACGACGGCGACATGGGTCCAGCGGCCCACGGGCAGAGCGTGGCTCCATGATGTCGGGTCGGCGTCCTGCCGCTCCGGATAGACGACGAACTGAAGGAACCGCTCGGGCGACAGATTGAGGCTGCACGTGGGCTCCAGCGGGGACCAGCCGGTGGTCTTGCCCGCGTCGCCGTTGCGGCCTTCCCAGCTCAGGATGCCCATCCAGGCGTGGTCGCCCTCGAAGGGATCCGGCAGCCGGATGAAGGTCTCGATGGTGTAGCCCCGGGTGAACTGCGCGCTGTTCAGGGCGGCTCGGGCGGACGTCGAGAGGATGGCGCCACGGTCGGGGCTCTTGCCGCCGTCGAAGTGGAGGCTGGCGTGGGCGGGTTGGCCCGGGTGATGGTCCGCCGACCAGGCGAGGACGTCCGGACCGCTCGCGTGGAGCCGGCTCACGGTGAGGTCGTTCCCGTGGCCCGTGAGATCCCGTACGACCGTGCCGTCCGGGACGGGAGCGCCCGTCACCGCCCCGGAGCCGTCGAAGCGCCAGTAGGCCACCGTGCCGCGCGGCATCACGGCGGAGGCCGGGCGCGGCTTCGGCGGGACGACGGGCGCGAAGCCACCGAAGCGCTCGTCGAAGTCGATCCGCAGGCCGAACCGGTCGACGGGGCCGGTCAGTTCGATCGTCTCGGCCTCCAGCGGCGTCCGCTTCTCCGGGTCCTGGGCGAGGAACCACGGAGCGAACGTCTCGACGTCGATGACTCCCCGGGCCAGGTCGAAGGAGTAGGTGCGGATCATCCCGGCGCCGCCGTAGTAGCGGTCCTGGTAGTTGGTGATGTGGACGTGGACATCGTTGTCGGCGTCGTTGGACAGGACCGTACGGCCGGGCGGCCAGTAGTGGCCGCCCAGCGCGAGGAAGATCTGGTCGTTGCCCCGGACGAGGCCGTCCCACAGGCGCTTGCCGTTGTCCGAGAGCTGGGCCTTGCCGTCGTCGTCCGACCACGCGATGTCGTGTGTGGTGAGCACGGCGGGAAGCGTGGGGTGGGCGTCCAGGACGCCCTGCGCCCAGCGCAGCCCCTTGTCGGACACCCGCCAGTCCAGGGCGAGCACCAGCCACTCCCGGCCGCCGGCGCGCAGCACGTGGTAGCTGTTGTAGCCGTCGGGAGAGGCGCCGCGGAAGGTGGGCATGGAGGCGTAGCGTTCCGGGCCGAACGCGGCCAGGTAAGCCGTGCCTCCCCGCTGGTCGTCCGTCGACGACGGAATGTCATGGTTGCCGGCCAGGACGCTGTAGGGAACCTTGCCGTGAAGGGTGCGGAAGGTGTCGGCGGCGCGTGAGATCTCGTCCTCGGTGCCGTGTTCGGTGACATCGCCGAGGTGCGTCATGAAGGCGATGTTCGCCTCGGCCCGCTCCGCCACGAGGTACCGGAAGGTCTCCCGCAGCGGCGCCGGGTCGGCACTGTCGGCGTCGAAGAGGTACTGCGTGTCGGGGAGCACGGCCAGCGCGAAGCGCGGGCTCTCGGTGTCGAACCGGCCCCCTCCGCCCGCGGTCGCGGCCCGCGCCGGAGCCGTCTCGAAGGCGGCGGTCGCCGCGCCGGCCGCCGGTACCGCGACCGCGGCGCGCAGCAACGCCCGTCTGTCCGGCCCGTTCTGCTGTCCTGCTGTGCCCATGTGCCCTCCAGGTGAGCAAAATCGAGGTCAGGAGGCACGGTGGTGACCGGCCATGACCGGGCAGTTGCAGTGAGCTGAACGACGCGTTGTGTTCGCCGCACGATTGCGGCACGGCACGGCGGTACGGCACGGCACGACACGGCAGCACGAAACCCGGCGGCACGGCGACAGGGCGGCGGTATGTAACCCGGCGGCCCGGCGACAGGACGGCGCTACGGCATACGGCACTGCGACAGGCCGGCACAGCCGCTACAGCGCCACTACGGCACGGCGGGAGACCGGATCGCATACACACCCCGCACCACAGTAACGCCCCTCGCCGACAAGGGAGTTGATAGAAAGGATCATCGACTTACGTCCCACCTCTCCCACAAGGAGCCCGATGTGAACGTCACCGCCGACGACATATACGCGATGGCCCCCTACGCCAGGACCCTGGGCGTGCGCTTCACCGCCCTGTCCGCCGAGGGCGTGGACGCGGAACTCGACTTCGTGCCCGAACTGTCCACCTCGGGAGGCGGGTTGCACGGAGGCGCGCTCATGGGTCTGGCCGACGTCGCCTCGGCGGTCTGCGCGGCACTGAACGGGCCCGCGGGCGCCGTTCCCGCCACCACCACTTCCACCACGCATTTCCTGCGGCCCGTGCGCGAGGGGGCGGCCCGCGCGAAGGCCCGGGTGCTGCGGGTGGGACGCGACACGGCGGTCGTGGAGTGCGACATCGAGGACGACCGGGGACAGCTCTGCACCCGGGTCACCCAGACGGTGAGCATCCGGGTTCCGCGCGGCTGAACCGGGCCGGCAGGGCCCCCGCGAACGACCCAGGGCCCCGATCGGCGGGTACTCCGCGATCAGGGCCCTGTGGGCGACGCGGGTCTCAGCCGTTCGGGCGGAGCGTCCAGACGACCGTCATCTCGCCGGTCACCGCGCCGTCGGCGCGCTGGATGGCGATGGCGACGGGGAACTCGGGACGCTGTCCGGCGTCCAGCTCGGCGACGACGTCGGCGGCGGGCCGGCCGAGCGTCGCGGTGGCCGTGACCGGGCCCATCGCGAGCTTCTTGTACGCGATCTCGGCACTGACCGCGAGCGGCACGGCGCGGGAGAGCTGGTCCCCGAAGGCGGCGAGCACGATCGCGCCGCTCGCCGACTCGCCGAGCGTGAACATGGCTCCGGCGTGCGGTCCGCCGACGTGGTTGTGGAAGTCACCCTGGTCCGGGAGCGCCACGACGGCCTTCTCCGGGGTGGTCTCCACGAACTCGAGGTTCAGGGTCCGCGCCATCGGCACGGTCGCGGCGAGCATCTCGCCGATGGTCATCTGGTCTGCACTCATACCTCGATGTTACCCATGAGTAGTAATCCTGGCCAGACCCCGCCCGGCGCCCGTGCCGGTCGGCCACCCGAGCCGGTCGACGCCGGAGGGCCGACGCCGGGCACGGAGCCGCACTCCGGTACAGGCTTGACAAGACGCGGTGACAGAAACGTTTCACTAGCGCCACTAACGTGACTGCCCATGTGGCCAGGACAGCAGCCGCCCGGAGGCGAGCAGAACCCGCCGGGACAGAACCCGCCGGGACAGAACCCCTACCAGCAGCCGGGGTACCAGCAACCGAACCCCTACCAGCAGCCCGGATACCAGCAGACCCCGCACCAGCAGCCGGGCCGACCTCAGCAACCGGGCCCGTACGGGCCCCAGCCGGGACAGCAGCCCTGGGGCACGGCCTCCCCCGCGGGCGCGCCCGAGCCCCCGCGTGGGAACGGGAACCGGACGAAGGTGATCGCGATCGTTTCGGCCACCGCCGTGGTCGTGGCCGCCGGGGTGACGGGCGCCGTTCTGCTCGGCGGCGGCAAGGACAACCGGGCCGGGGGCGGCGACAAGGGCACGAGCCCGAAGCCCTCGGTGAGCGCGCCGAAGAGCCCGAGCGCCTCACCCTCCGGCGGCGACGCACGCGGCGGGACGGGCGAGCAGCCGACCGTCCCCGGCTGGAAGGTCGTCGTCAATCCCAAGTGGGGCACGGCCTTCGACGTCCCCGCGGACTGGGAGGTGGCCTCGCCCGGCACGTCGATCGGGTTCGAGAAGCACGACGCGAAGGGCGGCGACAAGCCGCTGATCATGATGTCGGCGCCCGCTTACTTCAAGTCCAAGTGGTGCAGCTCCGACGAAGACAAGGACGGCCGTACGGAGGACACCGCGCTCGGCGCCACGGGCACCAAGGGCGCGAGCGGGGCGAAGAACACCGACGAGGTCGCCGTGAACCAGGTCCCCTGGTGGGTGTACGGCGGCTACACACAGCCGGACAAGAAGAGTCTGACCTTCGACAAGAAAGCCAAGCCGTACACCACGAGTTCGGGCATCAGCGGGAGCGTCGCCTGGGCCAGGTCCAGGAACACGCCCCAGAAGGGGAAGTGCGCGAGCGACGGAAAGGCCGTCACCTTCGGGTTCAAGAACTCCGCGGGCGACTTCGTGGCATGGAACCTCTACGGCGCCACCGGCGTGAAGGACGAGATCCCCGACGCGACCATCCTGAAGATCCTGAGCACCGTACGTCTGCACGGTGACCCGACGGGGTCGTGAGCCGGGCCCGGCAGAGGTCCTGAGCCGAGGCCGGAACCGGCCGATGTCATGAGCCCGAGGCCGCAACCGGCCGACGTCATGAGCCGAGGCCGGGACCGGCCGTCGCCATCAGCCGCGCCCGCTCAGCGGCCTGAGACGGCGTCAGGCCGACTCCGAGCCGGGATCAATGGGACAAGTGGCCCGATGACGCGGTCGTTTCGGGGACCGCCGTGGCACCCGGGTCACAGGCACCTCTATCGTTACCAGCCATGTGGCCAGGACAGCAGCCGCCCGGGGGCGAGCAGAATCCGCAGGACCAGAACCCGTACCAGCAGCCGGGGTACCAGCAGCCGAATCCGTATCAGCAGCCGGGGTATCAGCAGCCCGGCCCGTACGGACAGCAGCCGGGGCACCCGCAGTGGGGAGCGCCGTCGGATCCCCTCGGCACACCTCAGGTGCCCGGCGGCAACGGCGGTGGCGGCGGCAACAAGACGAAGATCACCGCGATCGTGGCGGCCTCGGCCGTCGTGATCGCCGCCGGGGTGACCGGATTCCTCGTCCTGGGCGACAACGGCAAGAACGACGACAAGGCCGGCCCCGGCACGTCCAAGTCTCCCAAGGTGTCGGCCCCCACGTCGGCGAGCGCGAGCGCCACCGACGTCGATCCGCGCGGTGGCGGCGACGAGAAGGCGACGATCGCCGGCTGGAAGGTCGTGGTGAACCCGAAGTGGGGTACCGCGTTCGACGTGCCGCCGGACTGGAGTGTCAGCACTCCCGGCACCTTCATCGGCTTCGAGGACGACAAGAAGGGCGACGGCTCCGCGCTCATCGGCATGTCCGCCCCGGCGTTCCTCAAGGAGAAGTGGTGCACGTCCGACGCGAACAAGGACGGCCGCACCGAGGACACCGCGCTCGCCGCCGCGGGCACCAAGGGCCAGAGCGGCGCCAAGAACACCGCCGACGTGGCGCGCAATGACTCCGCGTGGTGGGTGTTCGGCGGCTACACCGACCAGAAGAACGCTTCGAAGAAGCTGCTGAAGATCGGCAAGCCCGAGACGTACACCACGGCCTCGGGCATCGAGGGCAGCGTCACGACGACGTACTCCAAGGGCGTCGCCAAGAAGGGCAAGTGCGACTCCGACGGCAAGGCGACCACCTTCGCCTTCAAGAACTCGGCGGGCGACTTCGTGTCCTGGACGCTCTACGGCGCCAAGGGCGTCTCGGAGGAGATCCCGGACGCGACGGTGCGGAAGATCCTCAGCACCGTACGGCTGCACGGCAATCCGACAGGTTCCTGAGCCCCGGCCCGAGCGCGCGGCCCCGGCGCCCGGGCCCCCTTCCCGGGGCGGGGGCGGGATGCCTCGCGGCGACAAAACGGAGCGGTCGCTTCCGTCGCGCAGCCGTCCCCGTACACGGTCGCTTCCGGCGCGCAGCCGTCCCCGTGCACCGTTTCTTCAGGCTCGCCGCCGTCCCCGTGCACGGCCGCTTCCGGTGCGCTGCCGTCCCCCTGCACGACCGCTCGCGGCGGGCGGGCGTGTGGGGGCGGGTGCCGGGCGGGGTGAGTGCCCGCAGGGGTGCTCACCTCGGGTTTGGCAAGTCGGGCACCGGGCGGCGATAGTCTCCCGGTGACCTCAGCCGCCGACCTCGCCCGACCCTCCCGCCGCCCCTCCTGGGCGGGCCGGAACTACACCCTTCTGACCGCCGCCGCGGTCGTCACCAACCTGGGCAGCCAGGGCGCGCTGATCGCCTCGGCGTTCGCGGTGCTCGGCGCGGGCGGCGACGGAGGCGACGTCGGCCTGGTGGCCGCGGCGCGCACCCTGCCGCTGGTGCTCTTCCTGCTGATCGGCGGTGCGGTCGCGGACCGGCTGCCGAGGCATCACGTGATGGTCGCGGCCAACGCCCTCAACTGTGTGTCGCAGGCGGCGTTCGCCGTCCTCGTCGTCTCCGGCGAGGCACGGCTGTGGCAGATGATGCTGCTGTCGGCGCTCGGCGGCACCGGGCAGGCGTTCTTCAACCCGGCCGCCGAGGGCATGCTCATGTCCTCCGTCCGCGGCGAGCAGGCGAGCCGCGCGTTCGCGATGTTCCGGATGGCTATGCAGGGCGCGGGCCTCGGCGGCGCGGCCCTGGGCGGCGCGCTGGTGGCCGTGATCGGACCGGGCTGGGTGCTCGCCGTGGACGCGGTGGCGTTCGCGGTCGCCGGCGCCCTGCGTTCCTTCCTCGACATCAGCCACATACCGCCGCGTGAACCCGGCGGCGGTCTGTTCTCCGATCTCCGCGACGGCTGGCACGAGTTCGTCGGACGGCCCTGGCTGTGGACGATCGTCGCGCAGTTCTCCGTCGTGGTCGCGGTCGTCGGAGCCGCGGACGCGGTCTACGGTCCGCTGGTCGCCCGGGACAGTCTCGGCGGGCCGGGACCCTGGGGTCTGGCGCTCGGCGCGTTCGGCGCCGGGACCGTGGGCGGCGCGCTGCTGATGACCCGCTGGAAGCCCCGTCGTCTGCTGCTCGCCGGCACCTTGTGCGTCTTCCCGCTCGCTGCACCGGCTGCCGCGCTCGCGGTCCCGCTGCCGGTGGGACCGCTGTACGCGGTGATGTTCGTCAGCGGTCTGGCGATCGAGGTGTTCGGGGTGTCGTGGATGACGGCGCTCCACCAGGAGATACCCGAGGACAAGCTCTCGCGGGTGTCCGCGTACGACTGGTTCGGATCGATCGCGATGGTCCCGCTGGCCACGGCGCTGGCGGGCCCCGCGGAGCAGGCCTTCGGCCGGACGCCCGCGCTGTGGGGCTGTGCGACGCTGGTCGTGGTGGCCACGGCGGCGGTGCTGTGCGTCCCCGACGTCCGGAATCTGACGCGGCGGTCCCGGACGGTGGCCCAGGGCGCTCCCGCCCCGGCCCCCGGCGCGGAGCGGGCCTCAGCCGATGCCGAAGGACCCGCCGGGCGGCTCGGGTGACGGCACCGCGTCCTCGTCGCGCACCGGAGCGGCCCCGCCGATGAAGTCCCGCAGCGCGGCGCCGTGTTCGACGCGTGCCGGGAAGGCGTCGGCGGCGGTACGACGGGCCAGGGCGGTCGTGTCGAGCGGGTGGTGGGAGGCCACGAGCACGGCGTTGCCGAAGCGCCGGCCGCGCAGCACTCCGGGTTCGGCGATGAGGGCGATCTCCTCGAACACGGTGGAGAACGTGGCGAGCTGCGAGCGGAGAAAGCCGAAGGGCGCCGCGTCCGCGAGGTTGGCGAGGTAGACCCCGCCGGGGCGCAGCACGCGCTCGGCGGCGCTCGCGTAGGCGGTCGATGTCAGGTGCGCCGGTACGCGCGAGCCGCCGAAGACGTCCGCGATCAGGATGTCGGCGGTGGCCGGAGCGGCGGCTTCGATCCAGGCGCGGGCGTCGGCGCGGTGCAGCTCGATGCCCGTGCCGTCGGGCACCGGCAGACACTCGCCGATCAGTTCCAGCAGGCCCTTGTCCGCCTCGACCACGTCCTGGCGGGAACCGGGCCGGGTCGCGGCGACGTAGCGGGGCAGGGTGAGCGCCCCGCCGCCGAGGTGCAGCACGTCCAGGGCGCGCCCCGGTTCCCTCACCGTGTCCAGCACGTGCCCGAGGCGCCGGGTGTACTCGAACTCCAGGTGGGTCGGTTCGTCCAGATCGACGTACGACTGGGGCGCGCCGTCCACGGTGAGCAGCCACGCCCGTTCGCGATCGACGTCGGGCATCAGCTTGGCGGTCCCGTGATCCACGGCCCGCGTCACGGGTATCGGCTCGTCCACGGGTCCATTGTGCGGCACTCGCGAAGACGTGAACGGGCCCGCCCGGCCACGCGAACGGGGCCCGCCCCGGCGACGTGAACGGGGCCCGCCGTGTCATGGCAGGCCCCGCGTCCCCCTACCGGCCTGGCGTCAGAGGACCGACGTCACGGTCCCGGCTCCGACCGTGCGGCCGCCCTCGCGGATCGCGAAGCCGAGGCCGGGCTCCAGCGGCACCTCACGGCCGAGCTCGACCGTCATCTCGACGGTGTCGCCCGGCCGGGCGACGGGCAGCCGGCCGAGGTCGACGTCGCCGACCACGTCCGCGGTGCGGATGTAGAACTGCGGCCGGTATCCGGTGGTGACCGATGTCGTACGGCCGCCCTCGCGCGTCGACAGCACATACACGCGCGCCGTGAAACGACTGCTGGGTACGACGCTGCCGGGAGCGGCGACCACGTGCCCGCGGCGGACCGCGTCACGCGGCACACCGCGCAGCAGCAGCGCCACGTTGTCCCCGGCCTGCGCCTCCTCCATGGGCTTGCCGAAGGTCTCCAGGCCGGTGACCACCGAGTCGACGCCCGCTCCGAGCACCTCGACCCGGTCCCCGACGTGGATCGTGCCGCGCTCCACGGCACCGGTGACGACGGTTCCGCGTCCGGTGATGGTGAGCACGTTCTCGACCGGCATCAGGAACGGCGCGTCGAGATAGCGCTCGGGCATCGGCACATAGGTGTCCACGGCGTCGAGCAGCGCGTCGATCGCGGCCGTCCACCGGGGGTCCCCCTCGAGCGCCTTGAGGCCGGACACCCGCACGACGGGCACCGAGTCGCCTCCGTAGCCCTGCGCCGAGAGCAGTTCGCGGACCTCGAGCTCGACCAGGTCCGTGAGTTCCTCGTCCCCGGCGTCGGCCTTGTTGAGGGCGACGACGATGTGGTCGACACCCACCTGCCGGGCGAGCAGCACGTGCTCGGCGGTCTGCGGCATGATCCCGTCCAGCGCGGACACGACGAGGATCGCCCCGTCGAGCTGGGCCGCGCCGGTGACCATGTTCTTGACGTAGTCGGCGTGGCCGGGCATGTCCACGTGCGCGTAGTGCCGGGTGTCGGTCTCGTACTCGACGTGCGCGATGTTGATGGTGATGCCGCGCGCGGCCTCCTCGGGCGCGCGGTCGATCCGGTCGAACGGTACGAACGTGCCGGAGCCGCGCTCGGCGAGGACCTTGGTGATGGCGGCGGTCAGGGTGGTCTTGCCGTGGTCGACGTGACCCATGGTGCCGATGTTCAGGTGCGGTTTGGTGCGCACGTAAGCCGTCTTGGGCATGGCTGTACCTCGAAGCCTCTTCAGTGTCAGCGGAGCTGAGTGATGGCCCCGGCGCGTACGGGCCGGGACAGGGACCCCCAGGAGTTACCGACCCTCCCCCTGCGGGGTCCGCCGGACGATCCGGGAAGGGTCAGCTTCGGGCGCCGTCGACGGCTGCCGTGATGATCTGGACGGCAGCCTTCGGCGCATCCGCGACTGCGGATGCTGCGAGGAGGAAGGCGTACCGGAACATGAGGAGATCATCGCCGACCGGTCCGCCGGCGTCGAATGAATTTCGGTGCCCCGTGGACCGGTGTGACGCGGGCGGCGCTCCGGGGTCCGTGGGGTTCGCCCGCGGTCTCAGGGACCGATGTTCTTGAGCGCCTCACGCACGGACAGCGGGGCGAGCCTCGCCCGTTCCGCGGCCACGAAGTCCCGCACGGCCTGCGGATCGGTCTTGGCGTATTCGCGCAGACACCATCCGATGGCCTTGCGGATGAAGAAGTCGGGATGGTCCGAGCGCCGGACGCAGTACGCGAAGAGGCGCCCGGTGTCGGTGGCCTCCTTGTACCGCAGCTGATGGAGCAGCGCCGTGCGGGCGACCCACATGTCGTCGTCCTCGATCCAGGCGTCCATGTCGGTGCGCAGGCGCGGATCGGCGGCCACCAGGCCTCCCACCACATGCGCGGCGAGCGCGTCGACGGTGTCCCACCAGGGGACGCTGGAGACGAGATGCCGGGCCACCGGCAGGAAGCCCGACGACAGGCGCGTCACATGGCGGCGCAGATAGTCGACGGCGAAGTACCGGTACTCGCGTTCCGGCAGCCGCCAGCAGCGCAGGGCGAGCGCGGTGCAGTCCTGCTCGTCGGGCCGGGCGGTGTCCAGGAGCACGGTGCGGGACAGGGCACGGCGCTCGGGGGTCGTCAGCCCGAGGAAGGGAGCGATGTCCTTCATGTACGCGCGCATCGACGCGGCCCGGTCGGGGTCGGCTGCCGACGGGTAGACGGAGGTGACCCGCTCCAGGAGGGTGTCCGCGAGGACGCTGTCCGGCACCTCGAACCGCGCACCTGACGTTCCCGAAGCTGTGACGCCCATGAGACGAACCATACGGCGATCACACACACGCGTCGGTTAGTCTCGCCGGATGCTCGATGCCACCACCCGCTCTGGGGGCACCGCAACGGCCACTCCCCAGGCCGCCGCCACGGAGCTCACCGTCGCCGCCGACCCGGTCGTCGGCGCGGAGATCACCGTCGCCGCACCCGCGGTCCCGACCGTCGTACGCACCGGCCCGGCCGCGCGCTTCGTGAGAGCACTGCTCTCGCCATGGTCGCGGCTCTCCCTGCTGGTCGTGCTGCTCGCGGCCGCGGCGTCGAGTGTGCTCCTCTTCGACCCGCAGCGGCTGCTCGCCGACGGCTGGCCGCCCCAGCTCGGCGGCGCCACCGCGGCTGTCGCGTTCTCCGTGGCGTACGGGCTGTGCACGGTCGCCTTCGTACCCCGGCCGCTGCTCAACCTGGCCGCCGGCGCCGTGTTCGGCTCCCAGCTGGGTCTGGGAACCGCGCTGGTGGGCACGGTGCTCGGCGCGGGGGCCGCCTTCGGGCTCGGCCGGATCCTGGGGCAGGACGCGCTGCGGTCACTGCTGCGGGCCCGCTGGCTGAAGGCGGCGGACGGTCAGCTCAGCCGGCACGGCTTCCGCTCGATGATGGTGGCCCGACTCTTCCCCGGTGTGCCGTTCTGGGCCGCGAACTACTGCGCGGCCGTCTCCCGCATGGGCTGGTTTCCTTTCCTGGTCGCGACGGCGCTCGGCTCGATCCCGAACACCGCCGCGTACGCCGTCGCCGGCGCCCGCGCGTCCTCACCGACCTCCCCGGCGTTCCTGATCGCGATGGCCCTGATCACGCTCCCCGCCGTGGTCGGAACGGTGGTGGCCTGGCGAAAGCGCCACCACCTGCGCGGCCACTGAGACACACACGGGTTCGCGGCGGGCAGCAGGCAGCAGGCAGCAGGCAGCAGGCAGCAGGCAGCAGGCAGCAGGCAGCAGGCAGCAGGCAGCAGATCGTACGGCTCAGTCGGCCGCCTCGTAGACGTCGAGCCGTCCGCACATGCCGAACCGGCCCCGCGCGGAAGGCTGTCCGGCTCGCACGGCGGCCTCGGCGAGGTGCCACAGGTCCCCCCGCTCCAGCCGGTCGAGCTGGTCGCCCGTCGCCGCGGCGGCGGCCCCGGCCCCGCGCAGCCACCGCTCACGCCACTCCGCGAGGCGGGGCCCCACCAGGGCCGCGGCGGCCCGGTGGAACGCCGCGAGCGGCTCGGGTCCGTCCGCGTCGAGCAGCGCGCGGTACCCCTCCAGGGCGAGATCCCGCCGGGCACGGGCGCGGCGCGCCCGCTCCTCCTCGGACGCGTCGGTCGGGAGGACGGTGGCCGCCGCGTAGATCCCGGGATCGGTCAGGTATCGCGGGGGCAGCGTCATGACCGCGTCGCCGGCCTCCGGGAGCCCGCCGTTCTGCATGAGCACCGTGATGCTCAGGTCGCGCTCGTTGACCAGGCGGTGGATCGTGCCCGGGGTGAACCAGGCGACCGTGCCGGGGACGAGGTCTGTCACCTCGTACCCCGCCGTCGTCAGCGTCTGGACCGAACCGCTGCCCCCGGTGACGACGTACGCCTCCGAACAGGTCAGGTGCAGATGGGGAGTTCCGCCGCTCAGGCCGTCGGCCGCGGGCCAGTCGTACACCCGCAGACGCGACACGGCGACCGCCCCCGGAAGTCCGGGAAAGCCCGGTGTCACGGCGCTCACCAGGGGTGCTCCGCAAGGTACTTGACGATGTCCTGGCGATCCCGGACCCCTTCGGCGACGATCACCCGGTAGCGACGGGTGAGCGTGTCGCCGGGCGCGAGTTCCAGCTCGTCGAAGAAGGCCAGGGACGGGGCGACCGCGGCGAAGGGTTCGCTGCGTACGAACCAGTGCGCCGGGTGGGTGCCCCGCGCCCCGGCGTGATCGTTCTCGGGCGCGTGCTCGAAGACGAGGGTCGCGTGACCGTCGCGGCCGTCGTGCTCCGCCGTGTACGCGAGCCAGGGCGCCGAACGCCCCATCAGCCCGGGCCCCTCGGAGTCCGGGCCGATTACGCGCCCGCCCCGGAAGCCTCGTGGTCCACGCCAGAACAGGCCCGTGTAACCGGCCATCTCGCGCCCGGCGGTGGTCGGACTGCCGAAGCGCAGGGGTTCCTCGCGCCGGTTGGTGACGGCGGAGCTCCAGGTCAACGCCCAGGAACCCGCCCCGGGATCGACGTCACGCACCTCGACCCGGCGCTGCTCGTCGGCCCACAGCTCACCGTCGTACGGATGCCAGGTGAGCCGCTCGGCGATGACCGCGCCGCCGGCCTCGGCGGCCACCTCGTCGAAGCCGGCGTGCACCATCGACCCGACGCGCTCGGGGAGTTCGAGATACCCCTGACCGTGGACGTAGGTGTTACCGCCCCAGAGATTCTGTCCGGAGAGATGCGAGGCCGTCATCTGGAGGCCCTTGTGCCAGCGGTGGTCGTTCGGACGGTAGTCC
Source organism: Streptomyces sp. NPDC005281 (assembly GCF_040607495.1). Taxonomy (NCBI): domain Bacteria; kingdom Bacillati; phylum Actinomycetota; class Actinomycetes; order Kitasatosporales; family Streptomycetaceae; genus Streptomyces; species Streptomyces sp. NPDC005281. The sequence continues at coordinate 48,438 of NZ_JBEXGX010000007.1, read as the reverse complement.
GTGACGATGTCGCCGGCCAGGGTCCGCAGTGGATGCACATACGGCTTCGGTGATTCCCAGGCGTCCTCCGGACGGTAGACGTAGGCCAACAGCTCGACGCCGGTGGAGACTTCGCTGACGGTGATCCGTTCGCCGTGTGTGTGAACGATCCGAAGGCCCGACCCTCGCGACTCGCTCATGCCGGGACCTCCGTCCCCGCCGTCCGGGTCCCGGCGGGTGCCCAGCCCGGGGCGCCGCCGTGCAGCGCCGTGTAGTACGGATCTCCGGGACCGATCTCCCCCGCGCGGACGGTCGTGTCCGTGAACGCCGACTTGTAGAGCGCGGTGATCAGTTCGAGGCTGGTCCGCCCGTCGGCACCACTCCCGCGCGGGCGTTCGCCCGCCCGCATGCAGGCGACGAGATCCCTCAACTGCGCGAGATGCGAACTGGGCACGTCCACGCCGAAGTCCCGCCAGGCCGTGACGTCCACGTCCGGGACACCGGGGGCGGGGGTGATCCGCCAGTTGTCGTTGCCGTGACCGTACAGATGGGTCAACTCGACGGTCGCGCGCTCGCAGTCGACCCGGATGCGGCTGACCTCGTCGGGGCTCAGGACACTGTTGACGACGGTCGCCAGGGCGCCGTTCGCGAAACGGACCAGGGCCGTCGAGACGTCCTCCGTCTCCACGTCGTGCACCAGACGAGCCGTCATCGCGCGCACCTCCGTCCACGGCCCGAGCAGGTCGAGGAGCAGATCCATCTGGTGGATGCCGTGCCCCATCGCGGGGCCGCCGCCCTCGGTCGCCCAGCGGCCGCGCCAGGGGGCGGCGTAGTAGTCGGCGTCGCGGTACCAGGTGGTCTGGCAGTGCGCGACGAGCGGCCGGCCCATGACCCGCTCGGAGATCAGATGCCGCACATGGCGGGCGCCCGAGCCGAACCGGTGCTGGAAGACGATCGCGGCGTACGGCCCGCCGTCCGTGCCCTCCGCCGCCTCGACCGCGTCGAAGTCGGCGAGCGTCGGCACGGGCGGCTTCTCGCACCACACCCAGGCGCCGGCCCGCAGCGCGGCGACGGCCTGCGTGCGGTGCAGGGTGGGCGGGGTGCAGACGGCGACGAGATCGGGCCGCTGCTCCTCCAGCATCCGGTCCTGATCGGTGTATGCGCGCGGAATGCCGGCCTCTGAGCAGAAAGCCCGGACGGCGTCCTCGGCGATGTCCACCGCGGCGACGGTCTCCGTCTCGCCCTCATCGGCGAGCCGGGCGAGAGCGGGCTGGTGGCCACCGCGGGCGATGGCGCCCGCGCCCACGACGGCGACCCTGACACGGCGGCCGTCGAGAGGGGTGTTCGCGGCACGGTTCGCAGCGGCCTGGGGGTCGGTTGCGGGACGGGATGCGGTCATCTGCCTGATCAGCGCTCCATCGGACGTGATGTCGGACGTCGGCCCGCGCATGGCTCCACCACTCGGACACGTACCGGCCGGCGGACGCGCACCGTGCGGGGGCAAGCGCTTTCCCTGCCGCACTGCAACGTAAGCGGGGGCCGGGCGGCCGGTCAACACCGCGAGCACGGCACCGCCCAGACCGCGAGGGAACCAGCCGGGCGGTCGCCAGGGACGACACGGTCCCGCGGCGCCGCTGCCGGAGCCTTCCCGGACATGGCGGAAGGCTTTCTCCGGAAAGTCCCCGAAACCCCCACGGCCGGGCCTTCCCCTACGGAGGTTAGGCTTCCCTCAGCGTCCGTGATCGCCGCGCACCGCGATCAGGCGTGCCCATCTCCCTTTCCGCGATCAGCACTTGGACCACGTAACTCCATGTCTTGGTTTCAATCCCTCGTCCTCGGGCTCGTCCAAGGGCTGACCGAATTCCTTCCCGTCTCCTCCAGCGCGCATCTGCGGCTGACCGCGGCCTTCGCCGGCTGGGACGACCCCGGTGCGGCGTTCACCGCGATCACGCAACTCGGCACGGAGGCCGCGGTGCTGATCTACTTCCGCAAGGACGTGGGACGGATCCTGTCGGCGTGGTTCCGCTCGCTCACCGACAAGGCGATGCGCGGCGACCACGACGCCCGGATGGGGTGGCTGGTGATCGTCGGCTCGATCCCCATCGGGGTGCTCGGCATCACGCTCAAGGACCAGATCGAGGGGCCGTTCCGCGATCTGCGGGTCACCGCGACCATGTTGATCGTGATGGGCGTGGTCATAGGCATCGCCGACCGGCTCGCGGCGCGCGACGAAACGGGCGGCAGGCACCGGGCGGCCAAGCGGCGCAAGGTACTTGAGGACCTGAACACCAAGGACGGCCTCCTGTACGGCGTCTGCCAGGCGATGGCCCTGATCCCCGGCGTCTCACGGTCCGGCGCGACCATCAGCGGCGGCCTGTTCATGGGCTACGGCGGGGCGGCGGCGGCCCGTTACTCCTTTCTGCTCGCCATGCCGGCCGTCCTCGCCTCGGGCGCCTTCGAGCTCAAGGACGCGGCCGCGGAGGGTCATGTCTCCTGGGGCCCCACCGCCTTCGCGACGATCATCGCTTTCGCGGTGGGATATGCCGTGATCTCATGGTTCATGAAGTTCATCTCCCACAAGAGTTTCATGCCGTTCGTCTGGTACCGGATCGCCCTCGGATCCGTCATCATCGGCCTGGTCGGCGCCGATGCCCTCAGCCCGCACGCAGCCGAGTCGTCGGGCTGAGCGGACTACTGGTCACGCGTTCCCGAGCGGGGAAGGCGTGCCTGGTGAACGGCCGCTCCAGGAAGGAGAGTTGAGGCCGCATGCCGGATGAGGACAAGACCGTCGCCGGCGCGGTGATCGTCCATGCCGGGCGGGTGCTCATGATGCGCCGCAGTGTGCCCGTGGGTTCCGTCGTGTGGACGTTCCCCTCGGGGAAGGTCGAGGCGGGCGAGTCCCCGGCGGACGCGGCGGTCCGGGAGGCGTCGGAGGAGACCGGAGTCACCGTCACGCCGGTGTCAATGCTGGGCGAGCGCGTCCATCCGGTGACCGGCCGGCGAGTGGTCTACGTCGCCTGTCGCCTGGTGTCCGGCGAAGCGCGGACGGCGTCTCCGCGGGAGGTCGCGGAGGTCACCTGGGCGGGGCTCGACGACGTTCGTCGGCTCGTTCCGGGTGGCGTCTTCGGGCCGGTGCAGGCGTACCTCGACAACGTGCTGCCGCGCTGAGGACGGCACGATCGCGGCCCGGCGCGAGGGCGGCGATCGGCATTTTCGGGCGGCGACCTGCGCATTGGGCCGTCTGGCCGAACGCTTCTGCGAACCGGGTTGCGACGTTTTAGCGTGGCCTCTCCGACTGGAGGTGGAGCATGCCGAAAGATCCCGCGCTGAGCCGGTTGGGCACGGAAGCGCGCAGTGTGAAGTTCCCGGATGGCAGCCGCGGGGTCATCCTGGTGAGGGCGGGTATTCCCCAGGGCGAGGCGGAGGCGCTGGCGGCGCGGGTGTGGGCCGAACGCTCGGAACAGGGCGACCCGAACGGTTGAAGCCACGGAGCCGTGGCAGGTCTCATGACTCACCCCGGGCGTGATCCGCTGAATCACTCCGGGTGATCATTTGGCCGGGGTGCCCATCTCCGCTCGCCGCATCCGACGCATCCACCGCCCCGGCCGCGCCCACCACCGGCCCGTCCCGCAGCTCCCGCCCGTCTCCACCACACAGCCCGTCCCCGCCCGTCTCCACCACACAGCCCGTCCCGGCCCTCTCCGCCACTCATCCGTCCGGGTCGCGCCGGCCGCCCCCGCCCGCCCCGGCCATCCCGCCCGCCTCGCGGGGATGCCGCCAAGGACGGGCGTGTGCGGCCCCGCCGATTGCCCCTTCTCGGAGATTCGGATCCCACGACACCAACTCAACACGCTGCAAAGGGAGTTCGACTACGAGAGCGGCACCGGCCCGACGCATCGTGACGCAGCACATACGACTTGCGTAGCCGCCCGGTAGCGCAGTGTCAGTCCTTGCGCCTAGGCTGGTCCACATGTCCCCCGATGTCACCCCGCCTGGTTCCGTGCGGTCTGCCGCCGCGCTGAACGAACAGATCCGCGCCCTGTGGACGCGGACGGGCGGCTCCCTGTCGGCGCAGGAGCGGGCGGAGTACGAGCTGTTGATCGTGAAGTGGGCCGAGGCGATACGCGGCGAGATCATCGAAGCGGCGTAGAGCCGTTCACGCTCCCGCCACGCAAGGGCCCGTCACTCACCGGCTCCCATGACGCCCGGGCTCACGCCCGCCTCCCCCGCGCCACCACACGGCATCACCGACACCCGCGGCACGGCACGGCCTCACTCCCACCGACACTCGTGCCACCGTACGGACTCACCCCCCAGCGGACACCGGTCGCACCGCACAAGCTCACCCCCGCCGGACATCCGAAGCACCGCCGCGCGAGCCCACCCTCAGCGGCCACCGGCGCCAACGCCGCGGCCCACCGCTCACCGGCTCCCGCAGGCCCCGCAGGGACTCACCGCCCACCGGACACCCGCAGCACCGCCCCCGTCGTGTACGACGCGTCGGGCGACATCAACCACGCGATGGCGGCGGCGACTTCCTCCGCCGCTCCGACGCGCCGCAGCGGAATCGACGAGGCGGCGCGTTCGGCGCGGCCCGCGTCGCCCATGGTCGCGTGCATCTCGGTGTCGATCATGCCGGGCGCGACGGCGTTCACGCGGATGCCGCCGGGGCCCAGTTCCTTGGCGAGCCCCACGGTCAGCGCGTCCACGGCCGCCTTGCTCGCCGCGTAGTGCACGAATTCGCCGGGACTGCCGAGCGTGGCCGCCGCCGAGGACACGTTCACGATGACACCACCCCCGAGCTCGCCCATGGACCGGGCCGCCCTGCGCGAACACAGCAGGGTACCCAGCAGATTGACCTCCACCACACGGCGCAGATCGGCGGGGTCAGCGTCCGCGAGCGGGCCGAGCGGGCCGGTCACCCCGGCGTTGTTCACCAGCCCCGTCACCGGCCCCAGCCGGTCCGCCGCCGTGTCGAAGAGCCGCTCGACAGCGGCGGCGTCGGAGGTGTCGACGCGTACGGTCACGCAGCGCGCCCCGGCCGCGCGGACGGCGGCCGCGGTCCGCTCGGCGGCCTCACCGTCGCTCACGTAGCCGACGACCACGTCGTGTCCGTCAGCCGCGAGCCGGGTACACGTCGCGGCGCCGATCCCGCGGCTGCCACCTGTGACGATCGTGACCTGACGTGCCATGAGAGCCCCCTCGACAATGACGGCGACGACGCCGACCCGACCGCCGCGGCCGGGATCAACCGCGATCGATCATCGATCACCAACCATCGCAGATCCGCGTCGGCCCGTGCACGGAGTCCCCGCTTCGGAGATCGGCTCCCGTACGTGGGCCGCGCCTCACCCGCGAAGCCACCCCGGCCGCGCCGCCCGATTGCCGGCCGACGCCGAACAGAACCCTCGCGGACACCGAATACCCCCGCGCGGGCCCTTGGCGTGGCAGGCGGAGTGGCCAACACTGAGCCGATGACGCAGCGTGTGGAGCTCGCGACCGTGCTGGACCGGTTCTCCGTCGACGAGATCGTCACCGGGTACGCGGTGGCCGTGGACGACGGTGACTGGGATGCGTACCGGGGGCTGTTCGCGCCGAAAGGCCGGGCCGACTACCGCTCGGCCGGCGGCATCGAGGGCGACGCCTCCCAGGTCGCCGAGTGGCTCGCGCAGAGCCTGGACCTGTTCGCGATGCGCCAGCACCTGATCGTCAACCGGCGGGTGCGGTTCGGCGTCCTGGAACAGAACACGGGTGACACGGCCGAGGTACAGGCGGACTACGTCAATCCGATGCGGTTCGCCGGGCAGGACGGCGGTTCGACCGCGCCCGACCTCGTGTGCGGCGGCCGTTACGCCTTCGGACTGCTGCGCACCGAAGACGGCTGGCGGCTGCGCCAAGTGGTTGTCCAGGAGAAGTGGCGCCGGATGCCGCAGCCCAGCCACACACCCGCGCACACCTGAGCCACGACCCGCCTCGGCGCCCCGGGGCGCTCCCCGTCCGCGCGCCCCTTCCCGAGCGCCATGCCCCCTGTCGTAGATCGCCGCCGACGCGCACACTGGAGACACCACGGGGCAGGGAGGCGGAAGATGAACAGGCCCGACCGTGCGTTCGGCCCATGGCTGGTCTCCCCGTGGCGGCGTGGTGTCGTGGCCGCGGCGGCGGGCGCGCTGCCGATGCTCGCCTTCCCGGCGCCGTCGTGGTGGTGGTTCGCCTACGTGGCTCTGGTGCCCTGGATCCTCCTGGCGCGCTCGGCCCCCACGGGCAGGCGGGCAGCCTACGACGGCTGGCTCGGCGGGTTCGGATTCATGCTGGCCGTGCACCACTGGCTGCTGCCGAGCCTGCATGTCTTCACGGTGCTCATAGCCGCGCTGCTCGGCGCGCTGTGGGCTCCGTGGGGCCGGCTCGTCCGGCATTTCCTGGCCGGGGTGCCCTCACCGGGCCGGGTCGGCGCCGCGCTGCTCGTGCTGCCGTCGGGGTGGCTGATGGTGGAACTCGCCCGGTCCTGGCAGGGCCTGGGCGGTCCCTGGGGTCTGCTCGGATCCAGTCAGTGGCAGGTGGAACCGGCCCTGCGGCTGGCGTCGGTCGGCGGGGTGTGGCTGCTCAGCTTCCTGGTGGTCGCGGTCAACGTCGCCGTCGCCGTGCTCGTCTCGGTGCGTGAGTCCCGTATGCCCGCCGTCGCCGGACTGGTGGCGACGGCCGCCGCCACCTCGGCGGCCTGGGTGTGGTCGCCGCGCCCGCAGGTCGACGGCCGGGTGCGGATCGCGGTCGTGCAGCCCGGTGTCGTGGACGGGAGCACGAGCGGCGACAAGCGCTTCGCTCGCGAGGAGACGCTGACCCGTGAGCTCGTCGGCAAAGGCGTCGATCTGGTCGTCTGGGGCGAGAGCAGCCTCGGCTTCGACCTGGCCGACCGGCCCGATCTGGCGCACCGCGTCGCGACGCTGTCCCACGAGGTCGGCGCCGACATCCTGGTGAACGTGGACGCGCGCCGCTCCGACCGCCCCGGCATCTACAAGAGTTCGGTCCTGGTGGGGCCGAACGGTCCCACCGGCGACCGCTACGACAAGATGCGGCTGGTCCCGTTCGGCGAGTACGTGCCCGCGCGGAACCTGCTCGGCTGGGCCACCTCCGTCGGCAAGGCCGCGGGCGAGGACCGCATGCGGGGAACCGAGCAGGTGGTGATGAACGTGGGCCACGGGCTGCGCGTCGGCCCGATGATCTGTTTCGAGACGGCGTTCCCAGACATGAGCCGCCACCTCGCCCAGGACGGCGCCGAGGTGCTGGTGGCGCAGTCCTCGACGTCGACGTTCCAGCACAGCTGGGCTCCCGAGCAGCATGCCTCGCTCGCCGCGCTGCGTGCCGCCGAGACCGGCCGCACCATGGTGCACGCGACGCTGACCGGCGTCTCCGCCGTCTACGGCCCGGACGGCGAGCGCATCGGCTCCTGGCTCGGCACGGACGCGAGCAGCGCGGTGGTCTACGAGGTGCCGCTGGCCCGGGGCGTCACTCCGTACGTCCGGTTCGGCGACTGGCCGGTGCAGGGCGCCCTGCTGGTGCTGGCGGCGCTGTGCGTGACGGAGGGCGCGCGCACGTTCAGACTGCGGCGGAGCGCTCCTGAACCGCTTGTACCACCCGCTCGCACAACTCGTGAGTCGCCAGCGCGTCCCGGGCGCTGAGCACCTTTCCCGACTGCACGGCGTCCAGGAACGCGAGGACCGCCTGCTCGATGCCGCGCTGCCTGGCCACCGGCACCCAGTCGCCGCGCCGGCGCACGGTCGGCTGCCCCTTGTGGTCGATCACCTCGGCGAGGTTGACCACCTGCCGCTTGCTGTCCTGGCCCGAGACCTCGAGGATCTCCTCGCTCGAGCCGCTCAGCCGGTTCATCACGCCGAGTGCCGTGAATCCGTCTCCGGCGAGCTGGAGCACGACATGGTGCAGCAGTCCGTCCTCGGCACGGGCCCTCACCGTCACGTCGTCGACCGGGCCCGGCACCAGGAAGCGGAGGGTGTCGACGACGTGGATGAAGTCGTCGAGAACCATGGAGCGGGGCTCCTCGGGCAGCCCTGTGCGGTTCTTCTGCATGAGGATCAGCTCGCGGGGATGCTCGACGCACTGCGCGTACGCGGGTGCGTGACGCCGGTTGAAACCGACGGCCAGGCTGACGTCGCGCTCCTCCGCGAGCCGCACCAGCCGCTCCGACTCGCCCAGCTCGTACGCGAGCGGCTTGTCGACGTACGTGGCCACGCCCGCCTCCAGCAGCCGGGTGACGATCTCCGGGTGGGCGGCGGTCGGCGCGTGCACGAACGCCGCGTCGAGGTCCTGGGCCAGCAGGGCGTCCAGGTCGGTGTGGCGCTGAGCCCCCGGCAGATGAAGGCTGTCGGCGACCCGTTCGAGGGTGGCGGGCGTCCGCGTCTGAAGATGCAGTTCGATCTCGGGCTGCACACCGAGCACCGGCAGATACGCCTTCTGCGCGATGTCGCCGAGTCCGATGCAGCCGACCTTCACTGGGGTCTCCTTCAGTAGCCGACGCGGTTCCGTCGGAAGCATACGGCGACCGTGACGGCCGTACGTGGGCAGCGGGGCGCCCGGGGGCGCCTGCCGCTTCCGGGCGGTGTGTGCCCGGGCAGGGTGTCAGCCCGCCGATGTCCGTGCCCGCCGGAGGAGCGGAAGGATCACCCGTGCGGGGCATCCTGCGCCTCTCCGCTCCCTGGACGCGGTCCCGAACCAGCAGAGTTGCGCGGGTGTACCGAACGACGACGACCGCAACGCTTCTGGCCGCCGTGGCAGTCACCGCCCTCTCCGGCTGTGTGACCGTCCAGCGGCCCCCCGGCTCAGGCTCTCCCGCCACCCCGTCGGGGCTCACCGCGCCCCACCCGGACAGCAAGGAGGGACCTCGGATCGTGCAGGCACCGGCACGGGAGGCGCTGGAGCGCGTCGGCCCCTCGCGGAAGCCCGCACCCGACGCGGCGGCCCGGCACCGCGCGGCTCCCCCGCCGCGGGCCGCCGCTCCCCCGGCCCCTCCGCGGCACGCCCACCCTGCCCCGCGTCCCGAGTCACGGCACGACAGGCGCCGTACCGCTGTACCGCGCGGTGCCGCCGACGTGCCGAAGCATCCGGACTTGTGCGCGCTCGGCAGGAAGTACGGGGGCTGGAAAGCGGACAGTCCGGAGGCGGTTCTCTGCGCGAGGACGTACGGGCACTGACGGCCCCCGCGGTCCCGCTCCGGGGACGGCACCGCATCCCGGGGGCTCGCACCCGGGCACTCCCGGTACCCCTGACATCCCGGGCACCCCTCACCCCTGGCACGCAGTACCCGTGGCACTCCGCACCCGGTGCGACAGGACTCGGGCTCCGGAACCCGCCCGGCGGACCTCGGAACCCGCCGGCGGGGCTCGGTTCAGGGCCGCTGCCTCGGCGGGCCCAGGGTCTCGCCACCCGGTTCGTCGAAGCGGTCGGAACCGGCGGCCTCCGCCGAGGTGACGTTGTCCTGAAGCCTGAGTTCCAGACGGCCGATGGCCGCGCGGACACCGTCGCCGTACCGGTCGTCCGCGAGGGCGCCGGCCGCGCCACGGGCCCGGCGCAGATGCGTGCGGGCGGCCTCCGAGCGGCCGAGCTTCGCGTAGTCGGCGGCGAGGTTCAGATGCAGCGAGGGGTAGAACGCGCGGACGGCGAGCGACTGGTGGGGTTCGGCGACACGTCCGTCCGTCAGCTCCTCGGCCGCCGACAGAGCCCTCAGGTCCCAGGCGAGTTCGTCGGCGGGGTCGTCCTGGGTGTCGGCCATGTAGTGCGCGAGTGTGCAGCGGTGCAGTGCGTCGCCGCCGTCGCCGATCTCTGTCCACAGATCCAGGAAGCGGCCCCGGGCCTCCTCGCGGTCACCGGCGTGGTGCAGCATGACGGCCTGTCCGATCCGGGTCGTCATGGCGTCCGGCGCCGCCTGCTCCTGTTGCTCCGCCACCGCGTCCTCCAGGCTCGTCACTGTCCCGCACGACGCTAACCGGAGCCGGTGACAATCCCGCTCAGGCGCCCCCGTACACCGCTGGGCCAGGCCGGTGACGGACCTGCCCAGCGGCCCGGCCGTCAGCCGAGGTCGGGGACGCGCCAGTCGATCGGCTCATGGCCCTGGGCGGCCACGGCCGCGTTGATCTGCGTGAATGGGTGCGAGCCGAAGAACTTCTTCGCGGACAGCGGTGAAGGGTGCGCCCCCTTCACCACCACGTGCCGCTCCTCGTCGATCAGCGGGAGCTTCTTCTGCGCGTAGTTGCCCCACAGGACGAAGACGGCCGGGTCGGGGCGGTCGGCCACCGCGCGGATGACCGCGTCGGTGAACTTCTCCCAGCCCTTGCCCTTGTGCGAGTTCGCCTCGCCTGAGCGGACGGTCAGCACCGCGTTGAGCAGCAGCACACCCTGTTCGGCCCACGGCATGAGATAGCCGTTGTCCGGGATCGGGGTGCCGAGCTCCTCCTTCATCTCCTTGTAGATGTTCCGCAGCGACGGCGGAGTCTTGACCCCGGGACGCACCGAGAAGCACAGACCATGCCCCTGGCCTTCGCCGTGGTACGGGTCCTGTCCGAGGATCAGCACCTTCACCCGCTCGTACGGCGTCGCGTCGAGCGCGGCGAAGACCTCCTCGCGCGGAGGGTAGACGGGACCCTTGGCACGCTCCTCCTCGACGAACTCGGTGAGTTCCTTGAAGTAGGGCTGCTGCGTTTCGTCACCCAGGACGCCGCGCCAGGACTCGGGCAGCATGGCGATATCGGTCACGTCAACTTCCTTCGATGTGCGATGACTTCCAGACCACAGAACCTACCGTCGCCCACTGACAATCGGTTCGGGGCCCGCATCGGGGCCGCAGGACCGGTACGGTGTGCCCGCGCGGCGCACGGCGGACGCGCTGCGGCCCCCTTCCGCCGCTCCTCGTCACCCGGTCGCCGGGCCCCTACCAGCTGGTCTTGCGCTCGAGCTCCCACATCATCATGATCGTCGACGGGTCCAGGGTCCGCTCCGCGCCCGAGATCTCCTCGTTCGCGGCCACATACTGCCTGCCCTGCCACAGCGGCAGCAGCCGGGCGTCGTCGACGAGGATCCGCTGGGCCTCCTCGAACTCCTTGACCACCGCCCCGCGATCGCGCACACCGCGCGACTCGGGCAGCAGGTCGTCGGTGATCCGGGGGACGGGATACGGCGTCCCGAGGGCGTTCCGCTCCCCCACGAAGGGGGCGATGAAGTTCTCGGCGTCGGGGAAGTCGGGGAACCAGCCGCGGCCGAACACCGGGTACTCGCCGCCGCGGTAGCCCGCTTCGTACGTCTTCCAGGGGCGGCTTCTGAGCGTGACGGTGAACAGTCCGGAACCGTCGAGCTGGCGCTTGAGCTCGCGGAACTCCGGGTCGGTCTCGGAGCCGTAGCGGTCGGTCGTGTACCAGAGGGTGAGCGGGACGCGCCGGTCGATGCCCGCGTCGTGCAGGATCTTGCGGGCTCTCGACGGGCTCGGGCTGCCGTACTCGTCGAAGTAGCCGGTGGTGTGCCCGGCCAGGCCCGCGGGGACCATCGAGTAGAGCGGGTCGACGGTGTCGCGGTAGACCTTGTGCGCGATGGCGGGCCGGTCGACCACCTGGGCGATCGCGTGCCGGACGGCGAGCTTCCCGGCCCACGGGTCCTTGGGGTTGAAGACCAGATAGCTGATCTCGGTGCCCGTGCCGTCGATGAGCTGGATGTCCTTCCGGGCGCCCCGGCTCTGGAGGGCGACGACGTCCGAGGCGGCGAGGCCGCGGTAGGTGACATCGATCTTCTTGTTCCGCAGAGCTCCGACCAGTTGGGCCGAGTCCTGGAAGTAGCGGATCGTCACCGCGTCGTTCCTGCGGTCGGCGAAGCCGTCGTAGTGGTCGTTCCTGACGAGTTCGGCCTTCTTGCCCTCCGTGTAGGAGCGCAGTCTGTAGGGCCCGGAGCCGAAGACCTTGTCGTCGTCGCGCAGGGCGTCGGCCGGGTAGTGACGGGGGTCGACGATCGACATCGCGGGTGTGGCCAGGACCAACGGGAAGGTGGCGTCCGACTTGTTGAGATGGAAGAGGACAACACGACTGCCCAGCACCTGCACCCGTTCGAGACTGCCGAGCAGACCCGCGGGGCCGCCGCTCACCCCGATCTTCCTGATGCGCTCGATGGAGTACTTGACGGCCGACGCGTCGAGCGGGTCGCCGTCGGAGAACTTCATGTCCCGGCGAAGTTCGCAGCGATAGACGCTGTTGGTTCCATCCGTGAACCCGCACTTCGCGGCGGCGTCGGGCCGCGGGGCCACGGAGCCGGTCGGATAGCTCAGCAGCGTCTGGTAGATGTTGCGGAACAGCTCCCACGATCCGTCCCAGGAGCCTGCCGGGTCCAGGGTGCTGGGGGCGCTGGTGGTGCCCACCACGATCGGCCCCTCGTCGGCCGGCGATCCCGAGGTGAGCGTGCCGCACGCGGCCACCAGGGTTGTGGACGTGATCGCCGCCAGCTGTCGCAGGTATCGGTTCCGGTTGAACACGCACACGCTCCTCGATCCGCCGTCCCAAGGTCGGCCGACGATACCGCGGCGCCCTGCCGGGGGAACCGCGTTTCCCTGACAGGGCACTTGATCAGCATGTTTGTGACCACGTTGTCAGCATGCTGTGAACGTGTAGACGCTGCGTGAAGCGAACTCCGCGCCATCCGACGCGGGCTGAGTGTTTGTCAACTTTCAACAAAAAGCCGGTCGGACGTTCCCCGTGTGCGGGGAACGTCCGACCGGCCTTCGTGTGGCCCTCGTGTCACTCGACTCCGGCGTTGAGGAACATCCCGCCGTCGACCACGAGCGTCTGACCGGTGACCCAGTCCGACTGCTGCGAGGTGAGGAACGCGGCGGCGCCGCCGATGTCGGAGGGCACGCCGAGCCGGCCGAGCGGGTAGGCCGCAGCGGCCTCCGCCTCGCGGCCTTCGTACAGTGCGGCCGCAAACTTCGTCTTCACCACGGCGGGCGCGATGGCGTTGACCCGCACCTTGGGCGCGAACTCGTGCGCCAGCTGCACGGTCAGGTTGATCATCGCGGCCTTGCTGATGCCGTACGCGCCGATGAACGGCGAGGGCGCGAGGCCCGCGACCGAGGCGATGTTGACGATCGCGCCGCCGTTCTCGCCCTGCCAGGCCTTCCAGGTCTGCTGGGCGAAGCCGAGCGCGGAGACGACGTTGGTCTCGAAGACCTTGCGCGCCACGTTGAGGTCGAGTTCGGCGATCGGCCCGAACACCGGGTTCGTACCGGCGTTGTTGACCAGGAAGTCGACCCGGCCGAAGGCCTCCATGGTGCGCTCGACGGCGACGGCCTGGTGGGCCTCGTCGTGAGCCTTGCCCGGCACGGCGATGACGCGGTCGGCGCCGAGCTTCTCGACGGCCTCCTTGAGAGCGTCCTCGTTGCGGCCCGTGATGCAGACCCGGTCGCCGCGGGCGACCAGGGCCTCCGCGACGCCGTAGCCGATGCCGCGGCTCGCGCCCGTGATGAGCGCGACCTTGCCCGAGAGTTCGGGGAGTGTGGTCATGTGCGTTTCCCCTACGTCTAGTTGAGCGGTCCGCCGGCCACGTACAGCACCTGGCCCGAGACGAATCCGGCGGCCTCGCCGGTGAAGAAGGCGATGCTGTTGGCGATGTCGTCGGGGTTGCCGACGCGCTGCACGGGGATCTGGGTGGCGGCCGCGGCCTGGAAGTCGTCGAAGTCCATGCCGACGCGGGCGGCGGTGGCGGCGGTCATGTCGGTGACGATGAAGCCGGGCGCCACGGCGTTCGCGGTCACGCCGAACTTGCCGAGCTCGATGGCCAGGGTCTTGGTCAGGCCCTGGAGACCGGCCTTGGCCGTGGAGTAGTTGGCCTGGCCGCGGTTGCCCAGCGCCGAGGACGAGGACAGGTTGACGATACGGCCGAACTTGGCGTCGACCATGTGCTTCTGGCACGCCTTGGCCATCAGGAAGGCGCCGCGCAGGTGCACGTTCATGACGGTGTCCCAGTCGGACGCGCTCATCTTGAACAGCAGGTTGTCACGGAGGACACCGGCGTTGTTCACGAGGATGGTCGGCGCGCCGAGCTCCGCGGCGATCCGCGCGACGGCGGCCTCGACCTGGGCCTCGTCAGAGACGTCGCAGCCGACCGCGAGGGCCCTGCCGCCGGCCGCGGTGATCTTCTCCACGGTGTCCTTGCACGCGGCCTCGTCGAGGTCGATCACCGCGACGGCGCGGCCCTCCGCGGCCAGTCGTACGGCGGTCGCGGCACCGATGCCGCGCGCGGCGCCGGTGACTACGGCGACGCGCTGCTCAGTGGTGGACATTGCTGGTTCTCCTCGCCCTTGGAAAAGCCGGCCCAAGCCCGGCCAAGCTGTCTCGACAACCTTGCGGAGTCTTCGGGGTCCCCGGGGACCCGCGGCTCACACGGTACGCCCGTCAGGTGAGCGACCGCTTAGTACCTTCAGCAGACGTGACGCTAGAAGCCCTGGCACCCGGTGTCAACGCCGCACCGCGTGCATGTGATCCATTACCTGACCAGGAGCTGGAGCAACCGCTCGGTCTCGACCTCGGGATCGGCGGTCAGTCCGGTGTGTACCGGTCCCGGCTGGACCACCGTCGAGCGCGGCGCGATCAGCCAGCGAAAACGCCGTCCGGCGTCGTCGCCTGCGGCCTGACCAGCGGCTTTCCCTCCGGCGCAGACACCTTCGACGGCGCGCAGCGCGGCCCGTACGCCCATCACGTCGGCGTCCGGGTCGAGTGCGAGCAGCTTGTTCTCGTCCAGATGGGTACGGGCGGCGACGAATGAGTGGGCTCGGCAGTACACCAGCACGCCCGCGTTGAAACACTCGCCGCGCTCGACCCGCGGCACCACACGCAGCAGCGCGTACTCGAAGACGACCCGCTCGTTCACTTGTCTCCCCCGGTGCCGTCGAGGCCGTCGATGCCCTTGATCCGTTCATGGATGACCGCCGCGCGTGTCAGCAGCGGCCGTGCGTAGGCGCGCCGCAGCGCGTCCACCGAGTCGAAGCCCGGCTCGTCGGCCAGCCAGGCCTCGGGGATCTGGGCCGTGACCTCGGCGAGCAGGTCCTCGGTGATCTGCGGGGCCAGTTCGGCGGCGGCGGAGGCGATGTCCGGGCCGAAGGGGGCGAGCGCGTGGTCGGAGATGTCGTACGGCTTGGCGGCGGATTTCTCGGCGCCCGGCCAGTGGTGGTGCCAGATCATCGTGGCGCCGTGGTCGATGAGCCACAGGTCTCCGTGCCACATCAGCAGGTTGGGGTTGCGCCAGGAGCGGTCGACGTTGTTGACGAGGGCGTCGAACCAGACGATCCGGCCGGCGTCCTCGGCGCTCACCTCGAAGGCGAGGGGGTCGAAGCCGATGGCGCGGGGCAGGAAGTCCATCCCGAGGTTCGGGCCGCCGCTCGACTTCAGCAGTTCCTGGACCTCCTGGTCCGGTTCGCCGAGCCCGAGGACCGGGTCGAGGCCGATCGTCACCAGGCCCGGCACCCGCAGGCCGAGCCGGCGGGCGAGTTCACCGCAGACGACCTCCGCGACGAGCGTCTTGCGCCCCTGTCCGGCGCCGGTGAACTTCATGACGTACGTCCCGAGGTCGTCGGCCTCGACGAGTCCCGGCAGCGAGCCGCCCTCGCGCAACGGCGTGATGTAGCGGGAGGCGTTCACTTCCTTGAGCATCGCCCCAGGTTACTGGGGTGGTCCCGCCCGGCGGACGCGACCCGGTGACGGTGGGCGGAGTGGTCCCCTGTATCCGGGGCCGGGGTGGACCGTGGCCGGGCACACGCGGCTGTCGGCACGCTGTGGATCAGGTCAAGAAGTCGCCATTGCCTGAACAGCCCGCCCTGGCGGACCGTACCTCTGAGCAGATCCAGATCATGTCCGCTGAAGGGAAAGCCAGCATGTCCAGCGAATCGCTTCACTCCACACAGGCACCGGCCCGGCGCACCGTCGTGGCGGCGGTCGGAGCGGCAGGGCTCGCCGTCGCGCTGACCGCGTGCGGGGCGGACGACAAGGCCTCCAGCAGCGTGGGCTCCGACAACGGCACGAGCGGTGGGAGCTCGGGCGGCGGCGCGGCCGGGACCGCGGGCGGCACGGAACTCGCCAAGACCAGCGACATCCCCGAGGGCGGGGGCAAGGTCTTCGCCGACAAGGGGGTCGTGGTGACCCAGCCGACGGCGGGCACCTTCAAGGCCTTCTCGTCCAAGTGCACCCACCAGGGCTGCGCGGTCAAGGGCATCGCGAACGGTGTCATCACCTGCCCCTGCCACGGCAGCCAGTTCTCCGCCATCGACGGCAGTGTGAAGAAGGGGCCCGCGACGACCGGACTCGCGGCCGCCGACATCACCGTCGCCGGGGGCTCCATCAAGCTCGCTTGACAGCCGGCACCGGCCACCGGCGGCCACCCGCCGGTGGAACGCCGGCGTCAGTGCCGCCGTCGTTCGAAGCAGGCGAGGATGTCGTCGGTGGTCGTGATGGTGGCGACCAGTGCGAGTGTGTTCCGGACCATCGCGGGGGTGTACTCGGAGGGCACCCCCGCGATGGCGTCCGCGGGAACGACGACGGTGTAGCCGCGGTTCACGGCGTCGAACACGGCGTTGGGAACGGCGATATTGGCCGAGACCCCCGTCACGACGAGGGTGCGGCAGCCCAGGTTGCGCAGCAGCGGGTCGACGTCGGTGCCCGAGATCGGCGACAGACCGTGCAGCCGGCGTACGACGAAGTCCTCCTCTGCGACCTCGACGGGCGGCGCGATCCGAACCGCGGTCGTGCCGGTCAGCTGGCGCACGGGCAGTCGCTCGGCCGCGCGGAACAGCCGGGCGTTGTGGTTGGCGCCGCGGCCGTCCGGGCGGCGCTCGGCGACCGCGTGGATCACCTGCACCCCGTTCGCGTGCGCGGCGCCCACCAGCCGGGCGATCCGGGTGAGCACCCCGGACGCCCTTGCCTCGTGGGCGAGTTCGGGCAGTGCGCTGTCCGGGCCCACGACACCCTGTTGGCACTCCACGGTGAGCAGTACCGTGCCGACGGGGTCGAGGAGTTCACTGAGTTGCTCGAACGACGGCATGGCTCTCCTTGTCGTCGCGGGTCGGGACGGCGGAGCGTAACCACCATTGCGTGAGGACGGAAGACGCCGCATGATTTCCTGACGGAACGTCAGAAAGCTTTACGGGAAGCTCCGGCGGACGGCGTCGGCGCACCTGGACAGATCGGCTGGATTCGGCCGATACACGGAATCGAGAGGGGACCGTATGACCGTCACCCAGCGCAGGGGCCGGAAGATCATGATGACCCCCGGTGAACTGGACGAGTTCCTCACCACCCAGCGCACCTGCCGCGTCGCCTCCGTGTCCAAGGACGGAGTGCCGCATGTGAGTGCCCTCTGGTTCACCTGGGACGGCACCTCGCTGTGGCTGTACTCGGTGGTGCGGAGCAAGCGCTGGGTGCAGCTGCGGAACGACCCGCGGGTCGCCGTGGTGATCGACTCGGGCGAGGAGTACGGGGAGCTGCGGGGCGTCGAACTGTCCGGCACGGTGGAGTTCGTCGGCGAGTTCCCGCGCACCGGGGAACTGTGCGCCGAACTCGACGTCCCGGAAACCCTGTTCGCCCGCAAGAACTTCGGCCTGGAGGAGCTGCCGCACGACGGCCGGCACGCGTGGATGCGACTGACCCCGGCCGCGATCGCCTCGTGGGACTTCCGCAAGCTCCCTCCGATGTAGCCGAGAAGCCGAACCACCCTTCGGCTCTCCCTACTCGACAGCCGCACCGGCCCTGCGCAAGGCGTCCACCGCCGCCCTGATCGAGGGCCGGCGGTCGGCGTCGGCCCGCCACACGACGTAGACATGGCGACGCACACGCTGATGGACCGGCACGGTGACGACCCCCTCGGGCATGGGACGGCGCCCGAGGAGCGGGGCCACGCACACGCCGAGTCCCGCGGCCACCAGTCCGAGCTGGGTGTGCGTCTCCCCGGCGCGGTGCCCGATACGCGGTTCGACTCCCTGGGAGCGCAGGGTGAACATCAGCCATTCGTGGCAGAACTCGCCCTCGCCCCAGGTGATCCACTCGTCGTCGGCGAAATCCCCGAGATCCACCTCGCGCCGACCCGCGAGCCGATGGCCGGCCGGCATCGCCACATCGGCCGGGTCGTCGAGGATCGACGCCTTCACCAGCCCGTCGGGCAGCGGCATCGGCTTGTTGTACCAGTCGAGCACGACCGCGAGGTCCAGGTCCCCGCGCACCACTCCCGCGACCCCGGCCTCCGGTTCGAGTTCGCTGGAGCGCACCCGCAGTCCGGGGTGTGCGGCGCGCAGTTCCGAGAGCGCCGCCGGGAACAGCCCGCGGGCCGCGGTCGGAAACGCGGACAGCCTCAGCTCACCGGCCACCTGGCCGCGCTGCGCCTCCAGGTCGGACTGCGCGAGTTCGACCTGGGACAGGATGCGGGCCGCGTGCTGGGCGAGGAGCCTGCCGGCGTCGGTCAGGCGCACTCCCCGGCCGTTCTTGGCGAGCAGCTGCTGTCCCACCTCGCGCTCCAGCTTCGACATCTGCTGCGAGACGGCGGAGGTCGTCACATGCAGTCCCTCGGCCGCGCCGCTCACCGAGCCGTGCCGGGCGAGGGCATCGAGGGTACGCAGCCGCTCCAGATTCAACATGTAAGCAATGCTACGAGATATCGCTTGAATATTCTCGCTTGTGCTACGAGATTGTTCTGCCTCATTCTTGACCCCATGAGCACCGTCGCCTCTCCCCGCCCCGTCACGCCGAACGGCGTCGCACCCGGCCGCCGCACCGCCCTCGACTGGCGGATCCGCTTCGGCGTCCTCTCGCTGATCTGGGGCTTCAGCTTTCTGCTCATCAAGGTCGGCACGGAGGGCTACGCGCCGTTCCAGGTCACCTTCGGCCGGCTGCTGTTCGGAAGCCTGGTGCTCGTGGCCGCGATGGCGGTGAAGCGGGAGCGGCTTCCGCGCGGGGCGCGGACGTGGGGGCATCTCGCGGTCGCGGCCTTCCTGCTGAACGCGCTGCCGTTCTCCCTCTTCGCCTACTCCGAGCTGACCATCCCCTCCACGCTCGCGGGCATCTGCAACGCGACGTCTCCGCTGTGGGGCATGGCCCTCTCCCTGGTCGCCCTCTCCGAGGACCGGCCGACCCGGCGAAGAGTGGCCGGTCTCGGCATCGGCTTCCTGGGCGTCCTGACGGTTCTCGGTGTCTGGCAGGGCTTCCACGGCCTGGACGCCACGGGCACGGCGATGGCCCTGCTGGCGTCCCTGAGCTACCCGGTCGGCTGGATATACGTCCGCCGGACCCTGGCGGGCACCGGCCACTCGCATCTGTCGATGACCGGCGCCCAGCTGCTCCTGGCCACCGTCCAGCTCGCTTTCGTGACCCCGCTGTTCACCACGCTCCCGAGCCGTGTCGCGTGGGTGCCGCTGCTCGCGATCGCCGGGCTGGGGGCGCTCGGCACGGGTCTGGCCATGCTCGTCCAGTACGGCATCGTCGCCGAGGTCGGCCCGACGACGGCGCAGATGGTCACGTACTTCATCCCGGTCATCGCCACCGCCGCCGGTGTCGCGATCCTCGGCGAGTCGCTGACCTGGTCGACGCCGGTCGGGGCGGTGATCGTCCTGGCGGGCGCGGCCCTCACCCAGGCGAAGCCGCGCCGCTGACGCCCCGGCACGGCACGGCACGGCGTCGAGACGGTGATCCGGATGCCCGGCGCCGAGCTCATCCCGACTCAGACGTATCGGCGTGCCGGGGCCGGTCCCACGGCGGACGCGACGGCGTCCGCGAGCGGCTCGGTGTCCTCGGGCCGGAGCGTCGAGACGGTGATCCGGATGCCCGGCGGCGAGCTCATCCTGAAGCGGGCGCCGGGCGCGACCGCCCAGCCGCGGTGCAGCAGCCGGGAGACGGCCCCGGTCTCGTCCGGGACGGGGATCCAGACATTCATCCCGCTGCGTCCGCGCGCTTCGACTCCGCGCGCCCGCAGCGCGTCGATCAGCAGGTCGCGGCGCGCCCCGTACGCGGCCGCCACGGCCCCCGCGTCGACCGTGCCCGAGGTCCACAGGTGGACCACGGCCTTCTGGAGCAGGCGGCTCACCCAGCCGGGGCCGAGCCGCTGCCGCCCTTGCACACGGTCGGCGGTGACGGGGTCTCCGGTGAGCACGGCGAGCCGGAGATCGGGCCCGTACGCCTTGGCGACGGAGCGCACGAACGCCCAGCTGTGCGTGACGCCGGCGAGCGGATGCAGCGGCAGATCGACGATCTGATGACCGTGGTCGTCCTCGATGAGCAGGGTCCGCGGGTACTCGCGGAGCACCGAGCGAAGGGCACGCGCGCGGGCGGCGGTGACCGCGGCGCCGGTGGGGTTCTGCGCGCGGTCGGTGACGATCAGCGCCCGCGCCCCGGCCTCCAGCGCGTTCCGTACGTCGGCGGGAAGCGGGCCCTCGTCGTCGACACCGACGCCGGCCGTACGCAGCCCCAGCGCAGGGAGGAGGTCGAACAGGCTGCCCCAGCCGGGGTCCTCGACGGCCACCGTGTCGCCGGGCCTGAGGTGGGCCATCAGGACGCGTTCGATCGCGTCGAGCGATCCGGAGGTGACGACGACCGGCCCCGCGGGCACTTTGTCCGCGTCGAGCCCGGCGCGGGCGAGGCGCCCCAGCTCCGGCTCGACGGCGTCCTGCCCGTACTGCACGGGATGCCGGTCCGACTGCCCGGCCGCCGTCGCGAAGGCCTCGACGAGTGCCGGCAGCAGGGCTGGATCGGGATTGCCCTCGCCCAGGTCCCGCACACCCTCGGGCACCTCGACGCGCAGCTGTTCACGCCCCGTGGTGGCCGGTTTCGGGCGCACCCGGCTGCCCCGACGGCCGGCGGTCTCGATGACCCCGCGCTCACGCAGGGTGCGATAGGCCGCCGCGACGGTGTTCGGGTTGACACCAAGCCCCTCGGCCAACTCCCGCATGGGCGGAAGGAGTTGACCGGGCTCCAGATTCCCGTCCCCGACCGCCCGCTCGACATCGGCCGCGATGTCGGCTGCGCGACGCCCTTCGATCCGATACTCTCCTAGCACAAAAGAGATTATGCACTAGTGCAATGGAGATGGCAATGTCGGAGACGAGCACCCAGCAGAGGACCACGGGGTCCGCCGCCTACACCCCGACCGACCGCACTGTCCCCACCCGCTCCAAGGAACGCGCCGCGTACGACCGGGAACTGGTGCACTCGATACTCGACGAGGGGTACGTCTGCCATCTCGGGTTCGTCCGCGACGGCGCGCCGGTCGTCCTGCCCACGCTGTACGCACGGGTCGGCGAGCGGCTCTACGTGCACGGATCGACGGGTTCGCGTCCGCTGCGGATGTCCGGCCAGAGCGACCCCGGGCTGGCCGTCTGCCTGACGGTGACCCACGTCGACGGACTGGTGCTGGCCCGCTCGGCCTTCCACCACTCGCTCAACTACCGCTCCGTGGTCGTGCACGGCATCGCCCACCAGGTGACGGACCCCGACGAGCGGCGCCTCGCACTGGACGCGCTGGTCGACCATGTCGTGCCCGGACGCTCGGCCGACTCGCGCCCCGCCAACGCCAAGGAACTCGCCGCCACGGCCGTGATCAGCCTGGACCTCGACGAGGTCTCCGCCAAGCTGCGCGGCGGCGGCCCGAACGACGAGCCCGAGGATCTCTCCCTCCCCCACTGGACCGGCGTGGTCCCGCTGACCAAGGGCCACGGTGCCCCCGTACCGGCGGACGACCTGGCACCGGACGTCGAGCTGCCCGACTACCTGAAGGCCCTGTGAGCGCCGGGGCCGGTCACCGCGCGGACTGAGACGGCGGGGCCCCGCGCACCCGGTGTCCGGAACCAGCACCGGCCCCCGCGAGGACCGGCGCTGTTCCTCACCCGGAGGTCCGCGGGGGTGTCACACGAGGACCGGCTCCTCGGGCGCCGCGAGCCGTTCGGCCCCCGCGGCGCGCGCCTCCGCCACCGCGAGTCCGGCGACCGAGCCGAGCATCAGCAGGGTGCCGGCGACTGTCGCGGCGGTGAGCCGCTCGCCCAGCAGTCCGACGGCGAGCACGGCCGCGCAGACCGGCTCCAGGAGCATGATCACGGACACGGCGGCGGAGCGGACGACGGCTGCGCCCGCGAAGAAGAGCGCGTAGGCCAGCGCCGTGGGTACGGCGGCGATGTACGCCAGCAGGGCCAGCAGATGGGCGGGCTGCGCGGTGCTCGGGATCAGCCCCTCGGCCAGGCCGAACGGCAGCAGGCACAACGTGGTGACGGCGAACGTCCACACCGTCGTGCCCGACCCGTCGACGCGGCCGTCGCGTCCCCACCACCGGGTGAGCAGCGTCATCGCGGAGTAGCCAGCCGCGGAGAGCACCGCGAGCAGGACACCCCAGGGGCGCACGCTGGCACCCCCGCCGCCCAGGACCAGCACGCCGAGCCCGGCCAGCGCCCCGGCGACGGCGGCACCGCCGCCCCGGCCGAGCCGCTCCCCCATGGTCAGCCGGGCGCCGATCGCGATGAGGACGGGCCCCGCGCCGAGGGTGACGACGGTCGCCACCGCGAGGCCGGTCGCCTCGACGGCGGCGAAATAGGCGGTCTGGAAGAGCGCCAGCCCGAGGCCGGTCAGACCGATCCGCAGCGCCTTGGAGCGGAGGGGCTCCCGCACTGCGGGACGGCCCCCGCGCATATCGGGCCGAAGGCGCGGACGACGGCGCAGGCGCACGGCGAGCAGCAGGACGAGTCCGCCCGCGCAGCGCCAGAAGGAAAGGGCGACCGGCCCCATGTCACTGGTCCGGTAGATCAGTGACGCGGCGGCGCCCGCGGTGCCCCAGGCGGCACCGGCGACGATCAGATAGAGCAGGCCTCGCCCGACGGGCAGGCCGACAGCGGTGTTCGACACGTGTTCTCTCCGCAGATCCGCAGAAGTTCGGGAAGGGACCACGTCGCAGCCCGTGCCGCGGGGGCAGGGGCGTGCGGAAAGGTCCTCGGACTCTTCTGCGGGCAGCGCCGTTCCGCCCGGCACGGGGCCGGGCGGTGTTCCGGTATGCCCGCCTCAGGCGGCCGGAGGCGGAAGAACGAGCGTCATAGGCATGATCAGCACCTTAGACGGTCGTTCCGCGGGCCGACAACTCCCTTTCGGCGTCGTTCGTCTCACTCGCGACCGGCTCCCGCGAGGGTTTCGCCGGGGCGGAGGACTGCGCGATGAACGCGCCGAGCAGTACGACGGCGCCGCCGCCGATCTGCGGGGCGGAGAGGTGTTCGCCCAGCAGCACCCACGCCAGGACCGTGGCGATCACCGCCTCGAGACACGCCACCACGCCCGCGACCTGCGGGGAGAGCCTGCGCACGGAGAGGACTCCGGTGACGTAGGCGACGACCGTGGCGACGAGGACGATCCAGCCGAGGAGCAGCGAGGCGGGCACGGACGTCCCGTTCATGTCCGCGCTGCCCCCGAGAACGGACCAGTGCATGGCCCAGGGGCGCGCGACCGCGGTCAGCACGAGGGTGCCGACGAGCAGGCCGTACGCGATCACGCCGAGCGGGTCGGGTGCCTCGTCGCCCGCGTCGCTGCCCTGGTCGGACAGGATGAAGTAGCCGACCTGGCAGCAGGCCGCGCCCAGCGCGAGCAGGAGTCCGACGGCGTCGAAGCCGAGCCCCGACCACACCTCGACCACGCAGGCGAGTCCGCCGGCCGCGAGGACGACCCCGAGAGCGGCGGCACGGGTGACGGGCCGGCGCTGTACGAAGCGCACCCAGCCGAGGACCAGCGCCGGGGCGAGGTACTCGACGAGAAGGGCGACGCCGACGGGGACGCGGGATATCGCGGCGAAGTAGCAGGCCTGGACACCGGCGACGCCGAGAAGTCCGAATCCCGCGAGCAGCGCGGGGCGTCGTCGGACCAGCGCCCGGTGCCTCACGGCGAGTGGCAGCATGACGAGCGCGGCACCGGCGACCCGCAGCCACACCACGTGGAGCGGGTCGAGCCCTGCCTCGATCAACGGCTTGGCCGCCACACCCGATCCGCCGAAGGCGACCGCCGACACGAGCGCCAGGCCGAGACCGACGCGTCTTCCGTGGTTGACCCGACTGCCCTGACTGCCCTGAGACGTGTGCACCGGCACATGATGACAGGCGACGACATGACCGTCACCCCCGAAGACACCTGTCTCAACGGCTGGACCCGGAACCGTCAGCCGCTGTCGCCCGGTCCGGCGCACTGCTCGCGCCCGTTCCCGGCACGCTCGAGCAGCCGCGGGAGGCCGACACCGGCCCGTCCGAGGACCTCGACGGCCCGTGACCGGGGATCGGCGACGAGCGCCACGAGCAGGTCGAGGCCACGGGCGCGCTCGTCGCCCCGCAGCACGGCACGCTCGTACGCCTCCTCCATCGCGGCGGCCGCCGCCGGGGACCAGTTCCGCCCGGTCACCACCGGTCCGGCGTTCGAGCTCTCGACGGCGCTCTGCCAGCGGAGTCCGTAGCCGATGCTGCGCTGCACGAGGTAGCCGAGCAGCCGGGCGAGCTGCGGCCCGCCGTCGAAGGCGGCACGCACCTCGGGGTCGGACTCCAGCAGGGAGTGCAGCAGGTGGGCCGTATCGATCTGCCGGTCCCCGTCGCGCAGCGCCCGCCTGCGCGCGGCGGACACCACCGGGGCCAGCTCCGCGCCGAGTCCGGCCTCGGCACCGGCATGCTTCGGTCCGCTCGCGGCGGACTGCTGAGGAATACGGGGCGGCACAACCTCCACCCCATCAGCCTCGCGGCGCCGGGTCATCCGCGGCGGGCAGCATCTTCGGATCCGACGCAGGGTGGGCATCCCTGTACGGGTTGTCCTCCTTGCGGATGACTTCGCGCCGATTTCCCCCCAGCATCGCGCGCCGCCTTGCCTCGGGCTCGCCGGGCCGCAACTCCCCGGCCCGCCCGCCCCGATGGCCGGCCGGCCCCCTTCCAGAATTTCTGACGGTCCATCAGTATTGAATGTTCCAGGCCCTGGAGTTACGTTCCGCGACACCGTAGCTGCGCCGGGCGCAGCGCCCGACACGAAGGGGTGGTCGCATGGCCGAAGTCAGCGCGGAAGCAAGGATCGAGGCGCCCGCCGAGAAGATCTGGGCCCAGCTGACGGACTGGTCCGCCTACGGGGAGTGGAACGCGACGCACACCGGCTTCCCCAAGGGCGGCCCTGAAAGGCTCGAGGTGGGCGGCACCTTCGCGGAGAACATGAAGCTCATGGGCTTTCCGGCCGAGGTCACCTGGACCATCGAGGAACTGGAGCCCGGCCGCGTTCTGGCCATCCGCGGCAAGGGCCCGATGTCGGTGATCGTCACGACGCGCTACACACTCACCCCCGACGGCGATGCGACCTCGGTGCGCATCGACGGGGAGTTCACGGGCGCGGCCGTCTCGTTGATGGCCGGCAAGCTCAAGGACTCGGCGACGGCCGCCCTCGACGAGTCGCTGCGCAAACTGGCCGGACTGGTGGCCTGAGCCTCGCGCGTCCGCGCGAGGCCCGAAGCGGCGCCCGGCGCTCCGTAGACGGACAGGCGCCCCGCGGAAACACTTCCACGGGGCGCCGGCAGGTACCACAGCACGCCGTCAGTCCTCGTCGGCGAGGATCAGGTACAGCTTCTTGCGGGCTTCGTTGATGACCGCCAGCGCCTTGTCGCGCTGGCCCTTGCTGCCGGTCTTCCAGACCTGACCGAAGGCCTCCATGAGGCCGAAGCCGGCCTGGCGGATCTCGTGCAGCGTCTCCCAGTCGACCCCGCGCCCGGCCTCTTCCCAGGGCGCGTCGGGACCCTCGTCGGCCGCGCTGCGGCCCGGCTCGGTGAGCGAGAACAGCTTCTTGCCGCCCTCGGCCTCACTGATGATCAGGCCCTCGTCCTCCAGCAGCTGAAGAGTCGGGTACACCGAACCCGGGCTGGGCTTCCACGCCCCGCCGCTGCGCTCGGCGATCTCCTGGATCATCTCGTAACCATGCATGGACCGGTCCTTGAGCAGGGCGAGGATCGACGCGCGTACGTCACCGCGCCGCGCCCTCCCCCGCGGTCCGCCCCGGCCGCCGCGCCCGCCCCAGGGGCCCGGGCCGAAGCCCGGTCCGCCGAAGCCGGGGCCGCCGCCGGGACCACCAGGACCGAAGGGCCCGAAAGCCCCACGCAGCCCCTCGAAGCCGCCCCGACCCCGATGGCCGGGTCCGCCGTGGTGTCCAGGTCCGTGTCCGTGCTCGTATCCGAAGTCTTCTCCACGGGAACGCATCGCAATCACTCCATTCCATCGTTGATCGGTCGCGATGCGTCAACGATATATCGGTAGCACTCGCATGACAACCCCCTTCCGCACGAACGCCGCCACGAGTCGCCTTCTCGACGAAGCGAGTTGTTCAGCCCTCCGCCTGAGCGAACCTGGTCGCGCGGTCGAGGACGCCGGGGGGCTACTTCGTCCGCCGCGCGGACGGCTCGGCCGGCGGGCCGGCTCGCGGCTGTCGAATGAGCCAAGGTGCAGGAGTGAGTACTGAGGAGAGTCCCGTCGAACACGAGGACCGGTGGATCCTGAACCTTCGCGGCCTGAGCGTCACCAGGATCAGCGTGGACTTCCGACTCGTGCTGACCCTCGGCTCTCACTGGGAAGTCGCGTTGGAGGCACCCGTCGACCTCTCGCACGGGACAGCGCACGCCAACCCGTCCGTGCTCCTGAACCCGGAATCGCAGGACGTCGCGGCGGCCCTCGCACTCTTCGGAGCGAAGGTCCTGTCGGCGATCGCGTTCAAGTCCGGCACCCTGCGTCTCGTTCTCGACACCGGCCACCACCTGACCTGCTCGTCCGATCCGTCCTTCGAAGCGTGGCAGGTCACGGGCCCAGGAGGATGGCGCTTCGTTTCACTGCCCGGAGGCGACCTCGCCTTCTGGTCCGGCTCAGCAGCGAACGAGTCCTAGCCTCGGCACAACACAACCGCCTTCGCGCCGGGCGGCCGTGGCGCGGGAGGCAGATGGGCACCGCCGTCGCACGCCGCTCCGGTGAGGGGCCAGATCCGCCGGATTGGCCTTGGCCTGTGGTCCGACGGGGCGGCTAGCGTCGGGGCATGCGGATTCGTATCGTCGACGCCTTCACCGACCGCCCCTTCGCCGGCAACCCGGCAGGGGTGCTCCTCCTCGACACCTTCCCCGACGATGCCTGGCTCCAGAACGTGGCCAGGGAGGTCAACCACGCCGAGACGGCGTTCGCCCGCCGTCTTCCGGAGGGGGGCGAGGCCGACTGGGCGCTGCGCTGGTTCACCCCCGCCACCGAGGTCGCCCTGTGCGGACACGCGACACTCGCCGCGGCGCACGTCCTGACCACCACCGGCGCCCACGAGGGACAGGTGCGCTTCGCCACGCGCAGCGGTGTCCTCATCGCCACCCCCGAAGCCGACGGCTCGATCCTGCTGGACTTTCCGACCGCGCCCCTCACCCCGGTCGAGATCCCCGACGGTGTCGCCGAGGCGCTCGGCGCCGAGCCGCTCCGCACCCTCGACACCGGCCCGAACACCGGTGACCTGCTGGTCGAGGTCGCCGACGAGAAGACGGTCCGCGCGCTCACCCCGGACCACAAGGCGCTCGCCCGCCACTCCGAGCGCGGCATCATCGCGACCGCCCGCGCCGAAGACCCCTCCCGGGGCTACGACTTCGTCTCCCGCTGCTTCTTCCCGAACGTCGGCATCGACGAGGACCCGGTCACCGGCAGCGCCCACACCGCTCTGGCCCCGTTCTGGTCGGAGCGCCTCGGCCGCCCCGCCCTCACCGGACTCCAGGCCTCCCCCCGCTCCGGCCTGGTCCGTACCGAGGTACGCGGCGACCGCACCCTGCTCTCGGGCCACGCGGTCACGGTGATCGAGGGCGACCTGCTCGTGCGGTGAGCGCGGAAAGGGGCGTACGAAACGGCCGTACGCCCCTTCGGATCAGCCCGCAGCCCGGTCGCCGCGAGCGCCGCTCATGCCGTCGGGAGCCAGCCCACCTTCCCCGCGAGCAGCGCGTACCCCACGAAGGCGCCGATGTCGAGCAGTGAGTGCGCGACCACGAGCGGCCCGACCCGGCCCCAACGCCGGTACAGATAGACGAAGACCACGCCCATCACCATGTTGCCGACGAACCCGCCGATGCCCTGGTAGAGGTGGTACGAACCGCGCAGCACCGCGCTCGCCATCAGCGCCGTCCCCGGTGTCCAGCCCAACTGCCCGAGCCTGCGCAGCAGATACCCGACGACGATGACCTCCTCCAGCACCGCGTTCTGCACGGCCGAGAGGATCAGCACCGGGAACTTCCACCACACGTCGGGCAATGCCTCGGGCACCACGGTGAGGTTGGCGCCGAACCCGCGCGCCGCCAGGTAGAAGGCGATTCCCGTGCTGCCGATCACCGCCGCGACCAGGGCGCCGCGACCGAGGTCGGGCCAGGGACGCGTGCGGTCGAAGCCGATCACGCGCATCCCCTGGCCCTCGCGCAGCAGGAGATGCGCGACGAGCGCCACCGGCACCAGGGCCGACGCGATGCCGAAGAGCTGCCAGGCCAGGTCGAGCCAGGGCCGGCCCGGCGCCGCCGAGGCGTTGAGGGTGGCCGCCTGGTCCTTGAGACCTCCGGGCTTCGTCACCGATCCGACGAAGCTGATGAGCGCGGACACTCCGCTCGCCCCGAGCGACAGCGCCAGGACGAGCAGCGTCTCGTCCCGGAGAATCCGTCGGGTCAGCCTCTCCCCCGGAAAAGAATCGGCCACCGATCCCGTCTCCACCTGCACTCCCGCCTCCAGTTGGGTATTCCCACCGCATCCCCGTCGTCGCCCCGCTAGGGTCTCGAAAGAAGTTACGAAGATCGTGCGCGACAGGCCGTCGGGGGCGGGCACCGTACGGGGCGTACGTCCCCCTTCGCCTGTTCTACGGCTGTCTCACGGCTCAGGCTCATCTGGGAGGGACCTCACCGTCATGGGACGTCACAGCTTGCCCGACGCGCGACGGGCGGGCTCCGCCGACCCCCGGATCCGCGCCCGCCGCCGCAATACGGCCCTCGCGACGGCACTCGTGCTGACCGTCGTCGGAGGCACCGCTGCCGCGGTCCGCGGGGGCCTCTTCTCCTTCGGGGGCTCCTGCGAGGACGACGTCGTGCACATCGAGGTGGCCGCCTCGCCGGACATCGCTCCCGCGCTCAGGGCCGTCGCGGAGGACGCCCGCGAGAAGAACGTCACCTCCGACGGCCGCTGTCTGGACGTCAGCGTGAGCGCGCGCGAGTCGTACAAGGTCGCCGCGGCACTCGGGGCGGGCAAGAAGTCCGAGGCGCAGGTGTGGGTGCCCGACTCCGACGCCTGGGTGGAGCGAGTCGCCGGCACCAGCGCCGCCACGCAGGTCACCAGCCTCGGCAACGTCGCCTCCTCACCGGTAGGCGTCGCCGTCGTCCCCTCGGCGGCCAAGACGCTGGGCTGGCCCGCGAAGACGTACAGCTGGACCGAGTTGGCCGGACAGAGGATGCGGGCCGGGAAGCTCAGGCTGGGCGCCGTCGATCCCACCCGCAGCTCGACGGGACTGCTCGCGCTGGCCAGGATCAGCGCGGCCACCTCCGGCGTCAAGGACGGTGACGTCCGCGCGGCGGCCATGGCCAAGTCGCTCTCGGAGCGCACGTCCGACAGCGACACCGACCTTCTGGACACCCTGCCCACCGACACCCTGGGCACCGGACGGAGCGGCGCCGACCGCAACCAGGCGCTGATCCTGTCCGAGCAGGCGGCGTTCGCGCACAACAACGCGCAGGACAGCGGTCAGCGTCTCGACCTCTTCTACCCCAAGGACGGCTCGCCGCTGCTCGACTACCCGTACACGCTGGTCGACGAGCCGAGGCTCAGCACCGACGAGGGCCGTGCGGCCCTCCGGTTCATGACCCTGCTCGGAGAGGCGGCGCCCCGGCAGTTCCTGCGGATGTTCGGGTTCCGCACGGACGCGGAGAGCCCCTCGGCCACGCTCGTCGCCGGGGCCGGCGGGAGGTCCCCGCAGCCGTACGCGCGCATCCTGGCCGACTCCGCGTCCAAGGGCGCGGTCCAGGAGGCCCTGGGCATGTGGACGATCACGGTGGAGAGCGCCCGGATCACCACGGTCGTCGACGCCTCCTCCTCCATGGCCCAGCCGGTGCCGGGCGGCGGCCGGTCCCGCATGGACGTCACCAAGGAATCCCTGCTCCAGGCGCTCGCCACCTTCACCGCCGAGGACGAGATCGGGCTCTGGAAGTTCTCCACGAAGCTCGACGGCGACAAGGACTACCGCGTCCTCGTGCCGACCGGACCGCTCGGCAACGGCAAGCAATCCACCAGCCGGCGCGCGAAGCTCTCCGCCGCGTTCAAGTCGCTGGAGCCGGTCCCGCACGGGGAGACCGGTCTGTACGACACCACGCTCGCCGCGTACAAGGCGGCCGTCGCCTCCTACGCGAAGGGCCGGTTCAACGCCCTGGTCGTCCTCACGGACGGGGTCAACCGGGACCCCGGCAGCATCTCCCGGTCCGATCTCGTCTCCGAACTTCAGAAGCTGGCCGACCCGGAGCGCCCGGTGCCGCTGATCGCCATCGCGGTGGGCCCCGACAGCGACCGCAAGGAGGTCGACGAGATCGCCAGGGCGACCGGCGGTTCGGGCCAGCGGGTCAACGAGCCCTCACAGATCCACGCGGCGATGCTCAAGGCGATCACAGCGGCGGGCACGGGCAACCCGTACTGACCCCGGCCGCTCACCCCAGGACCCGCACAGGCCGCGCCGACCGCCCGACCGCTCCGGCAACCTCGCCTCACGGAGGCCTGCCGTACAGGCAGCCCGAGGGGCAGGTGGCCGGCACCTGCCGACCGCCGGGGGACATATTCCGGGTGGCGTCACCGGAGCACTCCGGCAGGAATGCCCAGGCAGGGGTGTCCGGTGATGCCCCTGCGAGAGTGCCCCCGGTGCCACCCCGGCAGGGGCGCCCGGTGACACCCCGGACGCACCCCCACCCCGGCACGCGTCACCCCAGCGGTACCGGCTCGGGCAGCCCCACGGGCCAGGTGTGCACAGGCTCGCCGAGATGCATCAGCTCGCCGTAGCGCCGTGTCGTCGCGGCCAGCGCGGCATCGCGGCCGAGCCCCTTCTCCAGGGCCCGGTGGAACGTGGCCGCCTGCCAGGTCGCGCCGTTGACGCGCAACCTGCACCGGTCCTCGATCACGCCGAGGTAGAGGTCACGGTCGGCGGGCTCGACACCCCACGCGTCCAGACCCGCGGCCGCGAGCGGCAGCAGCTCGTCGCGCACCAGGTTCGCCGCGTCCACCTGCGTGGTCCCGCCGTAGCGGCCGCGCCGCGGCCACTCCAGGCGAGCGTCGATGCCGTGCCGGCAGGCCGCGTCGAAGTTGGCGGCGGCCGCCTCGAAGGACATCCGGGTCCACACCGGACGCTGTTCCTCGGCGAGCGCGCGGACCAGGCCGTAGTAGAAGGCCGCGTTGGCGATGACGTCGGTGACGGTCGGGCCGGCGGGCAGCACCCGGTTCTCGACGCGCAGATGCGGGACGCCGTCGGCGATGCCGTACACGGGCCGGTTCCAGCGGTACA
Source organism: Streptomyces sp. NPDC005281 (assembly GCF_040607495.1). Classification (NCBI taxonomy): domain Bacteria; kingdom Bacillati; phylum Actinomycetota; class Actinomycetes; order Kitasatosporales; family Streptomycetaceae; genus Streptomyces; species Streptomyces sp. NPDC005281. Next base: position 16,900 of record NZ_JBEXGX010000007.1, on the reverse strand, counting down.
CGGTGCCGTTGTGCAGCACCAGTTCGGCGAGTCTGGGCACGCCCCCCGCGTCGAGGACACCGAGCGGGTCCTCCTCGTCGCAGATGGGCAGCAGGGGCGGGAAGAACCGCAGGTTCTCCTCGAAGAGGTCGTACGCCGAGGTGATCCACCGTTCGCCGAACCAGGTACGCGGCCGGACTCCCTGCGCCTGAAGCTCCGGCGGCCGGGTGTCGGTGGACTGCTGGAAGAGCGGGGGCCTCGACTCCCGCCACAGCTCGTGCCCGAACAGGAAGGGCGAGTTGGCCCCGATCGCGACCTGCGGAGCCGCGACGGCCTGCGCCGCGTTCCACACGTCCGCGAACCGTCCAGGAGTGACCTGGAGATGCAACTGCACCGAGGTGCAGGCGGCTTCGGGCGCGATGGACGCCGAGCGGCACACCAGACGCTCCACACCGTCGATGTCGAGGACGAAATCCTCTCCGCGCGCGGCCACTATCTGGTCGTTGAGCAGCATGTAACGGTCGACGTCCGACAGGTTGGAGGACACCAGATCGTCCTGGCCGAGCGTCGGCAGAATACCGATCATGACGATTCCGGCGTCGACCTCACTGGCTTTCCGGTGGGCATAGGCGAGCGAGGTGCGGATCTCCTCGGCGAGCCGGTCGAATACCCGTCCGCCCAACCGGTGTGGGGCTATGTTGACTTCCAGGTTGAACATGGCGAGTTCTGTTTGGAAGTCGCGGCTCGCAATCCTTTCCAGTACTTGTCCGTTCATCATTCTTGGCATGCCGTCGGGACCTGCGAGATTCAATTCGATCTCCAGGCCCATCAGGTTCTTCGGACGGTCGAACCGCTTCTCCTCCAGCAGTCGCTCCAGCCCCGTCAGGCACTGTCGGAGCTTGTCGCGATGGCGCTGCCGATCGGACAGGCCGAACGTCCCTGCCACGACCTTCTCCCCCATCGAAGTGTCCCTCCTCGGATGGGCAGGCCGACGTTTCGGCCCTGGCGTCCCGGGTCACGGGGGATGATGCCCAGGCAACACGATCCATAACGTCCCGCGCGCGCTCTTCGACCGCTAGTCTGGACATCGGCCCCGGGCACATTCACGAGGCATGGAGCATTCAGCAAGTTTACCGCCCGAAATGATCTCGTGAAAAACACCGACGAGAATCGGCCGACCGCACGGGCGAAGCATTCCGAGGTCACGGCGATTCGATCGCGCAGAACCGGGATGATTCCCGCATTTCGCCGACCGGATATCGACTTGTTCTGCGTATTCGGTGCGACTAGACGAAACAACGCCTGAACACGCGTCGTATAAACTCCGCTACCGAGGCAGAGAGTTGGCACTCGCGGTCCTAGTGCCGTCGTCACGGTGACGACGGCAGGCGACACCCTGTCGGCAGATCCAGACCCCTCGCCCCACCTCTGACCCGAGAGCTGACAGCGCCGTCCGCCCCCGCCCTCGCGCCACTGTGCCTGTCGAATGAGAGGCGACCCACCATGCCGCTGCACGTACCCCCGGCTCCCGCGCCCGCCCTGCGCACGGTTCTCACGGCACTCGGTTCCCCCACCGCTGTCCGCGAAGCCCGCACCCCGTCCCTACGCCTGGCACAGGGACCCGTCACCCCTGAACTCCCCCTGCCCGTCCACGTCCTGGACCGCATCACTCCCGCGGGCGCCTCCGCCACCCGGCTCGCCGGGTGGCGTTTCCTGATCCACAGCGGCGACCGCGCGGTGGCCGCCGCCGACACCATGCTGACCCCGGACGGCTGGGCCTTCTCCCGCTTCTTCGAGGGCCCCTACATCACCGCGACCGAGCTCGCCCTGCGGCAGGCCGAGACCATGCAACAGCCCTACCAGGCACGCCTGCTGTCCGTGCCCGAGCTGTACATGCTGACGCTCTGGCTGCACGGCGACTGCACCGCGGACGGCGCCACCGGCCATCCGGCCGCCGACGACCTGCTGGTCCCACTCGCACCCGCCCCGCCCGGCATCGCCGCGCACCGGCCGTACCTCGTCACCGAACTGCTGCCGGTCCTCACCCACCGAGTCACCCCGGCACCACTCCTCAGTTCGCCGGCCTGAGTCCCCGCACCTCGCGTCCGTGCCCCGCAGCCGTGCCCCTCAGGGGTAAACCAGGCTGCGGGGCACGGCGCTCTCAGCAACCCGGAGCGCCGCTCGCTCGTTAGGGCTTCCAACCGCTCGTACGAGGGAAAACGCGCTCCGCGCCCGACCGGACTAGCCCGATCCGGCCACCTCGAACCACCCGAAAGGACGGCGCAGTTGGGGTGAACCCTCCGCACGGGTGATGCGTCATCAACCTGTGAGAAGCGGTGCCCTCAAATCCCTGCGGATCGGCGCCCGTGGGGCAACACTGGGTTCCAGACCACACATCAACGGGGGGCGGCGATGAGTACCTCGAGCCGCAACACGGACACCACAGCCATCACTCACATCTCGACCCAGCGAAAGATCCCATCCATGTGCCAGCACCAGCCACCGTGTCCCGCAGCCGAATCAGCCGACCGGGAGTCCGCCCGCCATGTGGCGCATCACCCGGAGCAGGGATGGAGCCTGCTGTGCAACGGCGTTCTGCTCTTCGAGGACACCGGTGAGCTCCTGCCTGACGGCCAGATCATCGCCCCGCACCGCCCACTGGGCAGCGCGCCGGTGATGACGGCCGCCTGAGCCGCACGACCCGGGCGGCCGTGAAAGGCCGCCCAGACACACGAGGGGCCGGCCCGGAGACGTACTCTCCGAACCGGCCCCGACGCATGTCCGAGGGTGATCACTCCCCGTAGGCGTCCGCGTGCCGAGCGCCGATCAGTCCTCGTAGGCGTCCAGCGGCGGGCAGGAGCAGACGAGGTTCCGGTCGCCGTACGCCTGGTCGATGCGGCGCACCGGCGGCCAGTACTTGTCGGCGGCCGAGACACCGGCCGGGAAGACGGCCTCCTCGCGGCTGTACGGGTGCTCCCAGTCCCCGCCGAGCGCGGCGGCCGTGTGCGGCGCACCGCTCAGCGGGTTGTCGTCCACGGCCCACTCGCCGCTGCCGACCTTCTCGATCTCCGCACGGATCGCGATCATCGCGTCGCAGAACCGGTCGATCTCGCCCAGGTCCTCGGACTCGGTGGGCTCGATCATCAGGGTGCCTGCCACCGGGAACGACATCGTCGGCGCGTGGAAGCCGTAGTCGATCAGGCGCTTGGCGATGTCGTCGACGCTCACGCCGGTCGCCTTGGTGAGCGGGCGCAGGTCGATGATGCACTCGTGCGCGACCAGACCGGCCGGGCCGGTGTAGAGCACCGGGTAGTGCGGCTCCAGCCTCTTGGCGATGTAGTTGGCGGAGAGCACGGCCACCTGCGTGGCGCGCTTGAGGCCCTCGCCGCCCATCAGCCGGACGTACGACCAGGAGATGGGCAGGATGCCCGCCGAGCCCCAGGGAGCGGCCGAGATCGGGCCGACACCGGTCTCGGGACCGGCCTCCGGCTGGAGCGGGTGGTTCGGCAGGTACGGCGCCAGGTGCGCGCGCACACCGACCGGACCGACGCCGGGGCCGCCGCCGCCGTGCGGGATGCAGAAGGTCTTGTGCAGGTTCAGGTGCGAGACGTCGCCGCCGAAGTGGCCCGGCTTGGCGAGGCCGACCAGGGCGTTGAGGTTCGCGCCGTCCACGTAGACCTGGCCGCCGGCCTCGTGCACCTGGGTGCAGATGTCGGCGACGTGCTCCTCGAACACACCGTGCGTGGAGGGGTACGTGATCATCAGCACCGACAGCTCGTCGCGGTACTGCTCGATCTTGGCGCGCAGGTCCTCGACGTCGATCTCGCCGTCGTCGGCGGTCTTGACGACGACGACCTTCATGCCGGCCATCACGGCGCTGGCGGCATTGGTGCCGTGCGCCGAGGACGGGATGAGGCAGATGGTGCGCTGCTCGTCACCGTTGGCGCGGTGGTAGCCGCGGACGGCCAGCAGACCGGCCAGCTCGCCCTGCGAGCCGGCGTTGGGCTGGAGCGACACCTTGTCGTAGCCGGTGACCTCGGCGAGCTGGTCCTCCAGCTCGTGGATGAGCGTCAGGTAGCCCCGCGCCTGGTCGGCGGGCACGAACGGGTGCAGCTGCCCGAACTCGGGCCAGGTGACCGGCTCCATCTCCGTGGTCGCGTTGAGCTTCATGGTGCAGGAGCCCAGCGGGATCATGCCGCGGTCGAGCGCGTAGTCGCGGTCGGAGAGCTTGCGCAGGTAGCGCAGCATCGCGGTCTCGGAGCGGTGCTCGTGGAACACGGGGTGCGTCAGGTACGCGTCGGTGCGCAGCAGCGTGGCCGGCAGCGTGTCCTCGGTGCTCGCGTCGAGCGACTCGATGTCGCCCTCGACACCGAACGCGTTCCACACGGCGGCCAGCTGCTCGCGCGTGGTCGTCTCGTCGCACGAGATCGATACCTGGTCGGCGTCGACGGGATGGAGGTTGACGCCGTTCTCGCGAGCGGCGGCCACGGTCTCGGCGGCACGGCCAGGGACGCGCACGGTGAGCGTGTCGAAGTACGCGCCGTGGACGACCTCGACACCGCCGGCGATGAGCCCGGCGGCCAGGACCGTGGCGTAGCGGTGGGTACGCCGTGCGATGGTCCGCAGGCCGTCGGGGCCGTGGTAAACGGCGTACATGCCGGCCATGACGGCGAGCAGCACCTGAGCGGTACAGATGTTGCTCGTCGCCTTCTCGCGGCGGATGTGCTGCTCACGCGTCTGAAGGGCGAGGCGGTACGCCTTGTGCCCGTCCGCGTCCACGGACACGCCGACGAGGCGGCCGGGGAGGCTGCGCGCGAACTTCTCGCGGACCGCCATGTAACCGGCGTGCGGACCGCCGAAGCCCATCGGCACGCCGAAGCGCTGCGTGGTGCCGATGGCGATGTCCGCGCCGAGCTCGCCGGGCGAGGTCAGCAGGGTCAGGGCGAGCAGATCGGCGGCGACGGTGACGACCGCGCCCAGCTCGTGCGCCTGCTCGACGACCGGCTTGATGTGGCGTACGGCACCTGAGGCGCCCGGGTACTGGATGAGCACGCCGTTGATCTCGCGCCCGGCGAGGTCGGCCGGGATGCCGTCGCCGAGGTCGGCGACGACGATCTCGACGCCGGTCGGCTCGGCACGTGTCTCGATGACGGCGATGGTCTGCGGCAGCGCGTCCGCGTCGACCAGGAAGAGGCCCTTCTTGTTCTTGCCCATGCGGCGGGACAGCGCCATGGCCTCGGCGGCGGCGGTGCCCTCGTCGAGGAGGGACGCGCCGGAGGTCGGCAGCCCGGTCAGCTCGGCGACGACTGTCTGGAAGTTCAGCAGCGCCTCGAGGCGGCCCTGCGAGATCTCCGGCTGGTACGGCGTGTACGCGGTGTACCAGGCCGGGTTCTCCATGACGTTGCGCAGGATCACCGGCGGCGTGAACGTGCCGTAGTAACCGAGGCCGATCATCGAGCCGAGCACCTGGTTGCGGTCCGCGAGGGAGCGGAGCTCGGCCAGGACCTCGGCCTCGGTACGCGCGGCCGGCAGCTTCAGGGCCTCGGCGTTCTTGATCACATCCGGCACCGCGGCGGCGGTCAGCTCGTCGAGCGAGCCGTAGCCGACCTGCGCGAGCATCTTGGCCCGTGCTTCGGAGTCGGGTCCGATGTGGCGCTGCTCGAAGGGGATTCCCTGTTCGAGCTCGGAGAGCGGAATGCGAGGGGCGGTCATGGCGGAGGCCTCCTGGTCTGACGCGACCTTCGAGGGGCACCCCGGCACGGGTACCCCGACGGCCTCCCCCTCTGTCATCTCAACCTGAGAGTTTCACCGGACGGTCCTGCGGACGATCCGGCTTTCACCGTCGGTGAGGGCGGTGGCCATGGATCGGCACCCGCCCTGCTTTCCAGAGTGACCTCGTCCGTGCGGTACGTGAGCCTGAGAGATTCTGGGGAGGATTTGCTCCTTCGGCGCCTCCGGTGAAATCCGGAGGACTCTCCCGCACGGGATCAGCAGCCGCTTGCCAGCGTACCAGCGGCGGCCGGAGGACAGCTCGAGTGGCCGCCTTCACAGATGTGCTCTTTTGTAGTACTTACGGATGAGTTTGCGACCACTGGAGGGACCGTGCAGACCGACATCGATCCGCGCAACCTGATCGGCCGCAAGGCGTTCGACAGCAACGGCACCAAGATCGGCACGATCGACGAGGTCTACCTCGACGACGCGACCGGCGTCCCGGAATGGGCGGCCATACGCACCGGGCTGTTCAGCAGGGACGCCTTCGTACCCCTGGAGCCCAGCGAGATCATCGAGGGGACCCTGCGCATCCCCTTCGACCGGGCCCTGATCAAGGACGCCCCCGACTTCGGTGTCGGGCGCCACCTCTCACCCGAACAGGAGCTCCAGCTCTACCACCACTACGGCCTCGACGTGGCGTCGCCTCCGCCGCCGGACCGGGACTTCGGCCGGCTCGCGGGCTCGGAGGACGCCTGAGCCCCCGGGCCGGGGCCGCGCGTCCCGGCTTGCGACACCGACGGCCCGGGGCCTGCCGGCAGCCCGTCGGCGACCTCGGGTCTTCGCTCCACCAGGGGCAGCGGCTCGGCCGGCTCCAGCCGCGGATCGTCCGTCCTGAAGGTCCGCACCCGCCCGGGTCCCGAGTAGGGCGTCTCGAACCGCACGGTGACCCGGCCCAGGCCGCTCCCCTGCACCCAGCCGTGCCCGAACTCGGCATGCCGCACGTCGTGTCCGGAGGGCCAGCGCCGCTCCACGGGCGCCGTCTCCCCGGCCGCGGTGTGCTCCTCGGCCGGTTCGTCCGCGGTGTGCTCCTCGGCCGGCGGCTCGGCCACGGCCGCGGCCTGGGCGAACAGGTCCTCCTGCGTGTAGTCGGCGAGCCCTGAGACGCCGACTCCCAGCAGACGGACGCCACCGGTCGTGTCCACGCCCTCCAGCAGCCGGGCGGCGGCCTCCCGCACGACGCCGGGATCGTCCGTGGGCCCGCGCAGCGTCTCGGACCGGGTCAGGGTCGAGAAGTCGTACCTGCGCACCTTCAGCACGATCGTCCGCCCCGACAGCCCGGCCCCGCGCAGCCGCCCCACACACCGGTCCGCCAGCCGCTGCACCTCCAGCTCAACCCGGACCCGGTCGTGGATGTCCACGTCGTAGGTGTCCTCGACCGACACCGACTTGGTCTCCCGCTCCGCCACCACGGACCGCTCGTCGCGGGCCAGCGCCATCGCGAACAGCCCGTGTCCATGAGCCTTCCCCAGCAGCCGTACGAGCTCGTCCTCGCCCGCCTCGGCGAGGTCCTCGACGGTCGTGATGCCGGCCCTGCGCAGATGGTCGCCGGTGGCCGGCCCGACGCCCGGCAGCGTCCGCACCGTCATCGGCCCCAGCAGCGCCCGCTCGGTGCCGGGCTCGATCAGGACGAGGCCGTCGGGCTTGGCCTGCTCCGAGGCGATCTTCGCCAGCATCTTGGAGGCGGCGAGCCCCACCGACCCCGTGAGTCCCGTGACGGCCCGGATGTCCGCGCGCAGCTTGGCACCGGCCAGCCGGGCGGAGGCCTCGTCCCAGGCCGTCCCGCCCGCCTCCAGGTCCACGAAGGCCTCGTCCAGGCTCAGCGGCTCGACCAGCGGCGACAGGCCCCGCAGGAGCCCCATCACCTGCTCGCTGACCTCGCGGTAGAGCCCGAAACGCGGCACGAGGTAGGCGGCGTTCGGTGCGCGCCTGCGCGCCTGCGCCATGGGCATCGCGGAGTTCACCCCGAAGACGCGTGCCTCGTACGAGGCGGTGGCGACGACTCCACGGGGCCCGAGCCCGCCCACGACGACGGCCTTGCCGCGCAGGCTCGGCTTGGACGCCTGCTCCGCCGAGGCGAAGAAGGCATCCATGTCGAGATGCAGGATCGTGGGCGCGGTTCTCACATCTCCGATGCTGCCCTACGCCACTGACAATGCCCCGGCATCCCGGGGCATCGCGTCATCTGATGCGGCTCACAGCTCACACCGCACGGTTGCGGCGGCGCGCCAGCTCGTCGGCGGGATGGTGCGCGAGAAGCGTCTCACCAGTGTCCACGCGCTCTCCGTGCAACTGGGACAGGGCGCCCTCGACGTCCCGCCACACCACGCCCACGGCGATGCCGAAGATGCCCTGGCCGCCCTGGAGCAAGGCGTGGACCTCGTCCGGGGAGGTGCACTCGTAGACCGTGGCGCCGTCGCTCATCAGGGTCATGCGCTCCAGGTCCTGGAAGCCGCGCTCCCTCAGGTGCTGGACCGTGGTGCGGATGTTCTGAAGCGACACCCCGGTGTCGAGGAACCGCTTGACGATCTTCAGGACCACCACGTCCCGGAAGCTGTAGAGGCGCTGCGTCCCCGACCCGTAGGCGGGACGCACGCTGGGCTCGACCAGTCCGGTCCGTGCCCAGTAGTCCAGCTGCCGGTAGGTGATGCCCGCGGCGGCGCACGCCGTGGGCCCTCGGTAGCCGACCTCCTCGGGAACCGTCCCTCCCTCGTCCGGCACTGCCGCCGCGCGCACCGGAACATGCCCGGCCGCACCGCCCTGATGAGGGCGCCCCCCGCTCGAGCCGAGCCGAGAGCTTGGGGGAGGGTACGGGCCGCTCTCCCCCGAACCGCGTCCGGGAGCACCCCCAGCCGTACCGTCGCCGCTGCTTCTCACGCCGACCTCCGTCCTTGACCTGCCTTCTCGACGGTAGGCAGTCACCCGGGGCGCGTCAACGATCGCCACACTCGGCACGCCGAGTGATAATCACCCTAAGAGTGGTTTCCCGTGCCCTACCGCGGGGAAAGGCTAGCCGAATGCTCTCGGCACGGGCCGCGCCACACCACACTCGCCGCAGGCAAATGCCGCCCGAAGAGACCCTCCGCCCGGAAGTCTCACTGGCTGTTGGTGCCGAAGTCCTCGGGTGAGATCTGGTCGAGGAACTCGCGGAACTTCTCCACCTCGTCCTCCTGCTCGTCGGGGATCGCGATTCCCGCGTCGTCGAGCACCCCGTCACTGCCGTAGATCGGCGTTCCGGTGCGCAGCGCGAGCGCTATGGCGTCGGACGGCCTGGCACTCACCTCGACCCCGCTGGCGAAGACGAGCTCGGCGTAGAACACACCCTCACGCAGGTCGGTGATACGTACTTCCGTGAGCTCCTGGCCGACGGCCTCCAGCACGTCCTTGAACAGGTCGTGGGTCAGCGGTCGTGCGGGGGCCATGCCCTGCTGGGCGAAGGCGATCGCCGTCGCCTCCCCCGGTCCGATCCAGATGGGGAGGTAGCGGTCGCCTCCCACTTCACGCAGAAGCACGATCGGTTGGTTGGAGGGCATTTCGACCCGGACACCTACGACATCGAGCTCGTTCACACAGCAACCCTAGGCCGTGCCCGGGACGTTTGGGTAGTCGGGCACAGAACGGGTGGACGATCCGGGGCCCACGCCGGGGGCACGCGTCAGCGCAACCGCACACCCAGCGCGGTCTGCACGAGCGCCGCGTGCAGCTTCACCGTGAGGCCCGCGAGCTCCTTCGTACGGGCCTCGGCGTGCGCCCGGGTCTGCGGATTGCGGTGGCGCCGCAGCGGGGCGACCACCTGGTCCACCAGCCCCGCGTCACGCTCCGCGGCGGCCTTCATGGCCCGCAGATGGCGCGGCTCGATCCCGAAGCGGCCCAGCTCGACGACGAGCGCGGCGACGGTCACCGCCTCAGCGTCGTAGACACCGTCGGTCAGCGGGCCGATGAGTCCGTACGACTCCCACTCCTGGAGCTGCTGCTCACCGATCTCGGCGGCGGCCAGCAGCTCCTCGCGGCCCACCCGGGCCACCGTGGACCCCTCGGGATCGCCGTAGAGCTCGCCCGGTGGGTCTGCCTCGCCCGCGTCGCGCTGACGGCCCACGGACGGCAGACGCACCTGCTCACCGCGCGCCAGGGCGTCCAGATGCTCACGGATCACCTTCAACGGAAGGTAGTGGTCACGCTGCATCCTCAGGATGTGACCGAGGCGCGCGACGTCGTCCGCGCTGAACTTGCGATACCCCGAAGGGGTCCGCCTCGGCTCGACGAGCCCCTCCGACTCCAGGAACCTGATCTTGGAGATGGTGACTTCGGGGAACTCGTCGCGCAGCAGACTCAGCACCGCGCCGATGCTCATCAGCCCACTGTCCGCGGCGGCGGTACCGCTTCCGGCACCGCCGCTCGGTGTTTGAAGCATGGACATTCCCTCGATGTCCCCCCGGACGGAGTTGGGGGAGGATCAGATGCCCCGCTGGCTCGCGTAGAACACCAGCCGGTACTTGCCGATCTGCACCTCGTCACCGTTCGACAGCGGGACCTGGTCGATCCGCTCCCGGTTGACGTACGTGCCGTTCAGGCTGCCGACGTCGGCGACCGTGAACGAACCGTCGGCCACGCGACGGAACTCCACGTGCCGGCGCGACACCGTCACGTCGTCGAGGAAGATGTCGCTCTGCGGGTGACGGCCGGCCGTGGTCAGCTCGCCGTCCAGGAGGAAGCGGCTGCCCGAATTGGGGCCGCGGCGCACCACCAGGAGCGCGGAACCGACCGGCAGCGCGTCGACGGCCGCCTGCGCCTCCGGGGAGAGCGTCGGCGAAGGCGTCTGGCCCGTCACCTCGGCGTCGTAGGCCTCGATACCGGAGATGGAGATCGTGGACGTCGTCTCGGACGGACGCTCCGGGCCGCCCCGCAGCGGCGCACCGCAGTTGGAGCAGAACCGGCTGTTCTCCCCGTTACGGTTCCCGCACCTCGTACACACCTGGGCCGACATGGACGGATCCTCCTGCCGCGGCTGCCCACCAGGGGCATGGGACGCATACGGATCGGAGGCGAACCCTCCACCCGCGCTCGAGGCTGACGGTTCCCCGAAACCTATGCGTCCGGGCTGGCCAGGGTCAACAGACGACGCGCCCTGACCACCGGGACCGCCTACCTGGTCCCGGAACAGCGGGCGGTCGCCGCCCTGGGCCTCCGCGTCTCCCTGGCGCGGTGCGCGATGGCGGGCAGTCGCGTTCTCGCCACTGTCCTCTCGCGTGCTCTTGCCGAACAACTTCGCAAACAACTTCACGGGCGATTCCCCTTGACCGAAACAGACCCGCCCGTGGGGCAGGACGAACCCTGATTGAACACACCGGTCGACCCGGACATCCTCACAACGTCCGTATCCACCAGACAGTTTCCACCACGCACCACCCATTCGGTGCGCCGACCCCCCGCAACCTCCTGCCCTCGCCCGACGGCCCCCATCCGACCGCCGTTCACCGGGAGGACGACCGAGCGTAGTCAGGCCGCTTCGCCGGTCGCAAGGCATCTACGACGATCTTCGTGGAGCGCTCCACCGTGACGGTGGCCTGCTCCTTCTCCAGTGTCTGCACCACGCCTCCCGGAATGTTCAGCGCCGGCTCCAGGTCCTGCGGCTTGCCGATGACCTTGAAACGATAGGGCTGGGTGATCTTGTTCCCGTCGACCTTCACCCCGCTTCCGGAGTCGGACAGGTAGGTACCGGCGACCACGCGCACGCCGTTCACCTGGATCGCCTCCGCACCGGCGGCACGCAGCTCCTGGACGGCGTCGAGCAGCATGTCCGCCTTGACCGTCCCCTTCGCGTCGTCGATCGTCAAAGTGATGCCGGGGCCCTGTGCGGCCACGGTGCCCGCCAGAATGCCGAGTTGCTTCTCCTTCTCGACCGTCTGCTTGCGGGCCTCCTCGGCCTGGTTCGAGCTGTTCTCCAGCTCGGTGCGCTGATCCTCGAGACCCTGCTTCTCGTCCTCAAGACGCTGAGTCCGGCTGTCGAGTTCATCGAGAATGCGGACGAGATCTTCCTGACGTGCGCCGCGCAGCGCGCTGTCGCCGTCGCTGTTGGACGCCACCTGGACGGCCAGACCGAAACCGAGGCCGAACAGCAGCACGGCGACGATGAGTTGGGCACGCGACAGCCGCGGCGGCCACAACCCCTTGACCAGCCGCCGACGGCCGGAGAGCGAGGGCACGCCCTCCTCCTCGGCCGGCTGCGGCTCGGGCTCCTCCGCGACCGCGGGAACCTCTTCCGGCAGCTCTCTGCGCAGCGGGTTCTCGGGAGTCTCGTCCTCGTTCTCGTTCTGGTTGCTCATCGGCCTCACGCCCGGAACACGTGCCGGCGGATGGCCGCGGCGTTGGAGAAGATCCGGATGCCGAGGACGACCACGACACCCGTGGACAGCTGGGCACCCACGCCCAACTTGTCACCGAGGAAAACGATCAGCGCGGCGACGACCACGTTCGACAGGAACGAGACCACGAAGACCTTGTCGTCGAAGATGCCGTCGAGCATCGCGCGCAGACCGCCGAACACGGCGTCGAGCGCCGCCACGACGGCGATCGGAAGGTAAGGCTCGACGACCGCCGGAACCTCGGGCCGGACCAACAGTCCAGCCACGACTCCCACGACGAGGCCCAGTACGGCGATCACGGTGTGCCCTTCTCTGTGCTCGGCTCTGCTGTACGTACGATCACGCTCGGTGCGGCGGACAACCGGACGTCCCCCTCGGTGGAAATGCTGGTCCTGATGCCGTAGTTCTCCTGCAACGCATGCAGATACAGCCCGTCGGCGCTGTTCTGGAACCTGGTGCTGAGCCTCTGGCCGTCCCCCACCGCGAGCACCGTGTACGGCGGCACCAGCGGCTTGTTGTCGACCAGTATCGCGTCACCCGCGGCCCTGATGGCCGACAGGGCGGTCAGCCGCTGGCCGTTGACGGAGACGGCCTCGGCACCCGACTCCCACAGGCCGTTGACCACCCGTTGCATGTCACGGTCCCGCACCCGCCCGGTGTCGGAGAAGCCCGAGGTCTCGCGCGGGTTGGTGCCGTCTCCGCCCGTGCTGGCTTCCTTGGCGTCGTTGACGACGAGCCGCACACCCGGTCCGTGCACATCGGTGGCACCGGACAGGATGCTCACGAGGTCGGCCTGCTCACCGCCGCCCTTCTTCAGCGCGGCGCGCTGGCGGGCGCTCACATCGGCGCGCAGGGTGTCGACGCCGCTCTCCAGCTTGTCAGCGGCCGTCGTCTCGCGTTCGATGCGGTCGATGAGTTCCTGGTGCTCCTTGGCGACGACGGGGGCCGCCAGCCGGGCGTTCGCCGCCCCCACGGTGACCACGAGCGCGGCGAGCACCAGACCCGCGGCGAGAGCCGCCTTGGCCCGGAGCGTCTTCGGCATACCACCGGTGCCCTCGGCCCCCTTGCGGGCCGCCGCTTCGGCGTATCCCTCGTCGAGGCTGTGGTCCATGACGTTGGTGAGCAGCGACATGGAGGCGTCCGGGCGCGAGGGGCGCGGAGCGCTGCTCCGAACGGGGGGCTGCTGCGGCATGCCGCACATCGTCGCACGTCGCGGGTACTACCTCCGAATGGCCCCACCAACGTGCCGGACAGGCCCCCTGAAGGGCACTTGTCCGACACGTACGGGTGAAGATCGTTTCAGCGGCCGGCGCTGTCCACGACGGCGGCCCACTCATCGAGCAGAGCCTCCGCGGAGGTGTCGTCCGGGCCCTCGGCCCACAGATGGGTGACGGCCTCCGCGGGGTCCGGCAGCACCATCACCCAGCGTCCGTCCGTCTCCACGACACGGACACCGTCGGTCGTGTCCACGAAACGGTCTCCCGCCTCCTCCACGACCCGGCGCATCACCAGACCCTTCACGGCCCACGGAGTCGCAAGGTCCCGCTTGAGGACATGCGCCCGCGGAATCCGGGCGTCGATCTGGCTGAGTGTGAGCTGTGTCCGCGCCACCAGACCGATGAGCCGTACGAACGCGGCCGCGCCGTCGAAGACACCGCTGAACTCGGGAATGATGAATCCGCCGCGCGCGTCACCGCCGAAGATCGTCGACTCTTCGCGGCCGACCCGGGTCAGGTCGTCCGGCGACGTGGTCGTCCACTCCACCTGCGTGCCGTGGTACGCGGCCACCTGTTCGGCGATCCTCGTGGTCGTGACGGGCAGCGCCACCCGCCCGCTTCGGCGCTCGGCGGCCACCAGGTCGAGCATCACGAGCAGGGCCCGGTCGTCCTCGACGATCCGGCCCTTCTCGTCGACGAGCGAGAGCCGCTCGCCCACCGGGTCGAAGCGCACTCCGAACGCGGCCCGCGCGGAGGCGACGATCTCGCCCAGCCGCACCAGCCCGGCCCGCCGGGTCTCCACCGTCTCGGTCGGCCTGGACTCGTCGAGACCGGGATTGATCACCAGGGAGTCCACACCGAGCTTGCCCAACAGACTGGGCAGCACCAGTCCGGCACTGCCGTTGGAGGCGTCGACGACCACCTTCAGCCCGGAATCCGCGATCCCGGTGGTGTCGACATTGCGCAGCAGTGATCCCGTGTACGAGTCGAAGACACTCGCGGGGAAGTGCAGGTCGCCGATCTCACCGGGGAACGCGCGCCGGTACTCCTGTCGCGCGAAGACCCGGTCCAGTTTCCGCTGGCCGCCCTGCGACAGGTCGGCGCCCGCTCCGTCGAAGAACATGATGTCGACGGAGTCGGGCACTCCCGGTGTCGTCCGGATCATGATTCCGCCCGCGCTTCCCCGGGCCGTCTGCTGCCGGGCCACGGGCAGGGGTACGTTCTCCAGGTCGCGTACGTCGATGGCGCTGGCCTGCAACGCCGAGATCACCGCCCGCTTCAGCGCGCGGGCGCCTCGGGAGTGGTCGCGGGCCGTGGTGACGGTGGAACCCTTCTTGAGGGTCGTCGCGTAGGCACCCGCCAGGCGAACGGCCAGCTCCGGGGTGATCTCCACGTTCAGGATCCCGGACACGCCACGAGCGCCGAAGAGATGGGCCTGGCCGCGCGACTCCCAGATCACCGAGGTGTTGACGAAGGCGCCGGCCTCGATCGTCTTGAACGGATAGACGCGGACGTTGCCCTGAATGATCGATTCTTCACCGACGAGGCACTCGTCGCCGATCACGGCGCCGTCCTCGATACGGGCGGCCCGCATGATGTCGGTGTTCTTTCCGACCACGCAGCCGCGCAGATTGCTGTGCTGCCCGACGTACACGTTGTCGTGCACGACGGCCCGGTGGAGGAAGGCTCCGCTCTTCACGACGACGTTGGAGCCGACGACGGTGTGCTCGCGGATCTCGGCGTTCGCCTCGACCTTGGCGTAGTCACCGATGTACAGCGGCCCGCGCAGCACGGCGTCGGGGTGGACCTCCGCGCCCTCGGCCACCCAGACGCCCGGAGACAGCTCGAACCCGTCGAGTTCGACGTCGACCTTGCCCTCAAGGACGTCGGCCTGAGCCTTCACATAGCTCTCGTGGGTGCCGACGTCCTCCCAGTAGCCCTCGGCGATATAGCCGTAGACCGGCTTGCCTTCCTTCATCAGCTGGGGGAAGACGTCTCCGGACCAGTCGACGGAGGTATCGGCCTCGACGTAGTCGAAGACCTCCGGCTCCATGACGTAGATGCCCGTGTTGACGGTGTCCGAGAAGACCTGGCCCCAGGTCGGCTTCTCCAGGAAGCGTTCGACCTTGCCTTCCTCGTCCACGATGGTGATGCCGAATTCCAGCGGATTGGGGACGCGCGTCAGACAGACGGTGACGAGGGCGCCCTTTTCCTTGTGGAAGTTGATGAGTTCGGTGAGATCGAAGTCGGTAAGAGCGTCACCGGAGATGACGAGGAAGGTATCGTCCTTCAACGCCTCCTCGGCGTTCTTGACGCTGCCGGCGGTACCGAGTGGCTTCTCCTCATTGGCATAGGTGAGCTCCATGCCGAGCTCTTCGCCGTCACCGAAGTAGTTCTTGACCAGTGAGGCCAGGAACTGGACAGTGACGACGGTTTCGTTGAGCCCATGCCTTTTGAGCAGCCTGAGTACGTGCTCCATGATCGGGCGGTTCGCCACGGGCAGGAGCGGCTTGGGCATGCTCGAGGTCATTGGGCGAAGGCGTGTGCCTTCGCCTCCGGCCATCACGACGGCCTTCATGTCGGAAGCGTCCTCCTTGAAGAGACGACGGTACAGCCGACTTCACCCGTCCTGATTGTCCCGCAGTTTTCGAGCGGGGGCCATCGGGGCTCTCGAGCCGCCCAATCGGGCTGAGCTCATTCGGCCATGGTGTCCGCTCGGATCAACCGGCGGACCTGTACCACGTAGAGGACTCCTGCCCACCAGTACAGCGTTGTACCCCATCCGGCGAACGCCCATCCGAAAATGGCGCCGACTGTCGCGATCCAGCCGCTGGCGTCACTGAGCAGCAGCAACGGGAAGGCGTACATCAGGTTGAAGGTGGCCGCCTTCCCGAGGAAGTTCACCTGCGGGGGCGGATAGCCGTGGCGCCGGAGGATCCACACCATCACCAGCAGAACCAGCTCGCGTGCGAGAAGTGCGGCCGTGAGCCAGATCGGCAGAATCTCGCGCCAGGTGAGTCCGACGAGCGTCGACAGGATGTAGAGCCTGTCGGCCGCGGGATCCAGCAGCCGGCCGAGGCTGCTGATCTGGTTCCAGCGCCTGGCGAGCTTGCCGTCCAGATAGTCGCTGATGCCGCTCAGCATGAGGACGAGCAGCGCCCAACCGTCGCTGTTGGGACCACCGAACTCCGGCCTGAGGATCAACCACAGGAAGATGGGTACGCCGGCGAGGCGCGCCATGCTGAGGATGTTCGGGATGGTGAGGACCCGGTTCGTCTGAACGCGGGTCTCCTGGACCTCCACCCGGGGGCCTCCTGTGGGAAACGAGCCAACGATGCCCCCTGACCTTACCCGCAGCCCCGGCGCGACAGCGCAGAGGGGAGGCAGGAGCGGGGACGTCAGCGGGAAATCCTTCCGGAAAACAAAAAAGCTCCGGCTCCCGGGAAAATTCCCAGGAGCCGGAGCTCTAATAATAGTTCGGCGGCGTCCTACTCTCCCACAGGGTCCCCCCTGCAGTACCATCGGCGCTGTGAGGCTTAGCTTCCGGGTTCGGAATGTAACCGGGCGTTT